>CASEKR010000016.1 GCA_949288585.1 uncultured Bacteroides sp. | reverse complement strand
CAGCGTATCCATGTCTTGCAAAATAACCACAAACGTAACACACGCGCACACAAGCCCGCCGATACCCAAATGGGCAAGCTTGTCAATCCCGATTTTTTCGATAAACTTTTTCATAATTACTCTGTATATCCATATTTTTCATCCAAATAACCCAATCTGTCACTTATCCATCTGAAAATCCTGTAATGGCTGTCAATGAAAGACCCACCATTTCCAAGTCCGGGATAACTCCAGCGTTCCGTATCATCCTTATACACGTCCGTTCCCACTTCTTTTACCCATGAGGTAACAAGATTGTCTACATTTTCACTCGTGAATATGCCTTTTTTACGCAATTCCGCATAACGACTTTTTATTTCAATTGAAAGGATTGTTTCAATCTTCGACAGCCATGGGCAGTTAGTGTATGCCTTATGCTCGAATGTATTATAATTATATGGCTTTACAGAGCCTCCAGTAATATCTACTATTCCAAATGTATTATCCATGTCATATAACAGCGGTGACCAATGCAACCCAGCATCCCAAGTTGTATAAAGCGTGTTTTTGCTCCAATTATCAGTGTGATTCAGGAACCAGCATACCAATATGTTGTCAATCCAATCTTGCAGGTTAAGGAATGCTTCAAGATTTTCCTTTGTCGTACTGCCTTCATCTATGGCATTAAGATTCGTCAAAAATCCAATCCATGCAGTTTTCACTTCCCCATCATTCGGGGTGGCGTTTTCAACAAATTCTTCATTACCGCTGTCTGATTTCGGACAACGTATCTCAACCCCTCCCCAATTGAAAGACGAAGCACTCCCATAAGATACATCAGTTGAAGCCTCAATCTGTATATGGTCTATATCGTCTTTTTTCAATTTATAGTTGTCTCTTTCCTTTTTTATGTTCAAAGAATAAAGCCCCCAATATGAATCATTAATATACAATTCTATCGGAAATCCATCTACATGGCATAAGGCTCCGCTATCTACCAAAAATTCAAAATCATTTGCCTCAAACTTGTTATTGTTGAACTGATAAGAGCGCCTTGCATTCTGTGGCCGTGTTAATATTATCTGCTCTAATATCTTGTTAGCAAGCAAATCCCTGCAATGAAGCCAATCCGAGTAATACCCCTTGCAATGGTATTCGTCCATTTCTATCCAATCTTTAAATCTATGCTTTTCGGAAAATGTTAGTGTAAACCCTTTTTTCGGCATAGCTAATGATGAAGAGCCTTGATAAGCTATTTCTCCGTTCTCTTCATATATAGTCTTATCTTTAAAACGACATTTAATGCTGCAATTTACCGCAGTTTTATCCATACTAAGCCCCAAGTCATCTCCGGTTACAGTGATACTTGGAGAGTTTACATCAATCCTATTTAACCTCAAATCGTTATAGCTATTATTATCTTCATCTTCATTTCCACTTCCATTTTCAGAAGAATCTGACTTATAGCCAACAAGCACAAACGCTGATGGTTCATCTATTGTATTAATATAATATACGGCATCAGAAGGAACATTGACAGTGACTTCCTTATGACCTACATAGCTATCAATAGCACATCTTACAGATGATATTATTTCTAAACTTTTATTTAGAAATATAATGCCGACATTACATGCACTTACAGTAGTAACATATAAAGTACTGCGTATTCTTTTAAATCCGGATATATTGATATAACCGAAATTCATATAGGTTGTATATCCGCCCGTATTGGTAGAGCTTCCTGTTGTTACATCCATATTCCCTGTTGTAAAAACAGCCCTGTCTGTTAAATCAACGGTTTCACCTTCATCAACTATATCTGTAATATATTTTCCGATAATAAGGGAAATAGTGTTATATATTGTGTATCTGAAATATTTTGCGGAAGAAGGTATTTCTTCTATCAATATTTCTTCTTCCCCGGAATCTTGATCCGATGTTTCACCTGCATGTCCTCCGGATATGAATTTTTTTTCTGAATCATAGAAAGCATAACCGATATTGTTATATGCCTTATTAAATCCTATTACACATCGGATATATTGAACTCCGGTTATATCAATATAATTTTCACTACATTTAAAAATACTACTTCCTTCCCTATTTCCATTATTTGCGTTGATAAACGCTTTTGATGTGTCCCTGCTAAATGTGACTTCATTGCTTATATCAATCTCTTTTTTTAATATATCATAAATGCCGTCTATTTCATCTGATAAGACCGATAAGTTCATGCAGGCTTTTGCTATGAATGCAAACTGATATTCGTCCATTATAGACTGAGCCCATTTACTTGTTCTTAAATAACGGGCGTTAGCAGGAATAGCTATTGTCATAGCATCCAACGTCCTATCAGGTGTGTTATCCGGAGTATAGCTGCTTATAAATACCCTTTTTTCATCATAGAATGCTATTGAAGCCTTGATTGTATTATTAGATGATAATGATACCAAACTGATATATAGATAATTATATGATGAAATATCTACATAATCACAATAAGATAAATTTGAAGAATTCCCTAACGTACCTAAATCTGTTATATACTTACCGTCTGTGAATTTAAATTTTTGAGAAATATCTACATTGAAGATAATTTCTCTATTGGATTTTCCCTGCGCATAAGATTCTTCAATAGCTCCCTGTGCATTATCTGATTTAATTTCTGTATCAGAATTGTCAAATTCTATTTTTTCAGCTTTGACTCCTCCTCCTTGGAAGCTGCTTGACTGGTAATTCGTACCGTCATAATACACATCGAGCACCTCGCCTGCCTCCCATGTGTTGTCCGCCGTTGCCGGGTTGCCGTTGTAATACAGCGTTTTCGCGCCTGTATTGTTCACGTTCAGCGTAGCCGATGCTGCCGTGTTCGCATAACTCATCTTCACGACAAGCCGTATGCCTGTCGAAAGGGCAAAATCAGAAAGCGGCACCGTTTTAGCGGCTGTGCCTGCTCCTGTAGTGCAGTTTACATAGCTTATTTTGCTGTTCATCCCGGCAATCTTCTTATCCAAGCTGCCGCTGCCGTCGCTCATGCCCACACATGCGCTGCTGGTAACAGGGTATGCCTTGTTGCCGTTGTTGTCTTTTAACTGTACTTTCTTAGCCATAATTATATAGTCACTTCATTAATGTCACCTAAATCATTATACCCCAAATAGTCCGTAAGAGCGACCTCGGCATTGCCTCCGGTCATGCCCGTATTAACCCACGAAGAACCGTTCCACCTGTATACCGGAGCGGGCAACGAGCTGCCGACCAATATCAGTCGTCCGACATACTTGTTCGTAATTGCCGAGTCAGCCTCTGACGTGCTGCTGAAGAGCGGCATCTTGACCGATGTCGTCATTCTTAACCCTTCCAGTTCCGTGTTCACTGCGGAGAAGTTGGCGTTGATTGTACCTGCCGCCTCCTGCCAGTTCGTGTCTGTCTTGATTTGTGATGTGTTTGCCATAATCCATATTACGGTTGTACCGCCTCTTTTTTACTTACCTTTAAAAATCCGTTTCCGTCTACATAGACCGTGCCCGCAAGCAGTTCTTCCTCGTTCCAGTTCGAGCCGCTTATAATAATTTTCTTCTTCCCTGTATTATAATCCTGTTCCATTGACAGTGAGAATAAATCCGACCCTTCTGACAAGAAACGGATTTGGTCAGGAAGGAATATCGCACCGTAATTGCTTAGGTTGTTCGTCATGGTGATGCTCCTGCCGAGTATCCGTGTCGAGAACCATGCGCTGTCTCCTTCGTATTCTGTAATCATCATCCCGGCAGACATCCTGCCATCGCTATTAGAAAACGATATGTTGACTGCTGTCCTTCCGTCCTCGTCCAACATCTTCAGGCTTCCGTCGGCTGGGTCTATCACAATCCGTTGCCCGTTCAGTGAAGTCTCGAATTTGCCCCTGAACTCGCCTCCTTCGGCATATACGATGCCCCGGAATACGCCGCCTAACGCATAGATGTACCCGCGCAGGAAGATGTCGCCGCCGTGTGTCGCCACGAACTTAGCCAGCGACTTCCATTCCGTATCGGTCGGGTTTTCACCCCCGATAATCTTGCGTACCGTCGCTATCGCCTGTTCGAAAGTCCCGCCAGCCCAAAACGCCACGTCCATGTCATCGTTGTAGATGCCGCTGATACCCGCGTTCACTTTCTCCATTACGTCATCCGTCCATTTGCCGAGCTGTATCATGCTTGTCAGGGTCAGTCCGCCAATCATCTGCGTGCTGCCCTTCAACGCCTGCTGCAGGTACCACACGCCCTTGAACCGGTCTGCCACCGATGAAGGGTCAAGCACGGACGGGCACCAGTCTGTAGCAATTGTGCCACGCTCCAGCTTCAGGCTATGCAGCGTAGCGTCTCCGGAAAGCAGGAATACGCCGCCACCCTGATAGATGAACTTAATTGAATAATGCTGGTATGCGGATGTCAGGAGACGGGAAACATTGTTGCCCCCGCAACTCATCCCGATGCTGCTTCCTTTTGCAAAGAAGCTGCACACATAGCTTTCACCGTTGATAAGCGATACAGGCTGTGAAATGTTGCCAATCTGGCAAGCGAATCCGGCGGGCGCCGATGCTTCGTCTACAGCCATGCCGTTTCCGGTCCAGTGCTGCATATTGGGGCTGTACATTTGCGTATCCTGTTGCAGTGAAGTGGCGGAATCCAGCTTCTTGCTGTCGTAATCTCCTGCAAACGCCGTGTTCAGCAGCAGGTTCTCACCGCCTATCTGCACCGCCTTGTACACCTCATCCGGCAGGTCGGACAGGTTTGCCGATCCTGTACTTCCCGGCTGTATCTTCATCTGTCCGGTCACGATATTATCGCCCGGCTTTAGTTGCGTTTCCGGTTCGGGGAAAGAGAACGAGTCGATGCCGACGAACTGACGGTAATAAGGCGAGCCTTCACCTGCACCCGCATCGATGACCGCATTCTGCCGGTTCGGGTCATCCGTCCCCCTGTATCCTAACTGCACGATGTCGTCTCCGGCTTTGGGCGCATCGCTGCCTTCTGCGCATACATCTTTAGACAAGTCGATATAATCCGTGCCTACGGCTGTCACCAGCCGCCACAGGAAATGGTTGCCAGTCGTGCCGTCCGCCTGCTTCACGAGATTAAAGGTTTGCACATACGCCTGGTCGTTCACCTTGAAATCATTGGTTATTTCGTTGCCGTAATCGTCTGTGATGTTCATGTAGCAACGGTATGCAGCAGCGAGTTCCTCCACCCTGACGCATTGCATATTTGCGGAAGTCTTCATCTGCGCACCGGCGATATGGTATACCCGCTGTATCTCTACCTCGCGTGCGGTGAACTTCATGCGCACGTCAAGGTAATCCGTCTCGATGTGCCAGTTCCCCTGTTCGTCCTGATAGATTCCAACGCCGGTACTGCCTTGCTGGAAATCCCCGGCGGTCAGCCCTTTCAGGAAGGTGATGACAGCCTGTGCCGTATCCGGACGGTCCTTGCGGAGGAACTTTTCGTCCATCCCCGCAGTTGCTTCTAACAGTTCGGTAAGCGCTGCTGCAATCTTGTCGAAATTGCGCTTCCATTTCAGGCGCACGTCACGTCCGGTGTCTTGTGCTCCGTTCCAGGGGATTATCTGTTCAAAATTGGTATCCATTACTTCAGTTGCAGTTCGTTGTCGTTAAAGGTAAGCAATAAGGGTTGCCAGCACGATGCCTGTTTGCCTGTATCGAGGTCGATGTAGTTCAGCATATAGCCGGAGTAGCGGTTGCGCTCCTTGCGGCTCTGTTTGCAGAGCCGGGCACGGCGTATGCAGATGACGCCTTCGCTTTTCCTGCGCGCTATGCTGTAGCTCATGAAGGAGAAAGAGAAGGGAATGCGCAAGCGGCTTAATTCCCGCATCCGGTCTATAGCTTCGTATACGTCCACTTCTATTTACTATTTAGCGATTTACTATTTACGGCAAAGGTAAGAGGGCAAATATGTTGGGAAAAGGACAGCGATCAGCGGCTCACGTTCTTCTCCAAGCGGTTCACCCGGTTGATGGCGTCACGCACTTTGCGGGGGTCTACCACCAGTTCTTTTTCTGTCAGGATGGTCAGCAGGCGGTTGTTTTCCTGTAGCAGTACCACCACCTGTGAGCGTTGTTCTGCCGTCATTCCGGCAAAGGGTGACGCTGATGAACGGGCATCACCCGTGCCGGTATCAGTGTATCCGCCTTCGTAGCGTCCGCCACGGGTGCGCACCTGCTCCAGGATCTGCGTGGTGTTGAGCATCCGGATGGTGCCCCGCTTCTGCGCCACGTCGAACACATCGAGGAACTGTTTGACGGCTGGGTTTGCCACTGCCTCGTGGTTGGCAACGAACTCATTCTTGTGTACGGGGATGACTCCGGCTGTGTCGTGCGGGTTGCCTGGGGCGGTGTAGCCTTCGATGTAGTCATTAGTGTAACCGCCCGAGTACAGACCCTTGGCTTCATCGCGCTGCTGCTTGGCGACGGCGATTTGGGCGGCTCCGGCAACAACAGCTGCTGCCGCAGCGGCAGCACCCAAAGCAGGACCGACAACAGGAATACCTGCCATTGCCTTGTATGCCTCCATAGCTGCTACGGCGGTGCTTGCCGTCACCTGCAATACGCTCATGGCGAATTGTGCGTCGGCGTATTTCTTCTTGACCTCTTTCATTGCCGCCTCTTTTTCTTCTTCCAGCTTGGTGGTGTCTTTGCCTGCCTTCCGGGCGGCGGCAATCTCCTTGTTATACTTGGCTTCCACCTGGCTCAGCTCACGGTCTTGCAAGGCACTTATCAGCTGGCTGGCGGATGAAGCCGCCTGACCGACCACTTGCATTGCCGCTTGGGCAATTTCGTTGCGCATCTCTTCTTGTTCTTCGGCGATGCGTGTTTTCTCTTCCTGGTATTCTTCGAAGCTGACCAAATCATCGGCGTACATCTGATTCAAGATATCGTTCTTCTGCCCGAAGTCGTCTGTGCTGTCTATGGCTCTGAACCCTTCTTCCCGCTGCGTGCGCCGGTCGCGTTCCTGCTGGCGGTTATCGCCTTGCTTCTGCTCCACTCTCCTATCCAGCAGTTGCCCTTCCACTTCGGTGGTATCCATGCCATACTTCTCCAGCAGCCGCTTGCGCTCCTCCAGATACTCCCGTTCGATGTCGAGCAGCCGCTGGCGGTAGGCTTCTTCGTCGGCGATGTCGCCGCTGATGAATGCCTGCTTGGCGGCTTGCCTTTCTTTTTCGGCATCCGATTCCGCCTTGCCGAAGTCGGCGTTCTTCTGCGCTTCGTATGCGCGGTTGGCTTCGGCTATCAGCTTGTCGTATATCTGCCCCTGTATCTGGGAGGTGTCTTCGCCGTTTTTCTCCAGCAGGTCCCGGCGTGCGGCGAGGTAGCCCATTTCTTCGTTGTACATTTCTTGGCGGTACTGCTCTTCGGTAATCTTCTGGTCCAGGTAGTTCTGCTTGATGATGTTCAGCCGCTCGCGGTAGGCGGCTTCCAGCGCGTCGTTTCCGGAAGCGGAAGCGGCAGGCGTTCCGGTCGTACCTGTGGTTATCGGTTTCGTTCCTGTTACGGTAACTTCCGGCAATTCGCCCAACGGCACTTCATTGGTTTGCTTCGGCATCCAACCTTCGTACTTCTTGTTGATTTTATCAAGGGCAATATCCAGTTGATAGACGCTGTTCATGTAGTCCATGATGTCATCTTTCATGCTGGCGGTCAGCTTTCGTCCGGCAAGGTATTCTTTTTCAAGCGTCGCCATAGTATTTCCTACTCCTTTCCGGTAGTCTCCACCCTGTACGGCTGCATCCGCCATGCTGCGCAGGTCTTGGATGAAACTGGCTGCCTCTTGGTCGCTGCCTGTCAGTTTGGTCACCGATTGGCGCAGGCTTTCTAAATAGTCCATTTGCTTGGAAGCGGCCTTTTCGGTCACTTGGCTTGCTTCTTCGTTTTTATATTTCAGGGCAATCTGTTGTGTCAGCGAAGTATTGATACGGTCGTATGCTGCCTTGATTTCGTCCAAACTGCTTTTTTCTGTCAGCAGGTTAGGCAAGTAAGTGCCGTAACGTTGGTTGATTTCATCGATTAGTTCTTTGCGCCGTTCGGTACCATCGCCGGCTTGTTGCAAAGATGTGAACAAACGGCCGACGGCTTTTTGTTCGTTCGCCAGTTCGCCGTTCATCTTCTTCATTGAATCGCTGACGGCAATCTGGTTTCGGTTCCAGTCAATCAGTGCGCCTACCAGCACTCCTACCGCGGTAGCGGCGATGCCCCACGGGTTGGCACGCAGAAGGGTGAAGAGCGACTTTATGCCCGTGACGATGCGTCCCGTCCACAGCGCTTTTGCCTTGTCGGCAATGACGGAAACGTTTACCGCTGCCGTGTACAGCCCCACCGCCGTAGTGGTCGTGACGATGACGCCCCGGTAGTCGTCGAAAGCCTTGATGAGCGAAAGCAGCCCCTTTACGGTCAGGCTGCCGAAGCTGATGAGGTTCTTCATCACCGGCTGCAGCCGTTCGCCCAGCTCTATCCGCACTTCCTGGAAGCTTTTGCGTGCCTTCTCCAGTCCGGCTTGCACGGTGTTGTTCTGCACGTTGTATTCGTTGGTGATGCTCGTGCCTTCGGCAAAAGCCTTGTTGGCGTTCTCCTGCTCACGGCGCACCAGGTCTACATTGCCTGCCAAGGTGCTGATGACGCTTGCCGCTTCGGCTCCGCTCAGCTGCATTTCTTTCAGCACCGGGGCGATTTGCGCCATGCCGCCCATCTTGTTGAGGGCCTCCAGGAACGAGATGACCGCTGCGTTGACATCGGTCTGCATCAGCCGGGTGAACTCCTCCACATCCATCTGTGCCAGCCGGGCATACTTTGCCGGTTCCTGGTAGATGCGTAGGATGAGACCGGACAGTGCCGTGCTCGCCATCTCCGAGCGCAGCATGTTCTGGTCGAGTGCCGAAGCAAATCCCATGATGTCGGTGACGGACATGCCTGCCTGCTTGCCCACGCCGCCCATGCGTGCCGTGAACTCCACCAAGTAAGGTTCGGACGCGCTGGTGCTCTGTGCCACCTGGTTCACTGCCGAACCGATGGCAAGCATGTTGTCGCGCAGGCTCCGGCTCTCGTCGCCGAACATCTGGCTGAGCTTGCCTATCTGGTTCACGGCTTCCTCGCCCAGGTCTTCTCCCAGTGCCACGTTTATCTGGTTCGCCGCTTCGACGAACTCCCGCACGTTGTCCACACCTGTAATGCCCAGCTTGCCTGCCTCGCCAGCCAGCCGGTTCAGCTCCTCGCGTGGGGTACGGGTGTCCAGCTGCTTGAACTGTTCGTTCAGCTGCTTCACTTCCTCCCGTGTCATGCCGGTGTACTTGATGGCCTGGCTCTCGGCTTCTTCCATCTTGGCATATTCATCCACACACTGGCGCATGGTGAGGGTCATGCCGGTCAGGGTGGCGATGGCGCCGGCTGCCATGCCCGCATAGCGGTTGAAACCGTCAGCCAGCTTGCTGATGGAAAGTCCGGTCTGGGTGGATGCGTTCCGAAGTTCTTTCATCCGTTGCTCGGTCAGCAGGAGTTCGGCCTGATACTGCTTCCATTCTTTCGTGCCGGGCTTGACGTTGTTCATCGCGCGGCGCAATTGCGAAGCTCCCTTGCGCAGTTCGTTATAGGTCAATGCGGTGCGCCCCGCTTCCAGCCGCTGGCTGTAGAGCGAGCGGTTCAGTTCGTCCTGACTCTTTTTGAGTGCCTTGTATTCGGCCGAGTTCTTTTTGCCTGCATCGGCAAGTTTCTGCATTTCTGCGGTTACTTGCTCCAGCTGGCGTTTGGTCTCGTCGAATTTGGCTTTGGCTTCCGAGTTGTCGATACGGATAGCCATGCGGAAATCTCTTATACTGATAGCCATCTTGTTTACTATTTAGCCATTTACGATTTACTATTTACGGTTTAACTGTCCAGCCATCGCCCGTTATCAAGCCACACGCCGCCGTCTCGCCACTTGCCGTCTGCCAGAATCCAGCGTGCGTCGGCTTCGGTGTCGCTTATCTTGGCGGGGTAGAACGTGCCGGTCCATGCGCCCTTGCGTCCGTTGGCGTCGAGGGTGTACTCTATCTCCTTGCACACGTATCGTTTGTTGCGGATTTCGAACACGCCCCGCGGGTCGTACAGGTTGGGGTCGTGGCTGGTCAGCTTGATTTCGTTGCGCTGGTCTATCTCAGAAGAACCTTCCCACAGGTTTGGCTGCAGATCACTCAACCGGAGCGTCTTGCCTTCGGTGTTGGTCTGTATCCACTCGTTAACGCCTCGGATGAATGCATATTCATCGGTATAGGCGAGCGGTAGGAGCATGTAATCGCACCAGACCCCCATGTTCATGACCAACCCGCTATAGAATGCGAGGCAGATGTTGCTTTTGCTTTCAGAACCGCTGTCCGAAGAACTGTTCTCCAACAAGTCGGCAACCGCCTTTGCCTCTCCGTCCTCCTCCTTTGTGCCCGACCCGCCATCAAGAACAGGCATAGGGATGGAGTAAGTCACAGTCCCGCCACCCTCTTCGAATGCGAAGAACGTTACATCCGCCTGTCCGATCTCAACCGGCATAATCTCCAGCTCCACTTCCTGCTCGGCATCCTCCCTACGGATAGACGCGAACTCATCCGCCAACTGCCAATGCAGGATGTCTTTCGACCCTACCGTTTCAACGTAGAAGTAAACCGTACGCCCTGTATTGAGGTCTGTCCATAGGATGTTCTCATCGCGGTGATCGGTGAACCATGTCAGCATCCGGTTGATGAAACCTGTTGCCGGCGGGTCCACTTCTACAGGAATTTCACCTTTCGAGGCAGCCGCCTTAACCGAATCAGGCAGACAACGCCCGCGCCAATACGCATTATCCGGGAAACCGTACAGCACATCGCTCCGCATAATGTTCACCGCTTCGGGTTCATCGTCTTCATCGGCGGCTTCGGCTTCATAGACATCTTCTACCCAACGCACGTGGTTGGTCGTCACAGCATGGTAGTAAGTCGTCCGTGAAAGGAACCTCACGACACGTTTGCGGTTGTCTACAACGAACAATCCGTTAAACAGAAGCTCGACCTGTTCTAAGAAGTCGCCCACACTCCAGCCCGGCAACATCTCGCACCACTTGCGGGTACGGACCACGTGGCAGATAATCAGTTCGCGATAGATGGTCTCTTCTAAGAAGTTCGAGGCCAGCCTATATCCCAAAGCTGCGAACAAGTCTTTAAGGAACGCGCACAGGTAAGGCTGCGGGACGAACGAACGCAAGTTTGGGTACACCAATCCCGATTCTTGCAGGTAGCCGGGTGTGATATCCGTCTTGCCGATACCCGTGTTCACCCACGGGTTAATCACCTCACCGGCTACACGGTCGTAGACCATCGTGAAGCACACGTCTGTCTCCGGGTAGGTGTACTTCACGCCCGCTACTGCCATGCCTTCGTATACGGGAAGCGTCTCGGTCATCCCCGTCAGGGTGGAGATCTTCAAATCATTGCCGATTACGTAGTTCATTTCGGAATTTCCCGCGGCTATCTGGATGCTCACGCTCTCATCGGTCCAGCCGGTGATGATTTCCGTACCGTTGCAATACACCCGGTTATCGGCTATCAGAATGGCAGTCCTTTTGCTTGCCACTTCTGTTACCGAGTTCAGGCGGTTCAGGTGTTTGTAAAGCTCCGCATTGGTCGGGTTGCCGAGCGGCAGGGTGATGTCGTAGGTATATTCGCCGTTTTTGGTGAAAAGCGGATTCTCACGCTTCACCTGCACGCTGAAGTCTTTTGGCAATACGGCTGAAACGCCGTCGATGTAGAGTTCGGTCATTTTTTGTCAGGAGTTAAGAAGTTAAGGAGTTAAGAAGTTAAGGAGTTAAGGAGTTAAGGAGTTAAAGGAGTTAGAGGGAGTTAGAAGCCAATAGTTATCACGCATAGTCTTGCAGCTTGAATCCGATGCTCAGCCCGTTCCAGCCTCCGAAGATGTCGTATTCCCATTCGATGGTGAGGTCGGTTGTCACCTGCATCTCGTCGTTGCAGACGAAAGGGGAATCCATCAGGTAATTGCGGAGGTCAAGCATCATCCGTTGCAGGGAGGCATAGTGCGCTAACTCTTCTTCGTCACTCAGTTGTCCGGACGCCACTTTCTCCAACAGGAACAGCACAATGTCGTTGTCGCTGCTGAAGTTGTCTGTATCGCCCTTGACCGTAGCGTCGGGATATTTGGCGCACAGGATAACGCCGCGCCGGTCACGCAGCTTGCGGATGATGTGCCCCTCACGCACCGCTAATGCAACGCCTTCTATTTGAATATCTTTCGCTTGTTCGTTAACGCTCTCCTTTAATTCGATAAGCCACTCTCTGAAACGCTTTATATCAATCATAACTGTTCATTATTCATTATTAATTATTCACTCAATAAGGTTATTCTGTGTCGGGTCTGCCATGCGGAACGAGAACTCTACGGTGGTCAGTACAGAGCGGCGAAAGTCACGCTCCAGCTTCTGCTTGGTGATGATGATGGGCAGCCACTCCGACCCGTTCCAAACCTCCGCCTCACGGGCGTTCAGCAGGTTGTGCCACAGCTTGTATTCCGACCGCAGGTGGATGATGCCGCTTCGTGCCGTGTATTCGTCGGTCACCTTCAGCCCGAACTTGCGCTCTACGCCGTACATCGATGCCGTGTCGTCTTCGCTGCTCCCGGCTACGGAAAGCCCACCCGTGCAGCACAGGGTTTCGGGCATGTCGTACACGTTCTTGAAGCGGAACACCCACCGCTCGGCGTAGGGCGTGGTGTCTACCACAAATTCCAGGCTTCCGCCGCTCAGGCTGAATGAATAGCTCCGCAGGCTTTCCGCTTCGAGCAGGGAACAGGCGTATTCGTAATCCGCCTTCAGGGTGACAATCGTCTGCGCGTTAGGAAGAGGCAAGGAGTAGCTTTTCTCCGTACCGTCCGGCAGGATGCCGTGCACGGCACAGCTGTTCGCATTGGGGAAACCGCTCACGTATTCGGGCACACCGGGACGGGTCACTTTTTGCGCCACCTCGCTCAAGGCTCCCGGCGAACCGGCAGACTTCCGGGTCTGAAGGCAGGAATAGATGACCAGCGAGTCGGCATCTTTCGTATTGTTGATGTAGAAAGAAAACGTACCGGAGGCACTTGTTTGCCAATACAGCGCATCTTCGCACCATTCTCCCCACAATGCCAGCTCGCAGAACTTGCCAAGGCGGCGGATGCGCACCTGGTTCTGCGCATCGGGCACGTATTCTTCGTCCAGTATCTTCTTGCCTCCGTAGTAGATGCTGAAGGTGATGGTCGAGTCGGTATCGATGATGTAGTCCTGCATGGTGGCGCAGAACTCTCGGGTTCTGGGGCGTTGGGTAACAGTCATTTTTAGTTAATAGTGAATAGTTAATAATGGAGGGTCTATAACCGGCAATACTTGTTGCGCGGGTGGTTCCGGGGCAGCAGCTCGTAGTCGGGTTCGCTGCCGTCGCGGGCACGCTTCATCTTGTCTATCCAGCGTGCGGCGTCGGCACGCATCCAGTCGGAGGCACGGCGCACGTCATCGAGGCTTGCCGGTTCGCTGTCGCGCATCCCGCTCTCGGCAAGGTAACCGCGCACCACGCCACAGGGCAGCAGTTTGAGCGGCAACCGGCAGAGGGCGGTGCCCATTGCCAGCAGGCACACCGCCATGGCGGCGGCATAGTGTGCCGCACTCTCGGACTTGGACGCGTCCGTGTCCAAGTCTTCGTCTAAGAGCTTCTGCCAGTCTGTTCCGTAGGCATCCGCCACGGTCATCAGCTGCGCTTCGCGGATGAAAGGCACCAGCAGCAGGTATGTCCGCTCGCTGCGGTTGATGGGAAAATACATGTCGAATTGCGCCCCGCTACGCACGATAAGCTGCCGGGTGGCACGGTACAGGCTTGTAGAGGTCCACTCTTCGGGCTTGGTCTTGTTCAGGTGGGTGATGAGCGAATCTACGGCACGGTAGTACGCTTCCATCTGCAGGGCATCGTCGCGATCCAGCTGCCACTCCCACGGCAGCTTGTCGCCGCCGTCGGTCGACACCTTGAACTTGCGCCCGTCGTCTTCGTGGCTCAGGTCGTTTTTCTGATACATGCGCAGGGTGGCAAGGATGGCGATGGGGCGCTGCACCAGCCGTCGCAGCGGGTCGCTGTCGTCTGCTTTTTCTGCCAGGGCAATGACCCCTTCACCCACCAGCCGTGCCAGTTCTTCGGTGGCCTGCTCAATGTCGCCTTCCACCTTCGTGAAGTCGTTGTTGGCGTAGTAGTTGCCGGTCAGTGCCCGGAGTTGTTCGGTTCGTTCGATTAGCAACATGTCATTTACGATTTAGCAATTTACGATTTAGCAATTTACGATTTACCAATGATTATTTCGGGCAAAGGTAAACGATGGAGGAAACAAAGGAAAGGACATAAAAAAAGAGAGGATGCAAGTAAATAAACCAATAATCATTTGCATAATAAGCAAAAGCGTATTATCTTTGTAGTGTCAAACAAGAGTTCTTAATTTAATGTTTAAATCGATGAAAGAAGAAGAAAAAAAACAGTTAGAGCAAGAGTACGAGAACCTGAAACTTCTGATTTCCTTTCATGAATCTTACGGAATACCCGAAGACGTAAAAGAGCGGAAGCAGTTGATAGACGATATCTTGGACCGGATGCTCGAGATTAAAGAGAAATTGGAACATGAATGATTAACCGCCCTCCCTTCACTGGGAGGGCTTAAAACTACAAAAATATGATAAATTGGGATAATTGCCTGCCTACTCCGGAAATGAAAGCAGCGTTCGAACGTTTTAAGACCTTGCGCACCCAGGAGGAAAGGGATGCTTTCAAAAAAGAAATGGAAGCCAACTACGCACGTATGTCTGATGAAGAGAAAGCACTTTACAGGGAAAAGGCTGAAGCCGGATTCCAAGCGACAGTGGATGCCTGCAACGATTTTATCAACCGGGCAGACGAAGCTATCCTACGGGATAAGCTCGGCGAGCTGCCGGAAGCCATATCGCTCAGCTACATTGCAAAGAAATACTTTGGCAAAAGCCGTAACTGGTTATACCAACGCATTAACGGTTATGTCGTGAACGGGAAAAAGGCTCATTTTACCGAAAGTGAACTCCAAACATTCAGGCATGCACTGGATGACATTGGAGCGATGCTGAACCAGACATCGTTGAAACTCGGTTAAGAACAATCTTGTTTGAACATCCGTCCCCGCAGTCGAGCCGCTGCGGGGATTTTTTTCATCTCTTCATCCGCTTCATCATTTCGTCTGCCCGCTGCTTGTCGTCGAGCAGTTTGAGGAGGACACGGAGCAGCGGAGTGCGGTCGGTATCGTCTGCCGTGCCGAACACGCCGCTCTCTGCCACGGTATAGAGGATGCTGTTCAGCCCCAGGTCTTGTGCGGACGAACGGGGTGCATCCGGCTCGCGGCGGCTGAATACGGGGGCAAAGGTCACTTCGTGTCCGTCGACGACGAAGCTGCCTGTCTGCAGGTATTCGCAGAAATAAGCGAACCACACGTATACGCCCCACTGCATCCAGCCGGGCATCTTCACGGCATCGCGCATGTAGCCGGGCATGTTGTCCCGGCAGAAGGGGATGCGCCGTCCGCCGGAACCGGGTGTGCGGTACAGGGTGGCGGTGAGGGCAAGCAGGTCGCTCTCGTAATGGTCGGTGGTGTACAGGTTCATGGCGGCAGTGGCGTAGCGGAACTCGCCGAAAGTGAGGTCGGCACCGTGGCTTGCCGGACCGCGCAGCCCTTGCCACTCCGGAAGCAGGTTCTTCGTGGTGCGGAAGTCCATGGCAACGCAGCCTTCTTCGTCATCCACCACCCACATCCAGCCCAGCGTGCCTGCCAGCCTGTCCACCAGGTTCATGTCGTCTGTCTCGTGCTTGCGGCGGAACCTGTAGCCGCGCCGCTCCAGCACAAAGGCACACCACGCACGGCGGATATCCTGCAGCGATACGCCCCGCCGTACCCTCAGTGCGTGCCTTAACTTCAGGAGGTACACCCACTCTTCGGGTGTCACCTCTTCCCAGCAGTCGGGAAAACTTAATTCATTTGCCATTTGAGTATTTACAATTTACTTGAATTCCACATTATCCCTCCGTGATGAATAAACCTTATACCTGGTTCGAAGCCCGGTCGCCTGCGCTCACGTTGTCTTCTTTGTTGATGACCTTGCGGTACAGCCCGAGGAAGATGCCTTTTTTGTCGGGGAAGTTGATGCGGATGGCGTCGTTTACGGCTTCGAGGGCGATGTCTTCGGCTATCTGCGTGTCGGCACCGTAGAATATCTTCAGGGCATAGAGCATCTGGCTGCCGCTGTCGCTCTTGCCGTCGATGATGATGTTGGCAAGGGCAGGAGATAGCCCGAAGCCGCTGGTAGTCGAGCTGTCGGCGATACGGCTTATCTTCGCCTGCGCGTCGATGTACTTGTCGATGTTCATCTCGATAGGCTCTATCTTCCAGCTCTGCAGGTTGCCTTGCGGGTCGGTGAAGTCCACACACGAAAAGAACTTGCCCGCGTTCGCCTTTCCTGCCATCACGTCGGCAATGGTCTGCGTCAGTTCG
Organism: uncultured Bacteroides sp.; assembly: GCA_949288585.1. Lineage (GTDB taxonomy): Bacteria > Bacteroidota > Bacteroidia > Bacteroidales > Bacteroidaceae > Bacteroides. The sequence goes on along the minus strand of CASEKR010000016.1, from coordinate 34,799 downwards.
TCTTTCAGCTTCAAGATCTCACGCTGCACCTGCTCTTCGGTCCAGTCGGGATGCAGTTCCCTCACCAGGTCTTTTTTCTCATTCCAATACTCACCCGGGGCGTGCACGATGTATGCCGCCGCAATCATGTTCTCGTTCAGGTGGCGGATGATGCGGGGCAGGTCGTTGGCGTTCTCCAGCCAGGGCACCGAGCCGTAGAAGCAGGAAATGGCGTACAGGTTGCGCCCGAACGAACGCATCGAGTGGTAGCGGATGGCGGTCTCGTGGCGCGAGGGGTTCCATTTGTCGAACACGGGATAGCGGCGGAACGTGCGGCTGCGCAGCGCGTCGAAGTCACCGGTCAGCACGTGGGTCACGTCTTCCAGCCTCCGGCTGTCGTTTGCCGGCCATACCAGCCGGCATTCCTGCGAGTGCAGGCAGTCCAGCCCCGCCACCCACGGGCGGCCGATGCGCACGCCGCGTCCCATGCGGTACTTGACGAACACGCCGTTCAGGTGGGTATATTCTACCAGGGCGGCACGTACAAAGGCACGGTAGTCCCACGACTCCAGCCAGTCTTGTATCTCCGCGTCTTCCACCCATCGCTGGACGCGCTCGTTGTTCTCTATGGCGATGCGGTAGAGTGCCGGTCCCTGCCCGTACAGCAGCCCCGTCTTGCGGTCGAGGATGCCCGGGCCCAGGTTGTTGCGCTCCAGCAGGTTGCGGATGGCGTTGGGCAGGTTGTTGTCTTTGCCCCAGGGCACCACCCGTTCGCCCGCCACGCTGACGGGGTCGCCGTCCCAGTTCTCGCCGCCAAGGTCGAAAAACTGGCTCATGGCGCCGCTCCAGTCCATGTGGATGGCATACTGCCCGGCGGCGGTGTCTACGAATGAGAATTTTCCGATATGTTTCATTGTTCAGGAGTTAAGGAGTTAAGAAGTTAAGAAGTCAACGGTTTATCAGGATGCGGGTGGTGTTGATGAAAAGCGTGCCGCAATAGTCCTGCACGATTTTCTGCAACGCAGGAATATGCTGTTCGACGACAGGGTCGAACCACGGCTTGGGACTGCGCTCCATCTTGTCGCGGTTGTGCTTCTTGGTCACCACCACCGTACCTCCTTCGCGGTTGTATCCGCGCCCTACGCCCAGATGGACGTACAAGCCCGCCTCCTCGAACCCGAACCCGATGCTGGTGATTTCCTGCCCCGCCTGCGGAGCCTTGCCCCAGTGGCGGTAGTTCTGCACGAGCGAGGCGGACAGGCGGGTGTCTTCCGTTATCCAATGGCTTATGCTGCTCCGCAAGGCTGCGTTCACCGTGTCTCCCCAGCGGCGCACGTTGCTGTTGAAGCGGGCTACGGCTTCCTTGTCTTGCTGCCGTTCCCACTGCTGCGTGATGCCTGTATCCCCTTCCACGTAGAGTTCGATGGGATACCCTTCGCCCCGTTTCTTCCGCCGGTTGCGCCGGTAATACCCTGCCATTCGTTCTGCATTTGCTCCCATAGCTTGTTTTTTCGGCAAAGGTAAACGATAGCATACCGGGCGGAAAGGACACAAAAAAGAGGCTTCCCCAGCGGGAAGCCTCCATACTGCACCGGCTTTGAGGTGCAGCTGTGTGTCAATAAAACTACATTATTGCCAGACATTCTTTTCCGATGCGGTGAATGCCTTCTACGATGCGGCGGCGTTGCTCTTGGCGAGGCTCTCGCAAACCGTTTGCATAGTGTGAAAGCTGTTGCTGGCTGATGCCCGATGCCCGCGAGATAGCGGCAAGCGAAGTAAATTGTTCGCATTTGCGCAGCAAGGCAGAGGTTCCCAGCTCGACATCAAACTCGTAATCTCCTGCGGCAAGCCATTCCGGCATGGCATCACCGTCTTCGGTGCAGCCCTCTACATGAAACCGCACGGCTTCTGCCAAATCCTTCATCAGCCCCTCATACGTTTTGTTGGCTACGGTTACTAATCCGTTCAGGGCCTCACATTCAGTCACTGCGGCATAATTCTTTTCGCACCAATCTACTTTTACGTGAATCTTTTCCATATTATCTATCCTCCTGCTATTATTTATATAAGAGAAAGGGGCAGGTCATTTCCACCCCGCCTGTTTCCAAATGCTGTTTAGCAGGAATTGGCTCAAGACCTCGCTTTCGTGTCCCCTTACCGTCACCTTACCCGGCTTGTTCGGGTGTTTGAATTGCCGGTGGTCACCCCCTCCGCTTTTTATCTTGACCCATCCGTCGGCTTCCAGCATCCTGATTACTTCTCTGACTTTGTATTTTTTCATTCATTGGTTATTGAGTGTACTGCAAAGATATAAAATATTATATCATCTGCAAAGGAATGGTGTATTATTTTATACTATTTAGAAGAATATACCCGGGTGTCCGTGAAGAACAGCCGGGTACAATAAAAGAAGAAGCTATCGCCGAGGGACTCAACCTACTTCCGGCAGCCGGTTGCGCCCGATGTACATCTCTTCGCTCATCGCTCCTTTGATGACCGCCTTGGCATCCTGCCAGCAGTACGCCATGCGGATGCCGCGGTGGGTCATCACCCAGTCGCTCATGCCGGTTTCGGCAGAAATCTCTTCTACCACCTGCAGGAACTGCGTCAGGTTCTCCAGCCCGTTGATGTAATAATGCAGTTCGGAGCATTCTTCGCGTGCGTCATTCATCGCTCGCCTCCTTCCTTCCGTTCGTTTTCCGCATATTCGCTGATGAACCGGGCGTATGCCTGCAACCCTTCCTTGTCCATCATGATGAGGGGGGTAATTTTGCCTTCGTTATCTTGCGCCATAAGCAGGTACTCGGAAACGGTTTCCCCGTTTTCATTCACTTTGCTTTGCTTCTTGATTTTGATAAACACTTCTTTCATCGCTCACCTCCTTCCTCTTTCCATTCGCCGGTGGCTTTCAGTGCGGCGGTAAGGCAGCTTATCAGGCGGCGCACGTCATCGGCATCCAGTTCTTTGTCCATCAGTACGCTTTCACCGTCACAATACAGATAATAGATGTAATCGCTCACGGCGTTTCCGGTTGCTTTCATCTCGCAATACACGTACATCTCTTCGTTGTTGTGGTTAATGTCGCCGAATTTCTTCTTTTTCATCGCGCGCCTCCTTCCTCTTCAAGTCCGATTTTCAGGAATCGTCCGAGCCAAGACACATCGGCAGGCATCTTCTGGAAGATGTATATTACCGTTTTCACGTACCCAGATGATGACACTTTCGTGTGAAAATCTTCCAGCGCCCCTATGCTGTAACGTCCGGCTTCCTCTACTACCGCATAGTCACAAGGTCTGGAGGGTGTATAATAAAGAATAGAGGAGGGTGCTTCGAAGTTGCTTTCGGAACAAAGCTTTCTCCATAGACGGGTCTTTCCGGTTCCGGCCTTTCCGCAGATAACGATTGTTTTCATCGCGCACCTCCTTCCTTCTTGGCACGATACACGCAATAAGCCGCTGCCGCCACGGCTGGCGGGAACAGGAAGGTGACGCAGAGCGCGCCGATGGCGCCCACGTACCATGCGTCTTGCGTTGTCTGGATTTGGCATTCGGACGGAAGCGTCCGGTTAACGAGTTCACGGAGTTTGCCCGCGAAATTCATTTCGTGAGCAGCCGGAATGCTCTTCGTTCCGGCGGTCAGTTCTTTTTTCATACGATGTTTAAGTTTGGCTGTTTACAGGCAAGTTTACGTATGGATACACGAACGGCTGCCTGTTTCCCGAAGTCGCCAAACTTAAACATCGTACCTACCCGTGAGCAAATATAATGTGGGAAAAGACAGCCGTAAGTTTCGTATATGGATTTGGTCACCTCATAAATGAGGCGAGCAAACCGATGGACATAAAAAAAGCCCAATTTCGTATTGAGCATCTATCCGAATGCTCAGCGGTGTTGTGGAAACAACATTTAAGTTTGGCACTGCAAATATAGGAATAGTTTTTGGAACGGCAAAGAGAAAAATGCGTAAATTTGCGGAAAAGATTACGATTATGACAGAAAGAGAACAACTTGCCGAAGAAATAGAAGGCTTAGGCGATGGATTGACAATCGGAGGTTTCACCATAACAGACCCGAACGAAGTTAGCTTGCGCAAATACTGCGTAGAAAAAATCATCAGTACCGGCCTCCTTAGCCATGACATAAACGAAACCGTACGCCGTGCGGACACACTGTATAGATATATCTCCAACGGAGAAACAGATACAAAATAAAAACCATACTGTCTTATGAAACCGTTCGTCCCCCCAATCTACAAAGTGACTACCGAGACAGCTTTTTACTTGTCGCTGGACGTATTGAAGCTGTTCTACGACAATGCCCAAAAGCGTCTTGCCGACTATCAGAAACAGGCAAACGACACCACTGAGAGGGCTTACAAGACCCTTGCCATTTATGCCACCCTGCTCACCTTGCTTTGCGCTTACGTATTCACTCATCCGGATTTAGCGTGGCGAACGGTGCCCGTATGGTTCCTACTTGCCGGTACAGCCTTATCCACGTTCTGGATGATGAAAGTGGTTATGCCCCGCGACTATATGCCATTGGGAAATACGGTCAAGGATTCCCAGCCCAACGAATATGCCGTTTCGTTCACTACCGATGGCGAATCGTCGGACGACGACATGCAGATGCGCCTTGTCTTGCGTGACGAACTCAACCAGCTGGAACAATCCATACGCTGGCAGGAACAAGTGAACAGCCGCCGTGTCCGGCTGTTCGGTCGGTCGCTTAAATCCATTCTTTACGGCATCTGCGCCGCCATGCTGTCTTATTTCATCTTTATTTTCCTTTAGGCGGACGTTTTATCGTCCCTGGCACCGGAGTGGGCTGCGGACGCGGCGTAGTATCCGGTATCTTTGGCGGTAACTTTCCCATAAATACTAAAAAAGGGCGAACCCCTCTCCAACGCGTGCCCAAAGGTTCGACGATTTACCTTAACCCGATTGGCTACGGGTTACGCGTTGAAAAGGGGTTCATGTTCGTTCGTTGATTGATTGGGCACCGCAAATGTAAGCAAAATCCGGCAAACGCGCAATTTCCGGGCGTTTTTCCTTTCTGTTACAAAACTTTATGCTATCTTTGCCCGTGGCGGGAGGAAACAAGAAGCTCCCGCTTTTTTTTTATGACCCTTTTCGAAATACTGGAGTTCAACCGCGAACTCATCGCCAAGCTCGTTGCCGCCGGCGTAAAGGCGGACGACTGCAAATACATCGACCTTTACATCGAATATACGTCCATGCGCCGGCGGGGCGAGAAGGTGACCTACGCCGTGACCGTGCTTGCCGTGAAATACCGCATCTCCGAGCGCAAGGTGTACGCCCTGCTGAAACGCTTCGCCGCCGACTGCACGCGCCGTGCAGCGGAATGAGCGCACGCCGGTGTACGGATTCCGCCCCTTAGCCTTACCTTTGCACCCGGCCGGAGCAATGGTGCTGCGGCGCAACCTTTAAAACCTTACAATCTATGATCAACTATTCTGTATGCCTGATTGGCAACCCCCAAGACGAAATGGCTCCTGAAAAAGCGTATGCAAAAGCCCAAATCAGCGAAGTGATGACGTTCAGTAAGTTTGTGCGCCACATCGCCGACCACAACGGCGTGTACAGCCGTGGAACGGTGCAGGGTGTCATCTCCGACATGTGCGAATGCCTCGTAGAGATGCTTTTAGAAGGCAAGAAAGTGCAGCTTGGCGAACTGGGCGACTTCTGGATTTCGCTCAGTTCCACCGGGGCGGAAAACCTGAAAGCGTTCACCGCAGCCAACATTAAGGGAATCAATGTAGTGTTCACGCCTGGAACGGATTTCGACGGCTTGCTGAAGAAGGCGAAGTTCAACCCCGTATCCAGCCGCACGGCACAGGCAGCCACCTTGAAAGCAGAGAAGGAGGGGTTGAGCACCGTTGACCTTGAAGCGGCGAAAGCGTAAATCGTCTTTCGAAGGGGAAAAAGCTCGTTCCTTTTACCGGAACGGGCTTTTTTATGCCCTTGCCGTGCGGTGTGTTCCATGGAGCGAAGCCCGATGTTCCACGGTACATCAGGCAGTATTCCGCGGTGTGTCCGTCCGCCTTCCGTGCTGCCTTGCGCTCCATCAGGCGGAGCGCGGGACGGAATCGGGCAGTTTTTGCTGCAAAAACGGCACAGCGGGAAGCGGAAAGCCAAAGAGAATCAAGGCGGAAACCCCTCCGTGTGCGCAAAAACACGGCATTCTAAGCCTGCGAAGCCCGAGCCGCGCCGTCGGGCTGCTGCAATTGCAAGCCGTGCGTGCGGCTCGGAAATATGACGAAAACACGCTACGAAACGAAGAAAGCCCGGCTATCCGTCACGGACCGTCGGGCTGGGAAGAAAAAAGAAAACAAAAAAACAATGAGAAAAAAGAAAGCTGCTTGTATGTGTTATATTATAAGTATGCTGCCCCGCTCAGCTTGCTCCGGCTCTGCCACATACGCACCACTTCGGGGCGCAGCACGAAATACTTCAGCGCGTCGGTCAGGTTGGTACTCTCACGGGGCAGGCGGTGTACGGGCAGTTTGTCGCCGGTCTTCTCCTTGACTATCTGCGTGGTGTTGTCGCGCTCGTTCACCTTCGCCTTGGTGCGGGTCACCTCCATCTCGCTCTTCAGGTTGGGGCAGTTGTGCTGGTCGATGAGCAGGGTGTAGAGCTGGCGGGCGAGGTTGCCCGGCAGCAGGTCCATGAAGAACCGGTACTCCAAGTTGCTGGAGATATTGCCCTGCCCCAACGACATGAGCTGCACCGTCCAGCCCGTGCGCCTCCCTTCGGCATCGGTCTCGATGGCTTTCTTTATCTGGCTTGCCATGTCGGTGCTGACGCGCTTGTAGTTGTTCATCGAGCGGTCGTAGTAGAGCTTGAGCAGCTTGCGGCGGTGGGGCTTGAAGTAGGCGAGGAACTTGTCTGCCAGGTCGCGCACGTTCTGCGGGGGCAGGGTGTACAGCTCCTTGAGGATGCGCATCACGCGTCCCGCCTGCTGCCCGAACACCATGCTGAGCATGTTGCCGGCGTCCATGCCTGCCTCCAGCGGACGCCCCGGGTCGAGGTAGCGCAGCACGGTGCAGTCCTGCTCCCAGCCGAAGGGGTGCTGCTCGATGACCTCGTTCAGGAATCCGTCGGCATAGAAGTTCTTCATCGAGAGGTTGCAGTAGAACATCTGCGAGGCTTCGAGCTTGGGGATGACCGAGAGGATGTTGCATGCCGCGCCCTCCAGCCCTTCGGCAAACTCGTCGTTGAACCAGTCCTCACCCAGGATGTCGACGTTGACATACGAGGACGAGATGAAGAAGAACGACACGCCGCGGCGGGTCTTCACCCACCGCCGTTCCCACCGCTCCATGGTGCGCCGTGCCAGCATCATCTGGCGTTCGGCATCCGCCAGGGCGGGGCGCACGGCAGGGTCGGTGCGCGCGTCCGCCTTCAGGCTGTTGTATTCCTGAAGCCGTGACAGGTATTCGCGCTTGGTGTCGTTGTAGACGAAGCCGGCACGGAGGGCGAGCAGGATGCGCTGCTTGTCGTTCTGCCGGGCGAGCTTCAATATCCAGTCGTACTCGCCCAGGTGGTTGGGGTTGGGCATGTCGGTGGTGAGCGTGCGGCTGCGGTACCACACCGAGTCGCCGTACTTCACCCGGAAGCCGCGCACCGCCTTCAGCAGGTTGGTGAACTTCTCTTCGGGGAAATACTTCACCTCGTCGCCGAACACGCCCACGTAGGAGCGTCCCGCGCCGATGGCTGCACGGTCGAGCGAGATGAAGGTGAAGTTGAACCCGGTATAGAACACCATGGTGTTGCGCCAGTCGGTGCAGACGTTGTACATGCGCTGCTTCCACTCGCGCGGCGGCTCGCGGTTGATGACGAAGTGCACGTCGGGCATCCATCCCAGCAGCGAAAGCCCGTCGATGAGCGAGGGGATGACGTTCTTGTGCAGGTCGCTGTAGGTGTCCGCCACCCATGCGAAGGGTGCTCCGGGGCAGTCGTGCGCCACCTCCTGCACCCGTTCCGCCAATACCTGCACCGTCTTGGCACTGGCACGCCCGGCAATCCAGTACAGGCTCCAGGGCTGCATCACGGCGATGAGCTGCGCCATCCAGTTGGCATAGCGCACCTCTACGTCATTCGTAATCCTTAGTTTTCTCTTGCGTGTCATCGAGCATTTCTTCAAAATTAATGTCTTCTATGTTGGCATCCCGGCGCAGGCGCACCTTCTCGCCTTCGGGCAGGTCCTGCATCTGGTCGATCTGCCGTGCCAGGTTCTGACGGTTTGCCGCCGGAAGCCCTACCGATTCGGGGCTGAGGTCGTACCACTTGATAGGCTTCTCGTCCACCTGCTTCAGTTTCACGGGGTCGGGCTTGTCGAGCTGCTTCACCTTGGCGGCCTGCACCAGCAGGTTGCCGTACACCTCCATGTCTTTTGCCGAGGTGGCGTTCTGCAGCACGGCGAGGGCTGCCTTCTGCAGGTTGTCGAAGAGGATGCTGCGGTAGGCGTCGTTCTCCACCGTGTCGTTCAGGTAGAACAGGTTGAGGGCTTCGGCGTACATCTGCCGCGCCCTGCCCCGGTCTATGCAGAACGGCTTGTGCATCAGGAAGGCTATGGCATTGTCCTTGCCGTACTTGCGATGGATGCCCACCAAGGCGTAAAGGGCATTGTAGTAGTCCAGTTCTTCGGCGGTCAGCTCCAGGGTGCAGCCGCTGGCAAGGTAGTCTTGTAAGGTTTCGTAGTGGGATTTTTCGAACATGTCGGCTATTTACGATTTACTATTTAGCTATTTACGATTTACTATTTAGATTACCCGATATCATCGAAGAATATCTTGTTGATGCTGTTTTTATAACCTATCGATTTGCGGAACTTGTCAAACCGCTGTGCCTGTGTCACGTTCTCTCCGGTCTGTGCAGCGGCGGACATTGATAGCCCCTCTTTGGCTTGCTGGAGCAGCTGACCCCGGTCGTAGTGGTACTTCAGCGGACTGCCTATGAGGTGGAAGTACCACAGGAAGTCTTTCTGCGGTATCTTGTAGTACATGGCAATCTGTTCGGGGCGGTAGCCGATGCCGGCGAGCCGTTCGTATTCGTCAATGTCGATTTGCGACATCCATTCTGGACTGTCATGCCAGCGGTCGTATCCGGTCACTTCTGAATTCATGGTGATTGGTTTTATTTAAAACGCAGACTGACGCAGATTTTCTCGGATAAAGATTTTAATCTGCGTGAATCTGTGTCAATCTGCGTTTCTTTTATTACTCTAATAATCTCAGGATGTCTGCCCGTTCTTTCTCGTAGCCTGCCATCCGTTCGCGGCGCACGGCGTCGAGGTGGGGCTTGTCACCCTTTGCCAGTTCGCTTTTCACACGCCAGATGTTCATCTCCACCTGCCGCAGCCGTGTCATCAGCTTCTTGACCGGCATGTTCACCAGCTTTTTGCGGCGGCGGAACTCGGCGAAGGCGGGATGCTTGCCCAACAGCGAGCCGTGTTCTTGGTACCACGTTAGCTCTTGCCAGATAAGGCGGTTGTCGATGTAGTTGTCTACCAGCTCGCCCGCCGTCTCGGCGCATTCCGCCAGTCCGGCACATCCGCGCAGCTTCTGATGCAGACGGACGTAAGCCCGGTACTTGGTGAACTTGCGGCTGGCAAGGGCTTCCAGCTCCATGGGGCATCCGGGCTTGTCGAGAAACGGGAACTCGTCGCGGAAGCTCAGGCTTTTTTCTCCGGCATCCGCTCTTCATAGCTCGCAGGGCGACTTGTCGGGAAAGCGTTTCTCCAAAAACTTCTCCAGCCACGGGCTGTAACCGCTGCGGGCATTGTTCATGAACACCTTGTTCTGTAACAGCCGCTCCACGTACTTCTCATCGGGCGCCTTGCTTACCACCGGCAGCAGGAAGGGATCGGTCTTCCAGTCCAGACGGACGGGGTGCACCGTGTTGCACTGGTTGAAGTAAAGCGAGGTGAAGAGCGTGCCTTCCGTGGCTTTGGGGTCATCGGCAGGCAGGAACGCCGCCAGCCGTTCCTTCTCGAACCACAACGGCGTATGGGTGCCGTAGTTCAGCGCAGGCAAGCCCGATTCGGCGAGCAGTTCCATCGTGTGGCGCATCGCGGCGCGGTAGTGCCCGCTGTAGGATTCGGGTCGGAGCGGTCCCAGTACCTTGGGAATACGGATGTGCTCCAGCCCGACGGGGTTCATCAGGTAGATGTCGTCGTTGGTCCAGATGAAGCCGCCGGTCACTTCCGGGCTCTCCTGTGCCGTCCACAGCTTGTGCAGGGTGTCCACGCTGGGGATGTCCGAGCAGCGGGGGCACTCGATGAGGGTCAGGTTCTCGCCGTCCATCCATTCTTCGGCATCGCCGATAATGACGATGCGGAAGGGAAAGCGCGCGTTCTGGTACCACGAGCGCAAGGCGAAGAGCAGCTCGTTGCCCTGGGCATACTCCTTGCAATACGGAATGACCACCGAGACGCATGCGGTCCCGGCGGTCTTCATATTGGCGGCATCCTGCACCGGTGCGGCTGGCAGGGGTGCAGGGTTCTCTACAGGTTTCATCTTGGCCGTCATACTCCTCCTCCTTGTGACGACCCTGTACCGGTCAGTCCGAGAATGGTGTTGATTTCGTCATCGTCGGTCACAGGGATGAGCGACTTGGCAATCACGCCCAGCGTGTCGCCACGCAAGGTACTCGCCATGTTGATGGTGGTCTTGTTCGCCTCGTTGTTGTCCTGCCCTTCGGCGGTGCTGATGCTCAGCGGGGTGCAGGGCGTTCCGGCAATCTTGCAGTCTTCGCCCGCGCAGTTGATGACAATCGCGCCGAGGTTTTCGTTGACGTTGTTGTTGAGGAACTCTTTGAACTCGACTTCCGAACCCGGATGCTCAAAGTCCACGTGGTGGATAAATCCGCGTGCATCGGGGTCTCCCTCTGCGGTGTCGTAGATGTTGATGGTGCTCTGCGTGGTGTACACGGCAATGGGTTTCTTGCTCTCGGCGAAGGAGAAGGCGGTCACGCGCACGCCCTTCGCGTCTTTGGTAAAGGTTGCCACGTCGTCCCAGCGGAAGAGCACGATGTATCCTTTTTTGCCTGTAGCCCGTCCGGCATTGTTGCTCTTGCGGGGCACAGATATGAATGCGTATTCGTCTGCCATAATAATGAAGAATTAATAATTAAGAATGAAGAATTGACAATGAACCATACGGCATCGCAATTGTCCATTGTCCATTGTTTATACGCCGCCTCCCTGCGAAGATTCCGGTTCTTCTTCCTCTTCGGGCGGGATGTAAGCGAAGATGGCTTCGGCGAGCCAGAAACCGGTAGCCTCCCACCATTCCGCCATGATGTCGACGTTGTAATGATTGGTCTCCATGCGTATCTGGGTGCGCTGCGGGTCTTTCGACATCAGGTGCTTGAAGTTCTCCTTCGGGGTGATGAAGAACACGCCGGTACCGCGCATGCCTTCGAGCGGTGCGAAGGTGAAGTTGGTGAAATCAATCTTCACTTTCTCGCCGTCCTGGTTCTTCAGCCACGGGTATTTCTCGCGGTAGGCACGGCTGTAGCGGATGACCAGATCCGGGTCTGCGTGCACGAACATCGACTTCTTGCGGTAGAGGGGCTTCACCTGGTCTACCGCCTTGTCTATCTGTGCCAACAAGGCTTCACCGTCCGTGCTCAAGGTTTCGCCGTCAAGCAGCCACGTCACCTTCTTGTTCGATGCCGTCTTGAGTGCCTTCAGCTGGGTCACGTAGCCGTCCATGCAGTCGAGGGCATCGCTTGCCGCGCCTCCGTCCTGACTGGCGGAGTTCTCCTTATATACGCCTACAGCCAAAGCCTGCTCACGCTCTTCGTCCAGTTTGGGGAAGATGAGCTGGTAGAGGATGTAGCGCACGATGGGCATGTCTTGCGGGTCGAGGTTCTCGTCGTAGAGGTAGCCCAGGATGTCCTCCATGATGTCGGACGGTTTGACTGGTACGTTGATCTTGCACTTGTAGTTGCGGATGGTGAGCGGCGTGAATGTGCTCTTCGACTTGGGCGTCCAGTAGGGCACGAACTGCTGCAGCACGCTGTCGATGGCAGACTGCATGGCGCGCACCTCGGTCTTGTCCGTCACGATGGTGGACATGTAGCGGATGGATTCGGTAGTGCCCATCAGGTCCTTGATGATCTGCAGGCGTTCGCTGCTCACGTACTTGCCGAACTCCTTCTGAAGCTCGGTGGTGTCGATGGTGGTGTTGCCGCTGTAGGCAGCCCCCTTGAATGCCGCATCGAGCCACTGGTTGTGCGCCAGGCTCATGTCGGGTTTGAATTTCTTTGCCATACCTTTATCATTATCTCCCGTCACCTGTTCGCCGGCATCGGCTGCAGGCTCTTTACTCAGGCGTTCGATGGTCTTGTCCCGCTCTTCGAGAAGGGCTTTCATCTGCTTTTCGGATTCCTGGAGTGCCTTGATGCGCTCCATCAGGCGGACGTTGCTCTCGCGTTCGTCTTCCAGCTGTGCCTGCACTTCGCCGGTCACGGCACTTTCGGCTGCCGCACCGTCTTTCTCAAACTCCGCCAAGTCTTTCTTGAACGACTCGACAAACTTCTCGCCGTACTTCTGCTTCAGCTGCTCTTCTTGCACCGAAAGCAGAACGGACTTGCCGTTCTTGTCTTTGGCGAAAGCCGAGATGCCCAGAAAGGCGAGAACCACACTCATTACTTTTCCAAACATACGTCTTACTTATTTACGATTAGACAATTTACTATTTACAATTTGTGCATATAGTCATCGATGCACATCTGCGCCGACAGTTCGCGGCTCCGTTCGGCAGCCTGCGCCAGCGTTCCTACCGCATCTGCCAGCCCCGTGCGGACGGCATCACGGGCGTAAAACATGCGCCCACGCAGCACGCCTTCGGTGTCCGCCTTCAAGCGTGCACCCCGGTTGCGCTTCACGTTCTCTTGGAAGTCGCGCGCCAGCGGGTCAAGCTCTTCGTCGCGTATCTTGGCATACTCGCCCTTCTTTGCCGCCTCGAACGGGGCATTCTTGTAATCCGACAGGTTGCTGTAGATGGTATGAACCTTGATGCCCTCGTTCTCGTAATACTTGGCATAGTCGGCAAAACTCATCATCACGCCGATGCTGCCAAACTCGGCATCGATGTCGTTGTCTGCCAGTATCTCGTTGCAGTAGCTTGCCACGTAGTAGGCGGCGGAAGCGCACAGGCTGCAGCTAGCCACCACCGCCTTACGCGCCGACTGCGCCTGGCGGATGGCATCTGCCAGCGGGGCGATGGCATCCACGCTGCCGCCGCCCGAATCGATGTCGAGAACGATAGAGGAAATGTTTTTGGATGCTGCCGCCTCACGGATAACGGAGGCGATTTCGGTAGTGCCGTAGCTGCACATCGTGCCGTACTTCAGCATGGTTCCGCGCAGGGGGATGACTGCCGTGCTGCCCTCGGGCGCATCGGCAAACGAATTGCCACGCTTCATCAGCCGCCCTTCGTGCTCCAGCATCACCGGAACAGGCTGGCTTTCGGAAAGCGGCTTGCCGTCTGCCAGCGAAGCGTCGCGCGACAACAGCCGCTGCACCAGGAGCAAGTTGGCTTCCGCCTCGCGGAAGGAGATGAACCACTTGCCCCGGCACACCGCACTGTATAAATGAGAGAAAACCATTGTTACACCTTTGAAAACTAATACCTATTAATAACCGGATACAAAGGTACAACGGTATCAACCCCTTAAAAGGACGAATAAACCTTGGCTGGCTCGGGGCTGTCGCGCTTGAAAGTGAGTGAAAGTGTTGCAGGAGTGCCGCTCAGTTCGGTGTTGACCTGTACCGGGAACTCATCGCTCCCCACCACCCGGCGCTCGCCGTTGGTGAAGTCGAGCAGCACCAGCCCGGCTTCGGCGAAAAGCGTGCGGAGTCCGTTCAATTCCGCCGAACTTGTGTCGGTTACTACGGCTTCGAGTTCCTGTTCTATGGGATAACCCGCTTCTCCGGTCTCGCCGTATTCGGCTGACGAAACAGGCACCGGCGTGAAGGTACCGTGCACTCCGATGTCCGGACTGCCCGGAAAGTTGCGCACCGTGGCTTGGCTCAGCGGAAGGAACGCCAGCCCGCAGACGGACGCGCGTTTGTCGTTTCGGTTCATTTTTACTTAAAGTTTAAGAGTTAAAATACGAGTTTCGGCGGTTTTCACTTAGAATTTAATAGGTTAAACAGTGTTAAGGGAATAACGAAAGCTGGATATCCCTGTCTACCTCCTTCACCATGCGCTGGCGGTTGCGGTAGTCGTACTTCTTCACCGCATCGTAGTTGATGGCGTTGTTCTTGATGTTGTAGGCGTAGAGGAAGGCGCGGATGATGCGGTCCTGCTTGTAGCCCTTTTCGTATCCGGCAATGAAGTATTCGCGGATACGGATGCGGTAGGATGCCTCGATGTATTCGCGCAGCATCCGCTGTTTCCACTCGGGGATGTAGATGAAGTTCTCCTGAAAGATGAAGTGGTTCCACTCCTGTACCGGCAAGACAAGCGTGACGGGATGCTCCTTGATTGCCTGTTTGGGCGGGCGGTCGCTCACGGTAATCATCGACTGGATAAGCTTGCCCAGGTCGTTTGCGGCGGTAACGGTTATGGCTTCTTCGCTACGCGGCGTGCCGAACTCGTGGAAAAGGTAGTCATGCAAATGCGGAGGAAGTTCTATGATAACTTGAGGTTTCATGCGTTAAGGTTTTGATTATGTTGCAAATATACAAAATAATACGTGAAGAATGAAGAATGAAGAGTGAAGAATGGAGGTGCGGACAAACGATTATCCGCTTCCCGTGAGGGCATATTTCCGCTTCTACAACTTCTACATTTTCTACAAATCCGTATATTACTGATAATCAATAGCATGCTTGTCCGGCAAGTAAAAAAGGGAGACAAAAAACCGTCTGCATTGTAGACGATTTGTAGAAGAATCGGGCAAAAGCCGGGTTTTGTAGAAATTTGTAGATGCTTGTAGAAGCTCTTTTTAGGGCTTAATGTGCTGATATATAGCATTGTAGAAGTTGTAGAAAGTGTAGAAGCGTTTTTTGCCCCATCCGGAAGAGCGCAAAAAGGCAAAAAGAAACCCCGACATTCGCATGCCAGGGCACTCTGTTATAGCTATGATAGACAGATGCTTAGAACGGAACATCGCCGTTGTCAGCATCTTCGGAACCGTTTAGGGTCTCGATGTTCAGGTTGATGTTGTATGCCTCCATCAGTGCGGCATAGTCGAAACAAAGGGCTTGTTTGGTGGTGCTTTGCTTGTAATACCGTTTCGTTCCTCCTGTCTCTATCTCTTTGACCACCTCGATGCCTTTCTGTATGACTTTGAACCGCACGCTGTTCTGGACGCCTAAATACTCGTGGCTGTTCTCCAGATAGAAGTTGAGCGATTCGGTAGGCAGCGCGCTGTCGCCCACCTGCTTGCTGTATTTCTTATACAAGGGGAAGATGCGGTCGGTGCGCATTCTCAACACAGGGTGAGGGGTCTTGTATTGGATTTCACGGCTTTTGTTCGTCTTCAGCCGGTCGAGGTAGTCGATGCGGAAGTCGGACTCAAGGAATATTTCCCCGTCTTGCTGAAGGTAGCTCACCACGTTCCAGAAGTTCGCCAGCTCGTTGTTGCTCTTCGTCTCCCGGTTCTGCCGCAGGATGCCCTCCGTGCATATCCGGAGCAGTTCGGTATAAGAGAAAGGCAGGTCGACGACTGCTTCCAGCGTGCGGAAAGCCGCCAATGGGATTACCCAGTTGCGCTGGATGCGGTCTTCTACGGTTTCGCCCTTCAGCCGTTCGTTCAGGTCTTCCATGCAGCTGCGGTAATTGTCCGGGAAGCCTGCCTCCATGCGGGCGCGGTGGGAAAGCAGCTGCAGCGTGAGGTGCGACAGGCCGAGGTCGCGCAGGCTCTTCAGTTCGTCGAATGCCCGCTTCTCTGCGGTAGTGAACTCGGTCTTGGTAAAGGTGAGGTAAACGAGGCGGCTGAAGAGGGCGATGTCGATGGTCGGCATCTCCTGCCCGGAGAGGATGACGCCGCAGTCTACCGAGGTTATCTCGCGCTTCTTGTCGCGGTCCATGTTCATCCGGCTCCTGCCGGTTCCGTCCCAAAGCCCTTTCAGGAACTCGCGCTTGTCGAGGTCGATGCTGTTCTTGTACTCGTCGATGTGCACCAGGGCGTTCGCGCATTGCGCCACGGCATCGCCCAGCGCCGCAATGGTGGCGTTCTGTATGTTGGGCGGCGTGTTCTTGATGATGAAGAACGACATGAGCGAATGCCCCAGCTCGCTCTTGCCGCTGCCCTTCGGGCCGAACAGGTTCAGGATGGGGAAGCTCTTGGTCTGGCCGGCTATGAGGTCGCGGAACAAAGCCGCCAGCAGGAAGCACAGTCCCACCTTGGCATTGTCGCCGAACACGGTGATGAGCTTGTCCGCAAAGCTGCGGAGCGACACGTTGTTATAATTGGTATAGACGAAACGCCGTTCGAACTGGAAGAGCTTGGCATCGTCGCGGTATATCACGCTGCATCCGGGCAGGTAGAAGTTGCCCGCCTTCAGGCGTACGATGCCGTATTCGTCGGCGGCGTGCCACTCGCCGTCATAGCATCCGTTGCCGAAGGCGAAGAAGCCCTGACGCTGCCAGCCCAACTGGGTCACCTCGATGGCGGTCTCGGTCTGCTCGTAGAGGTAGCTCTTCAGGCGGGTCAGCTCTTTTTCGGTCACCATCCAGATATAGTTGCCCAGCCCTTCCACGCGCATCTTGAACTTGGCGAGCGACACAAGGTCTTCCTGTTTCATCTCGATGATTTCCTCCTGCCCGCGCTCGTTCTTGATGCGGTACAGGCGTTTGGGCAGCAGGCTGTCCTTGATGTGGAACATCGGGCGCATGGTGAAGTTGCTCCACTGTATCATGCCCTTGTCGCCCTGCGCGTAGTAGCAGTTGTGGTTCTCGTAGAAGCCGTACTGCTCGTAGCTCTCGCGGTCGATTTTCTTGCTGGCGTCGATGACCTTTTTCGCCTTGTCCAGTTTCTTGGCTCGCCGCAAAGCCGATGTCCATGCGGGTTTGTCCGGATAAACGGAAAGCAGCTCTTTGACGTACATGCCTTCCTTCACCTCGTCGTCTACCAGTGCCAGCAGGGCGCAGACACGGTTCACCGCCTCGCCGCGGTCTTCGGTGGTCTCCACTTCCTGAAACGTGTAGCGGGCAAACCAGGTGATGAAGTCCTCTTCCTTCAGCCCGTCGAATTTCTGGCGGGTGGTGCAGTAACTGTCGGGGTCCTGCTTGCTCCGGTCTTCGCCCAGGGGGATTTCCTTCACCGACACGGAAAGTCCGCAGCGCATCGCCAGCTCGCCGTTCTTCAGGGCGTTGCGGGTGCCCGCGCCCGTCTTCTCGCCCCGCTCCAGGTTGGGAGGGTCGGCGTCCGGAAGGAAACACACGCGCGGGGCATACCGCTTCAGCTGCTCCATCTGCTCCCCGGTCCACGCCCCTCCCAGCGGAGCCACCGCGTTGTTCACACGGATGCGCTGCAGCTGCATGGCGTCGGGCGCGCCCTCTACCAGGTAGAACTTGCCTTCCTTGGCAGCCTGACGCACGGCGAGGTCGATGCCGAAGATGCTTTGCCGCTTGTGGTAAATCTCGTTTTCGGGCGGGTTCAGGTATTTGGCGGCATGTTCGTTGCCGGTCATGTCGCGGGCGGTGAATCCGATGATGCGGCGGAAGCGGTCGCGTATCGGGATAACGGCACGCCCGCGGTAGCCGTCGTACACCGCTCCCTTCTCGTTCGTCTTCAGCAGCCCCATTTCTTTCATCAGGTCGGCAGACAGGCCTGCCGAGCGGGAGAACCGCAGCAGGTCGTCCCACGTGTCGGGGGCATAGCCGATGCCGGTCTCTTCTACGTATTCCTTGCCCCAGCGGCTCACGATGTAGTCCATGGCTGCCTTGTGCTCGGGTAGGAGCATGTTCTGGCGGAAATGTTCGGCACAGCGTTCGTTGATGGCAAACATGCTCTCGCGCTTCGCCTGCTCGCGCTCCTGTTCGGGAGTCAGCTTCCGTTCTTCCACTTCGATGCCGTAGCGTTTGCCCAGCGTCTGCACGGCTTCGGGGAAATTCATGGCTTCGTGCTCCATGAGGAATCCGATGGCGTTGCCCCCCTTGCCGCAGCCGAAGCAGTGCCACGTGCCGCGTGCGGGGTTGACGCAAAACGAGGGTGTCTTTTCGTGGTGCAGCGGGCAGCAAGCCCAATATGCCGCACCGCGCTTCTTCAGCTCGACGCATTGGCCGATGATGTCCACCAGGTCGGCACGGTCGAGGATTTGTTCGATGGTTCTATCGTCTATCATAGGTATAGCTGTAAGTGGTTGCGGTCGTCTGCCTGTCGGCAGGCCGCAAAGGTGGTCAATTCTTTTCGGATATGGCAGGACGCACATCGACGGAAGTCTCCACACCTTCCTGCCCGATGCCCAATCCCTTCAGCAATGCGCCTGTAAGCAGGAACGGCAGCCCGTGGCGGTCGTGCTCCTTCAGGTTGGCAGGCTTGACCGAAGCTTCGAACTCGTAGCTGCCGTATTTTTCGTAGTCATGCGTCACATTGATGTACAATTCCGTCCCGTTGCCGCCCGCCAGCGTGATGCGGCACGTCTCCCTTACAGCTCCCAGCTGATCTGCCCAGTACCAGCGGTCCAGGTGAGGCTTGCTGTCGAGCCTTACCTGTTTGTACACCATCGGCTTGTTGCCGCGTTTCATCAATACCTGGTCGGTCACGGTGCCCAGCTCTCCGGTCTGCAGCACCCTGACGCGTTGTTGTTTCGTGTTCTTGTCTTTTTTCATTGTTCCGTGTCATTTAAGTTATAGTGCCTGTTGATGACGCGGCTCATCACCGCGTTGAAGTCGAAATCCGTGTCCGGACATTCGATGATGACGGTCTCCAGCATGGTGCCGTTCGCATCATCGTAAGGCACGCCCCGCTGGATGTGTACGGGCAGCCGCCCGGCACGGCATTCATCAATGAGCGCCTGCAGCAGCCCCGTCTCGATTTCTAATTCATACTTCATCATCCAATTATTAATTGTTAATTATTAATTATTCATTGCCCAAGTGTTCCTCCATCAGTTCGGGCAAGTCTATAAGCAGCTGTTCCATGCAGCCCATGGGGGCTTGCAGGCAGGTCAGGTAGAGGTTGCTCAGGTCGTCGTCGATGGTCTGCGCACGGTCTACACGCACGTAGAACAGGCGGTCTACGGCGTCCACGAAGTCCATGTGCCCGCTCAGGGCAAATCCGCAGGTGCACACCAGGATGCCTGTCGGCGTGGGGCGCGGAATCCAGATGCGGTATCGTTCGTCGGGGGATGCGATGCAGGCAAAGCCCCGCTGTAGTGTTTTGATTGTTTTTGTTTCCATACTATGCGTTGTTTGATTGTTGTTTTTCTTGTTCTTCCACACAATACTCATGCAGTTCTTTCAGTATTTCATTCCATGGGAGCCGGCACAAGCGGTCGGCCAGCCAGTACACACCGTCTGTGAATCCATACTCGTAAACGTCTCTGTGGTGGCTGCGGAAATATTCGTCCGAATTGTCAAGCCATTGCTCGGAATGCTTTTCTGCTGCTTCTTCAATTTGTTTTTTTTCATGTCTTTATTGTTTTAATGATTGCTTATCCGGTGTTGGTAATTCGTTCGGTTCAGGGTGTACCCGTCCCGGGCGGCTCCTGTGGGGGAGCTGCCGGCTGCAAGACAGGTTGAGGAGGTTCCGGCTTACGAAAGGTAGGCCGGCAGTATGGTGGCGTCGGGATGCCGGGCGATGAAGGCGAGGGTGTTGCGCATCCGCTTCTCGGCACGGCAGCGGCGGCGGTACGCCTGCTTCTCCTGCCATTTGGCGAAGACTCTTTCAACGAGCTGAGGATAAGACGTGGCTCCCATGGTGTAGCCCGTGCCGCAGATGTTGAACGTGCCGGTAAGGGTGTGCCCCTGCGCGTTGGGCGTGCGGCGGTAGCGGACGTGGCAGCCCTGCAGGTCCATGCCCAGGCGTGCGAAGTCGGTGTAAGGATTTCCGGTAAGAGGGGATGAGGATCCGATGCCCGTTTCGTGGACGGACGTTCCGTGGCTGCTGAGCATTGCAGCATCGGAAAGTGAGTGATACTGTAACATAGGTATAAATAAAAAAGGTATCCGCGCCTGTCCCGTTGCTCATCACATTCACTCACAAATGCTGTACGGCCATTAAGCCTGTACACGGGGGTACACGGATACCTGTATAAGGTTGTACTAAAACGGTTGCGGACATAAAAAATGCCTGCACATTGAAATGCAAGCCTGCGTCCTGCATTTGTGAGTATATTGTTAATGAGCACTGCAAACATAGTGATAATTTTTGAATGTGCAAAGGGTTTGGGTGGATTTTTATTCTTCGATTATATTTTTGGATTCTCCAGTCATATCTTCCGCAGAGAACATAGACTTGAAATTGCTGATTCTCTCTTTCTTTCGCAAATCCATCAACCTCCTTTCCTTTTTCTCTGCTTTCTTAAGCTCCTCAATTTCCTTCTGTACAGGATGTTCAGCCATGAACTGCTCCTTTTGCGATATTTGTGTCTGTATCCGGGCTATATTTTTCAAGCTCTTTTCGTCTTCAACATATGAACCGAAAAGGATCTTGTCGATAGTGGTATATACCCACAATTCAAAGTCCGGATTTAACCAAGCCGCAAACTTAATGGCAAGCACTCGGTGCATATATGTGCCTGATTTCTGCCTTGACACGATTAGATCCGTCCTGTTAACGATTCCTAATAAACCTGCATTTGCAGGTTTTAAGCATGTTTCTATAAACCGTTTTGTATCTTCACTCTTGGTGAATTGATATAAGTCACGATTAAAGACATTCGCCATTTGGGTGGCATTTACCATTACATTTTTGTCGTTGATTTCAAATCCGACCTTCTTTCCATTATATTCAAACTCTTTAGTTTCCATGACCGGTTCAGTTTATTCATTCAGTCGAACAGTTGCGGTTCGTTCTTCAGGCGTTCGTTGCGAAGCTGCTCCAGCTTCTTGCGCTTGTCGGCAATGGTCTGTTTCAGCTGCTGTTGCTGCTGGTTCAGGTCTGCCAGCTCTTCCAGCAAGGCGATTTCGGCACGGTTCTGCTCCAGCTGGCGTTTCTGCGTGCCGAAGAAATGCTGGTAGAGGGCATCGTAACAGCTGCGCCGGTAGACCCGTACCGCTTCCTGCGCCTCTGGCTTCACATT
This sequence comes from uncultured Bacteroides sp., assembly GCA_949288585.1. Taxonomy (GTDB): domain Bacteria; phylum Bacteroidota; class Bacteroidia; order Bacteroidales; family Bacteroidaceae; genus Bacteroides. The sequence goes on along the minus strand of CASEKR010000016.1, from coordinate 13,590 downwards.
TGCCGGATTAATGGTAAACAGCCAGCCGAAGATGTAACGGACGGGCAGGCACAGCATTTCGTACTTCTTGCCGTCGGCTCCAGTTGATGCCCTGAGGGCGGCAACTGAATTCAAGCCAACGCCTCGCAAATGGGGCGTATGGCAATCATCTGTTCGTCACTGGTGGCAATGATGTCCACGTTGTTCACTCTTACAATGGTCTTTGTTTCCATAATGCTGTTTTGTTATTGATAGGTTAGTCGAAGAGTTGCGGTTCGTTCTTCAGGCGTTCGTTGCGAAGCTGCTCCAGCTTCCGTTTGGTGTCGGCGATGCCTTTGGTGATGGCTTCCTTCTGCTGGTTATAGTCTGCCAACCGTTCCAGCAGTTCTATCTCTTGACGGTTCTGCTCCAGCTGGCGTTTCTGCGTGCCGGTGAAGTGGCGGTAGAGGGTACGGTAGCACTCCATACGGTAACGGCGGACGGCTTCGCGTGCGTCTTCGTTTACGTTGTCTGGGTTGATAGTAAAGAGCCATCCGAAAATGAATTCCACGGGCAGGCAGAGCATTTCGCGCTGCTTCCCGTCTGCGGCAACTGTGGGCTTCATGCCCACAGTTGGACCCAAGTCGGGATCTTCTTTTATCTTTTTCAACTGCCGGGAATAGTCAATCCCCAACGCCTCGCAAATATCATCTGTTCGTCACTGGTGGCAATGATGTCCACGTTGTTCACTCTTACAATGGTCTTTGTTTCCATAAATGCGATGTTATTAATAGGTTGGTAAATCTTTTCAGTTTATTCGAAATCAATCTTCAGCTGGCGGCGTTCCATGTCGTAGTCGTCCATGGTAAGCGAGCGTAGCTTCTTCAGCCTGGCTTCGGCATCGGAGAGCACGTTCTTGGCGTTGCGGAAGTTCTCTTTTGCCTCGTCTACCACCGTCAGCTGGCGGTCTATCTCCTTCTGCTTCTCCTCCACGAAGCGGGCACGGGCGGTGAAATGGTCGAACAAGGCATCATAACACTGGCGTTTGTATTCGGTCACTCCTTCCCGGGCGTCTTCGTTCACCCGGGAGATGTCGATGCTGAACAGCCAGCCGAAGACGTAACGCAAGGGGATGCAGTACATTTCATACTGTTTGCCGTCACGTCCAGTTGCGTGTATGACACACGCAACTGAACCGAGAATCTCGTCCCGCTCGATGCGCTGTTTCTGTCCGTTTGCGTCGATTCCCAACGCCTCGCAAATCATCTGTTCGTCACTGGTGGCAATGATGTCCACGTTGTTCACTCTTACAATGGTCTTTGTTTCCATAAATGCGATGTTATTAATAGGTTGGTAAATCGTCGGGGAGGTTTGGAGAATCGAACTCCATCGGTTCCAGATTTGCACGCTACCCAAGTCGTGCCTAAACCTCCTTGTTTTTCAGCCTGTTGGCTATGCCCGAAAACACACCGCGGTGCGTAGCCCGATACATAGCGGTACGATGGCAGTTTCAGCGCGGTGAAACCGCTCACGAAGCGCGGTGCGTTGGCAGGCGTACCGCTATGCGTTTTTTATCACTACCGCCATGGTCTTTATGCCGGTGCCGCTCTGCCTGAAAGCTCCTTCTTCTATTTCGTATGACCGACCGCCCACCGCATCAAGCCACTGGCGGAACTCTTCGCACTTCCGCTCTTGCCCGAACGTCCAGTGCACGCTTGTTATCGCAGCCAGCGTTCCGCCGGATTCCAGCCTGTCATACATCATACGGACGTGGTCTATGTCCTGATTGCCTGCAAACGGGGGGTTGGCTATGATTTTCGTATACAGCTTCCCGTTGTCTGATTTCGTGAAGTCATCCCCGAGAAGGCGGATGCCTCCTAACCCGGCAAGCAGCTCCTTGTTTTCGGGCATCATCTCGTAACAGTCGACAACGGCATCCGGGCAGCTTCTGTGTATAGCCTTTACCAACGCCCCGCGCCCGGCACTTGGCTCCAATACCGCATCACATTTATGTATGCCTCCGGCAAGCATCACCAGCCAGTCCGCCACTTCGTCGGGCGTTTCAAAGAACTGGTATTCCTGTGCCAGGTTGCACCGTTTGCCTTCATTCAGTATGGCGAATACCCGTTCCGGATTGAACGGGAAGGTAAATCCTTGCACCTTGCCTCCCTGCCAGCTTCCTCCGGCTTCTTCTATCCATTTCTTCGCTTCGGCGTATGACTTTTTATTGAATTGCACTTGCGGGAGTTTCAGCACATTATCCTCCAGCGTGCAATGCTTCAGGATTTCCTCTACCGTCCACGCCTTGCCCGAATCTGCCTTCTTTCCCGGTTCGGGAAGGTCGTCTACGCCGAGGAGCGTGCCCAGCGACTTCTGAACGCCGGTGGATATGTCTGCTGCCTTGCTCATCCACTCCAGTATGGCGGTAAGGAACTCCGTGTCCACATGCCCCGTCTCGTCGTAAATTTCTTCCCCGCTTATCAGCCCGGGAAGCTCCTCTAACGGCGCGAGGCTACCATGTAACGCTTCTATTAAATTCTCTTTTCTGCTCATCGTATGATTTCTGTAAATAAATTCTTGTTATGTCAACGCTTCCGTGTCCCAACAGGTCGGCAAGCTGTATCACGTCTTTGTTTCTCTTAAGGAACATCTTGGCGAAGAAATGCCTGAAGGCGTGGGGGTGCATCTTCTTCGGGTCGATTCCACAGGCTTTTCCCCAGTTCTTCATGTTCTGGCTCAGCCCCCTGTCGGTGATTCCTCCATATTTACCTTTCGCGAAAAGCCCTGTCTTGCCGCTCTCTTCCACATACTTCCGTACTTCTGTTTGAAGGGATTTCGGGAAAAAGAACCTGCGGTATTTATTCCCTTTCCCTCTTAGCGTGACTTCTCCGCGAAGGATGTCCTCCCATGTGAACTGGAGGAACTCGGACACCCTTGCTCCTGTAACGGCAAGCACCTTGATAAAGAAGTAATAGTCTTGGTTTTTCTTTGTCCGCAAAAACTCCAGCAGCCTTTCGTATTCCTGTTCGGTAGGCACGTTGTCCGTATCGAGCTTCCGCTTGAACTTCGGGCGTTTCAGCTTGATAGGCTTCCCGGCGAACTCGCTGAGCCTCTCAATCGCAGTTATGCGGAGCCGGATGGTAGCGGGCGACATGCCTTGTTCTTCGAGCGTATGGATGAACCGCTTGTAATTGTCAAACGATATATCATTGGCGTATTCAAAGTATTTTTTTACGGAGAAAGAATAAAGGCTGAGCGTATGGGGCGAATAGTCCTCCTCCTGGGTCAGGTAATAGATAAAGTCATTCATCAGCTTCCGGTTCTTTTCGGATATCACGCTCAGCTTTTCCAGAGGCTTCAGCGCTTGAGTTCTGCGTTTCCTTCCGAACCCCACGCCTTGCCATTCGAGGAAATCGCATAACGCTTCCTTGCGGTACGGCTCCGTATACAGCAACACAGCGTTCTGCCGCCTGTAGGCGTTATATCCTCTCTTGCTTACCGAATCGGTCTCGCTCAAGAAGTCCCTGACCGCCTTTATCGACCTTCCTATATGGTCGTAACTGCGCCCTGTGGTGTATATGTAGTCAATGTACTTGTTCAATATTTGCTCGTATGGAATCATAATCTTATTCATTTCAAGTCGTTTTCGTGCCAGTAGGTTATCATTTCCGCCACGCTGCCGGTCCGCGTCTTCGCCTTGATGTTTTCGCGGTGGCGGTTCACCGTGCAGGGCGAGATGTGCAGCTCATCGGCAATCGCATCCGTTTGCAGATTGGCTGCAATCAGGCGGAACACTTCCATTTCGCGCTCCGTCAGCCGTGTGTCCAGCTCGGGCTTGCAGATTACCCCCTCGTACCGGCATTCGCCCCGAAGCGGGCAGCGAACCTCTTCAAACTGCAGTTGTCCCCGATAGTTGATGTCCAATCGGTATTGGTCATATTCACCGAAGTTGCATCGGATAAACCGGTGTACTACACGGTATTCGTAGTATGTCCGGTTCATCGTGCTTTTGCTGTACAATTCCATCAGCGCGGCGTGCGCCTTCGGGTAGCGGTCGCGGATGATGGCAAGCAGCTCCGAAATGATATCCCTGTCCGCCTCGCGGAACGGCCGGGCGGGTTTGCCCACCTCCTTCAGCATGATGTCGCCGTCGGGGGTGTTGTAGAACTCCAGGTTGGCAAAGGGCACGCTGCACATCTTCCGGTCAGTTTACAAAGAGTTCGTCAAACAGTTCCCGTTCCAGCGGCCGGAAGGTCTCCGTCCGCAACTTGTAGTAGAACGTAATGATAGACATGCCGCTCCGGCGCAGGTATTCGTCCCTCCGGCGCAGCTTTTCCTTGTCAGGCAGTTTGTCGTAATGGTATCTGAGTACCATTTTTCCCGGTTTCTCGCTCATTTCTTTCATTGTTATCATGATTGTTATCAATTTTACACCGCAAACATAAGCAATATGTTTCATATAATAAAACTTATTATGGAATATTTTTCAACTTAATGTAAAACTATTCCATAACCGTTTGAAAATCATTGTATAACTTTCAAGCATGAGAACGAAGAAAGATTATCCGCAGCACCCTGTCATTCAGAACCTTCGCAAAATCATGAATGACAAAGAATTGAAGCAAGAAGCCGTAGCCTCGTATGCGGGCATCGACCCCTCGCAGATGAGCAAGGTGATGAAAGGCGAAGTGCAAATCAGTCTATGGCAGCTTTCAAACATTGCCACCGGATTGGGCATGGAGCTTATCGACCTGTTCACCTACCCCGAGAAGTACGTCCCGGCAGAGAAGCAGGACGAAAACGTGACGGCGATGCTCACCATCCAGCTCCGGGGAGAAAAGAAAGAGAAAGTCCTGCGCGCGGTGTTCGGCGACAAGAACCTGAAATTGTTGGATATAAAATAAAAGCCAATGCTATCGAACAGAATCATAATACCTAAAGATTAACTTATATGACGGACTTTTTCAGAATCAATTTACCCTATGGGATGCAGCGGAACGATAAAGGCGAATGGTGCTTTTTCAATCGTGAATATACTTATTTAGGAAGTAAAGAGCGTGTAACGATAGAAGAGGATTCTCCTTTTTATTGTCATTATGAAGGCATAACAGACAAACTACTGGAAGATTTGGCGGCAGATTCTTCTTCGATTACCCGTAATGAGAAGAATGAGATTGTACGTGTCTGGTTTTATGGCGATGCAACGAATCCGTCCGAGGAAAAACTGGATGCAGAACTATGGGATATGTATCAGGGGAAATTAAAAATCTTATGTAACCTGAAAAAATAATGTAAGTTATGGAAGAAAGATTTAATATGGAGAAATCTTTAGAAGAAATGGGATATGCCACGCAAGAGAAAGAACGGGAGTGCCTGTCTGTCAAGGGAAGTATCGCCATTTGGTATGCCGTAGACACCTTTCTTGATGAATTGGGAAGGCCTGCAGGCTGTGTTATAGAAAACAAAGGAGCAAGGGTTTACGAAGGGAAAATGCCTGAAAATCAGGATGCTCTAAATCGCTTGTTGGAATCCCTTCATATCCTTTAGTTAACAGACAAAAATCGACAGAAACAGGCAGTAAACAAAAACCAGCGTCGTACTTATTGAAGAATCAGGCCTTTCATGACGGGCTTTTAATCGCTACCTCGACAATGACCTTGCCGGACAGAAGACTGTGGAAACCATCGCCATGCTGTTCACCGGGAAAGTCAACAACGAAGCCTACCGGTACGACGGCTACAAAGACCTGAACGACTATTTAAGAGGCAAAAGACGCTGACCCGGCCAGCGTGTCGGAATTTATGAAGCTCTCCTGACGGAGGGCTTCTTTTTTGTCTGCCAATGCGCATTTTCAAGTATGAAACAGATGTCAGAATATGATTTTAGAGTATGATTTTTAGAAATACCATAAATCTTATTAAGGAAGCAGCAATTTGTATTTCAATTATTTCTTAATATAGAACAGATGGATTTTCTTTGCAAATCAAATTTTGAATACAAAATAAAATTCATATTAGGATATGAAATCATACTTTATATTCGCAATCATTCTGACGGCAATCTACGTCGTTTACTATGCGGCCAACATCGCCAGGGACCTGTACCGAAAGAGAAGCCAGGGCAGGACGGACGAGGAAGTCTTTGAACTCGACCCCGATAACGGGCAGGACAGCGTGGCGGTGACGGAAAGCGAGACCGGATTCAACGTCGGAACGGAGAAGTACGAGACCGCATTTGATAATTCCGGCACTTCCATACAGGACGGCGCGGCAGACACAGACAAGGAATCGGCCGAAGAGCGGTTTGCCCGTATGAAGGCCGAAGCCGAGGCGAAAATGGAGGATAGTACCCCTTACCTGTCAGAGGCATTCACAGCGGACGATATGTACAAGGCGATGGTTTCCGGCGGCCGTCTGGAGAACCGTCCCGCAATGGCGTGGAAACCGATGGACAAAATTTAGCGATGAAAACGAAGAAGACAGTATGCGCCTTGCTGATGCTCACGGTTCCCTGCTTCGCCTTCGCCAAGAGCGGAGCCGTAAACTATTCATGGGGAGCGGATGCGCTTGCCACCATGCACGACTTCGTGGTGACGATGATGCTGTACGTCCTTTACATCTGTTATGCGGTCGCCTCCGTGCTGGCCGTCATATCCGCGCTCCAGATCTATATCAAATGGAACACGGGAGAGGACGGCATCGTGAAATCCATCCTGATGCTGTTCGGGGCGTGCATGTTCATCATAGGCGCCTCCATCGTATTCCCGGCCTTTTTCGGCTACCGCATATAGAAAAGAGATTCAGAATATCAATGATAGTAATCACTAAAAGTAACGAGAATGAAGAAGTTAAAGAATGCAATGAAAAGAATCGTAGGCGCAGTATTGTACAAGGTTGCGATGCTCGCCATTCTGTTGGTGTCGGGGCCTGCCACACTGATGGCGCAGAACACCGCAGGCGACTACACGGCCGGAACCAACGCCCTGACCACCGTGGCAGAGGAAATCGCCAAGTATGTACCCATCATGGTGAAGCTGTGCTATGCTATCGCCGGAGTCGTGGCCATCGTGGGCGCCATCAGCGTCTATATCGCGATGAACAACGAAGAGCAGGATGTCAAGAAGAAAATCATGATGGTCGTGGGCGCCTGCATCTTCCTGATTGCGGCGGCACAGGCACTTCCGCTGTTTTTCGGTATCGGCGGCTAAAAAGGAGACGCGATGAAAGGCAGGGACGAACGCTATCCGGACTACCCGTTGTTCAAGGGGCTTCAGCGGCCTCTTGAGTTCATGGGCATACAAGGACGGTATATCTACTGGGCGGCGGGTTCGGCAGGCGGAGCCATTGTCGGTTTCGTCATTGCCTACTGCCTTGCCGGTTTCGTGGCCGGACTGGTGGTATTGGCCGTCATCCTGTCTGTGGGCATCTCGCTCATCATCCTCAAGCAAAGGAAAGGTCTTCACACCAAGAAGAACCGGAAAGGAGTGTATGTCTATGCCCGCTCGAAGAAGAAATGAAAAAAGAAAAAGCCATGACGGAGAGCGCGTGGCCTATTGAATGTTGAACCCGGGCAGGCCCGCTTTGGAACAGGCGAGTCTGCCCTTACTTAAGCAGAAAGCAACCGACAATGACACTGTACATCATACTGATTTTCATCGCCCTCTGTGCGGGCATGGCCATTTCGGTCCACGCCTTCGGCACGGGCGGCAAGCGCAAGCGCATCTTCCAGGACATCTATTTCACCGTGGAGGACGTGGACGGCATCGGGGTGCTGTACACCAAGACCGGGGAATACTCGGCCGTCCTGCGGATGGAGAACCCCGTGCAGAAGTATTCGGCCAACATCGACAGCTACTACGAGTTCACAAGCCTGCTCACCGCCGTCGCACAGACGCTGGGCGAAGGCTATGCGATACACAAGCAGGACGTGTTCGTGCGCAAGCAGTTCGAGGATGTGACGGGCGACCGGCACGAGTTCCTATCCTCCGCCTATTTCCGGTACTTCAAAGGCCGGATGTACACGGACAGCGTATGCTACCTGACCATTACGCAGGAATCAAAGAAAAGCAGCCTGTTCTCTTTCGACGGCAAGAAGTGGCGCGACTTCCTCGTGAAGATACGCAAGGTGCATGACCAGCTCCATGACGCGGGCATACAAGCGGAGTTCCTGGATAAGCCCCAGGCGAATGCGTTCGTTGACCGCTACTTCGCCATGAACTTCAAGGACAGGATTGTCTCGATGACCAACTTCAAGGTGGACGATGAGACGGTCTCGATGGGCGGCAAGCGTTGCAAGGTGTACAGCCTCGTGGACGTGGACTGTGCCGCGCTGCCTTCGCTTGTCAGGCCCTATACCAATATAGAGGTGAACAATGCGGAGATGCCCGTTGACCTGCTGTCCGTCATCGACAGCATACCGGAAGCCGAGACGGTGGTCTATAACCAGATCATCTTCCTGCCCAACCAAAAGCGAGAACTGGCGGCACTCGACAAAAAGAAGAACCGTCACGCAAGTATCCCCAATCCCGGCAACCAGATGGCCGTGGAGGACATCAAGCGTGTGCAGGAGATAGTTGCCAGGGAGAGCAAGATGCTCGTGTACAGTCATTTCAATCTTGTTGTAGGGGTATCTGCCGACACAGACATACAGAAATGCACCAATTATCTGGAGAATGCCTTCGGTCGCATGGGCATCCACATCAGCAAGCACGCCTATAACCAACTGGAACTGTTCGTCGCCTCTTTTCCAGGCAACTGCTATGCCCTGAACGAAGACTACGACCGTTTCCTGACCCTGAGCGACGCAGCCATGTGCCTGATGTATAAGGAACATATCCAGCACAGCGAGGAAACGCCGCTGAAAATCTACTACACCGACCGCCAGGGCGTGCCGGTGGCCATCGACATCACCGGAAAGGAGGGAAAGAACAAGCTGACGGACAACTCGAACTTCTTTTGCCTGGGGCCTTCGGGCAGCGGCAAGTCGTTCCACATGAACAGCGTAGTGCGCCAGCTCCATGAGCAGGGCACGGACGTGGTGATGGTTGATACGGGTAATTCATACGAGGGATTATGCGAGTATCTGGGCGGCAAGTACATCAGCTATACAGAGGAAAAACCCATCACCATGAACCCTTTCAACATCACACAGGCGGAACTGAATATCGAAAAGATAGACTTCCTGAAAAACTTGATTTTACTGATATGGAAAGGGTCGGACACGAAAATCACGGAACTGGAGTTCCGCATCGTAGAGCAGATGGTGACGGACTATTACGACGCTTACTTCCACGGCTTCGACGGTTACGACCCCGTGCAGCGCGAGAACCTGCACAAGACCTTGATAGCCGCCGAGAAGCGGAAAGGCAGATGGAATGCAGAGAACCTGCCGGAACTGGAACAAAAGGTGGACAGCAAGATACGCCTACTGGAGGAACGACGGAAAGCCTTGAAAGTAAACTCGCTGTCGTTCAATACCTTCTATGAATACTCCTGTGAACGGTTGGAACTTATCTGTCTGGAAAACAACATCACGGAGATAGACTACGACAAATATACCTACATGATACAGCCGTTCTACAAAGGCGGCAACTACGACAAAATATTGAACGAGAACGTGGACACTACCCTGTTCTCGGAAACGTTCATCGTATTCGAAGTAGATGCCATCAAGGAAAATAAGAAACTGTTTCCCATCGTAACGCTTATCATCATGGACGTGTTCCTGCAGAAGATGCGCATCAAGAAGAACCGGAAAGTCCTTGTGATAGAGGAAGCGTGGAAGGCCATCGCCTCGCCGCTCATGGCCGAATACATCAAGTTCATGTACAAGACCGCAAGAAAGTTCTGGGCCTCGGTGGGCGTGGTGACGCAGGAGATACAGGACATCATCGGCAGCGAGATAGTAAAGGAAGCCATCATCAACAACTCCGATGTGGTGATGCTGCTCGACCAGAGCAAGTTCAAGGAGCGGTTCGACAGCATCAAGGCCATTCTCGGACTGACGGATGTGGACTGCAAGAAGATATTCACCATCAACAGGTTGGAAAACAAAGAAGGGCGCAGCTTCTTCCGCGAGGTCTTCATCCGGCGTGGTTCGACCAGCGGCGTGTACGGCGTGGAGGAGCCGCACGAATGCTATATGACCTACACCACCGAACGCGCGGAGAAGGAAGCGTTGAAGCTCTACAAGGCAGAGCTGAAATGCACGCACCAGGAAGCCATCGAAGCCTACTGTCGCGACTGGGATGCCAGCGGTATAAACAAGTCCCTGCCTTTCGCCCAGAAGGTGAATGCGGCGGGGCATGTGTTGAATCTGAAAAAGAGGGATAAAAACAATCAGCAATAAATGACCATGAAACGGCTGTCGTTCATACTAATGCTCTTGTCGCTCGCCACCGTGCAGCATGTCCACGCCCAGTATTACAGCGTGAACTACGACACACGCACCGTGGCGGCGATGGCCGCCGCCTTCGGTACGGAGACGGTCGCCGAAAGCTATTACCGTGAACAAGTGGATGACATTCTCAAGCACTATACGGCCGCAGAGGTCGCCGCCGCCGGCATCTTCTCGTCGAAATTCCTTGAACACAAGGCCCTGTCCGAACTCGGCATCTGGAGCAGCAGCACGGAGAACTACTATTATCGCCGCATCTACAACATGGTTGCCCGGAAAATCATACCGAAGATCTGGGTGGTGGCCAAGATGATGCTGCAATCCCCGCAGACAGCCCTCTACTGGGGCAGCTACCTGATGAAAGTGTGCGACGACACCAAGAGCCTGTGCATGCAGTTCGAGAGCATCGTGACCAACAGCACGTTGACTTTTTCCGACGTGGCTTTTCTCGAAATCAAGGAAGAGTTCGCCTCCCTGCTGCGGCTCAGCGAACTGGGAAACATTGACTGGCAGCGGATGCTGGACGACCTGGCCCGCATACCGGGCAACTTCACGAAAGAAAACCTGCAGAGCGACCTCGACAATTTGTACAACATGGGTGTGGGGCTGGCCACGGCTGGCATCGGGAATATCGGCGACGCCCTGCTGCAGACCAGCTCGTTCCATGACCTGATGAACGGCAAGGTGGAAGAGATATTCCACCTGTATGACCATTACAGCTACTTGTACGAAGCTGCGGAACAGGATGCCGGACGGCTCCTGCTCGACATGGTGGGCGGCCCGGAGAATGTGGCCGGGCTGTTCGACTTCAGCAACTACGACCTGACCTCGTGGATTACCGACTACATGGACGAAGCCGCCGGGAATTACTACACCCAGCGGTGGTACATCGCCCGCCGGGAACAAGGCAGCGTGTCGCTGTGCGACTATTATCCGCCCACGGACGACAACAGCATCCTGAACGGCGGCGAATGGACCCGTTTCGAGACCACCGACGCCGGGTTCTATCCCAACGCCTCGCAGCGCGAGCAGGCCCTCTCCAACTCGGAGCGGTATGCCGGATGGTCGCGCGACCGGGTGCAGCAGTTGAACAACCAAAACGACGGTTTCACTTACTCCATCCGTTACAGCCAGAAGGCCTACGTCATCAGCCGTGGCGGGAAACAGACCAAAAAAGCATACGCCTACGAAATCCACGTGACCCAGAGCTGGAACCGGGAGGAAGTCATCTATGAGGATGTATTTGACTCTTATTCGATGGACCTGAACACCTTCAAGGCGCAGCTCAACGCCCGCCTGTCGGAAATCAACGAAAACGAGGAGGGGTACACCTACTATATCGCTTCCGATGCCCGGAACTACTACCAGGCGACGGACGCCGCCAAGCTGCAGGGCTGCGAGAGCGTGACCATCAGCGTGACCTGTTCTGACGGCGCGACCCTCGGACAGGGTTCGACCCAATACAAATGCCGCAAGTGCGGCAGTTCGCTGAACAGCCATTCAAAAGACTGCGCCATGCAGACCACCGTGACGGACAATGAACTGGACACCTCGGAATTGGACGGGATGGTGCAGGAAGCCGAGAACCAGGTCGCCGCCCTCCAGTCGCAGATAAAGGCTCTGGAGGATGAGAACGCCGCCCTGTTGAAGAAAATCTCCGAATCGAGCGTGGAAGATGCCGCCGCTTACCGCCAGCAGTATAATGCGAACCAGACCCGGCTACAGGAACTGAAGAACGAATTGGCCGAGTGGCAGCAAAAACTGGCAGACTACGAAAACGCAAAATCGGAGGCTGCCGGCGACAATGCCGTGGCGACGGACGACTACTACCGCATCCCGGCCATCATGCAGGACTGCAAGACCGCCTACAACCTGACGTGGCAGGACGGCGGAGCATGGAACGGTTACACCTTCGTGCGCAAGGCCACCATGACGGACATCAACGGCGTCATCACCTTCAAGGCGACCCTTTCGATCGCGAGGAAGCCTAAATACTTCCTCGGCATCAAGATACACCGTGCCATCCTGCAGATAGCATGGGAACTGACCACGGAATACACCGACACCCATGTGGCCGATGTTCTGACGCTCGACCCGAACCTGTCGGACGCGGAAAAGGCCAAGCAAGTGAACGACCGTATCGCGGAGATAGCGAGGGAATACCCCTCCTGCAAGATTACTACCGAATATGCCAGCACGCCGCCGATGGAAGACACGCCTACGGGCGATGTGTACCACCTGCTATGGTCGAGCGACCGCCTTGAAATCGCCCGTGAGGTGGACACCCGCCTCACGAGAATCTACGCCGACCTCGTGTCGCTGGAGAAGATGATGCACTACAAGTACAGCATCATCGACCTGTTGAAGGATGTGTTGCCCGAACTGGACACGGACGAAGGACGCAGGCTCACGCTTGTGGAAGAATGCCACGAGCGGTGGGTGGAAAATGCCCGTAACCTGCGGAGCGGAAACGGCAGAAAGGAGGATGTAAGATGAGACAGAGACTGGCTTTGACTCTCCTGTTGCTGGCTCTCCTGCCGTATGTCGCCAAAGCCCAGTGGACTTTCGACATCGTATCGGTGGAAGCCTACATCAACGACCACAAGAAACAGCGCAGCCGAGTACAGCAAGGACGCTACCGTGGAATACAAGGAGCTGAACGTGGACCTTGACCGGTACACACGCGCCTTTGATGTCATCGACGTGATGTACCAGTCACTGCGGACGGTGCTGAACGCCAAGGACACCTATACGACTGTGAGCGACCGCATCGGCGATTACAAGGAGATGCTGACCGAGTTCAACAACAAAGTGTTGAAGCGCGGAAAGGCCGAGCCGGAAGACCTGCTGATACTCACGATAAACAAGAAAGCGATAGAGGCCATCGCCCATGACGGGGAACAGCTGTACAAGTCGCTCAGCGACCTCGTGCTGTACGCCACCGGAGCGGCGGCCTGCTCGACCTCCGACCTGCTGATGGTCATGGAAGCCATCAACGGGTCTCTCGACGACATCGAGCGGCACCTGAACCGTGCCTACATGGAGACCTGGCGATACATACAGGTACGCATCGGCTACTGGAAAGAAAAGATATACCAGGCACGCAGCCGTCAGGAAATCATTGACGGGGCCTTCGGGCGCTGGCGCGGTGCCGGAAGACTGGATTATTAACGAAAAAAGGAAAAGGATATGCACATGAAACGAACAATGACACTTCTTGCGGCGGCAGTCCTGACG
>CASEKR010000015.1 GCA_949288585.1 uncultured Bacteroides sp. | reverse complement strand
TAAGGATGCCGGCTCCACCTATTACCAATGGGGACGCAAAGACCCGATAGTAGCCTTGAGGAACAGGGAGCACATAGGAGGCGCAGATTACCGACTGCATGAAACGTCCGAAGAGAAATACAAATATAAATACGAGATAAGACAAGTGCCTATTTCAGAATCCATCAAGAATCCCAATATACTATATACAAGAGAAAATAGTTGGGGCACAACATGGATGTCAAGCGGCTATTCCGAACGTCTCTGGGATAATACAGCCGGTAATAATATTAAGGTTGATGGGACAGAAACGAATGTAGGAACAGAAACTGAAACTATAAAAACCATATACGACCCTTCTCCACGAGGTTTCAAAATCCCCTTTGCAAAGGTATTCGCAGTCTTTGTGAACGGAGAAAAGGGTTCTCCAAGTGGTTCTACACTTGGAAGTTTGAACGGTATTCAGAAGGCGGCACCCGATGACTACATATACCTGGTATATCCCAGCAAAAATAGAAAAGTAACTCCCATTGAATTAATATCAACAGGACAACGATTAGAACGTCATAATGATGCTTTAGGAGAGATGGGCGGATTGTGGGCCATGTGGGGAGTATATTTCTGGTCAAGCAATACTTTAAATGACAAAACTGGCTATTCTTTGGTTATACGCAATGACCCGGAGGGTAAAGGTACCGACAAGGTATTCACTTATGGTTTTCAAGGTTCTATACCAATGGCCCGCCCCGTCCGCAGCATGAAAGAAGAATAAGCCAAAAGAAGGCTGCCTTTACAGGAAATTAAAGAAAAAGAGAACCGTGCTTCTTTGTGAAAAGCGGTACGGACCGTTTGTTTGTTTTGTTTGCAGGTTCCCCGTCCTCCAAGCGTAGGAGACGGGGAACTTTTTATGAAAAACAACAGAGGGTGCATCAGACGACACACCCTCTGTTCTTGTTACAAGCTAATATTCCCGCTTATCAGATGCCCAACGACTTGCGCACAGCTTCCACCTTCTGTTCAGCCTCAGCACAAGCCTTTTCATAACATCCGGCACATTTCATTTGACCTTTCACCTCGATGTAGAACTTAATCTTAGGCTCGGTACCTGATGGACGGACAGAAATCTTCGTGCCATCTTCTGTGAAGTATTGCAACACGTTGGATGTTTCCGGCATTACCAAGTCGGTCACGTTGCCTTGACCATCAGTAGCCTTCAGGACTTTATAGTCCTTAGTCAGTGCTACGGGCGAACCACCAATTTCTTTCGGAGGATTGGCACGGAAGTCGCTCATCATCTTCTGGATTTCCTCGGCGCCTGTCTTTCCGGGCTTCACCACGTTGACAGTCGTCTCTTTCGAGAAACCATATTCCACGTAGATTTCCATCAGGATGTCATACAGCGTCTTGCCTTGATCCTTAGCCCAAGCACAAATCTCGGCCAACAGGGAGCAAGCAGACACGGCATCTTTATCACGCACGAAGTCTTCGGCCAGGAAGCCATAGCTCTCTTCACCACCACCAATGTACTGCTGCTTGCCTTCGCTCAGGCGGATTTCGCGTGCAATCCATTTGAAGCCCGTGTAGCAATCACGCATCTCAATGTTGTTCTTGTCAGCCACGGCTTTGATAAGTTCCGTTGTCACAATGGTCTTCACGATGAAGTCGTTAGGTTTCATCTTACCCATGGCGATACGGTTGCGGATGATGTAATAAAGGAATATCAAGCAAGTCTGGTTACCATTGATGAGCACCCAGTCTCCCTTGTCATTCTTGCAGGCCATGCCCACGCGGTCAGCATCGGGGTCGCTGGCCATCACGATGTCTGCATCCAATTGTTTGGCGAGCTTGATGGCCAAGGTCAAAGCTTCGGCATTCTCGGGGTTCGGCGAAACAACGGTGGGGAAGTTGCCATCCTTCACCATCTGCTCTTCCACGCAATGCACATTCTCAAAGCCCCATTCCTTCAGCGAGCGGGGAATCAGTGTACGGCCTGCACCGTGCAACGGCGTGTAGACAATGCAGAGATCTTTCTGGCGCTTGATGACAGCGGGGTCAATGGAAATACCGTGCACTTTCTCCAGATATACTTTGTCGACATCTTCACCAATGATTTGAATGAGCTCCTGGTTACCATTGAACTTGATATCGCCAATCTTCACCTTATTCACTTCTTCGATGATGCCCGTGTCGTGCGGAGCCAATACCTGTGCGCCGTCATCCCAATAGGCTTTGTAACCATTGTATTCACGGGGATTGTGACTGGCGGTGATGTTGATACCGCTTTGGCAACCCAGGTGACGAATGGCAAAAGATACTTCTGGCGTCGGGCGCAGATCGTCGAAAAGGTAAACCTTAATGCCGTTGGCCGAGAAGATGGCTGCAGAGATTTCGGCAAACTTGCGGCTGTTGTTGCGGCAGTCGTGCCCTACTACCACGGAGATTTGCTCCAGGTCTTTGAAATTCTTGTTCAGGTAATTGGCTTGTCCTCGTTTTCCAGCATACGTTTCACTTCGGCCTGGGTTTCTGCATCGTAGGCAGGGGTCAACCACTGTTCGGCCTTTTCAGTCACTTGTTTGATGAGTTCTTGATTCTCCATGATATAATAAATTAAATAGTTAATGCCTATATTAATGTCCACAAAGATAGCGAGATAAAATGAACCTGCAAATTATTCAGGCATTTTATATCGGTCTCCCGTCTGTTTAACATATTCTCTCAGGAATTCTTCGGGATATCCGGGACGGATGACGCCGGCGGGCTGGCCAATGGAATTGCGTTGGAAGGTGCCGTCCGGATTGGTGCGGCGGATGACGCCGTCGGCATACTTCACCACCAGGTACTGCCCCAGACGTTTCCAAGCGTCAAAGGTGCTTTGAGCAGTCAAACTGGTATAGTTCGTCAAAAATTCCTTGGCCTTATCGGGGTCGGCTTGCCAAAGTTGGAGGGCGGCAGACTCAACACCGGGTTGGGCTGTGTTGAAGGCATTCTCCAATTCAGACTGCGTGGCGCGCAGATCGCCTATCATCAGGTCATAGCGGGGATAAACCATGTTGGAGACCCAATTGAATATCCAGAAAGCGGAGTTCCAGGAGAAAGTGATATAGTCGGCGCCGTCCACGCGACTGTAACAGACGGGAACTTTGTCGGTGCAGCAATAGACGGGGGTAAAGACAGTCATGTTAGCATCGTCGGTGCCAAACCAAAGGACACCGCCCACGGCGTCGGGCAGGTTGGAACGCATCTGTGCGACGAAGACGAAGCCAGTCTGCTGGGTAGAGATGGGGCGTTCGTTGAAGTATTTCTGCCCATCGACTTCAAAGTCCAAGGGCGAGAGGCGGTAAGGTGCATGGTGCGGGCCTGCGCCGAAGTCCTGGCTGATGTCGAGGGGAGTACCTTCATAGTGGTCACGCATAGCGTCTTTGATGTCTTGCACGGAGAGCTTGCGGTCAGGACGGACAAAGAGGGGCATGGGCGTAGGGTCTTTACCCTCGATGTAGGGGAGGTATTCCTGCCCATGACTGGTGAACTTGTTATAGTAGCTCCAGACACGTGCCTCACAGTAGCGCAGTTCGCCGAAACCGGTGGGGGCGTATGCCTTGGAGAAACTGAAGTCCTTGTTGACCCCGTCGAAGTAGCCGCGTTCGCGGGCGAAGGAAATGACGTCGGGCGAATAAATGCAGTTCTCTTTGTCGTTGAGGTCGAACTGATGGATACGGCTGTGGTTAGCATGGGCGGCAATGCAATCGTCGGGCACGCGCACGGCTACCCATACGGCTCCACGCACGCCAGATCCCTTGCCTATCATCTCCATAATCCAGACCTCGTTAGGATCAGCTATGGTGAAGGACTCCCCGCTGCTGTAATAGCCGTATTCCTGCACTAATTCGGTCATGACCTTGATGGCCTCGCGGGCATTGCGCGAACGTTGCAAAGCCAGGTAAATCAGGCTGCCGTAGTCGATGACGCCCAGCGTGTCCACCAATTCGGGACGTCCGCCGAAAGTGGTCTCGCCGATGGTCAGTTGAAACTCATTCATGTTGCCGATGACGTTATACGTCTGGCGGGCCTGCTCAATCTGCCCTAAATATTTACCGGTGTCCCACTCGTGTATGTCCAGCATCGTGCCCTTAGGATAAGTGGCGGCAGGATAGTGGTACAACTCGCCGAACAGCCCGTAGGAATCGGCCGAATAGGAAACAATGGTGGAGCCGTCGGCCGAAGCGTTCTTGCCCACAATCAGGTTGGTGCAGGCGGGCAGGTAGTTGGCCACGGCCGCCGGCAGCAGAAGAGTAAGGATAAGTCTTTTGAAGTTCATAATGTAAAATAAATATGAATGAATATTAGTGTCTATGGTTGGCAGCCCGCTTTTTATGTCAGGGGTATGTGACGGTCACGGTTATGTGAGGTAGCTACCTAACAGAGGCGTGAGATTTTTGCATCCTACCATGTGAAGTGATATAACTCTGTTGTGCAGTTCCCGCAAAGATCCGTAACAGTCATCTCCAACACGTGCCGTCCCCCCCGACGGATGCGGGCGTGGGGCAATTCGCACACCAGGTTGCCGCTGATGGAGTTCGGCTTGCCGAAGAGAGCATAGCGGCCGTCTATGGTGCCCCGATAGGAGCGAATGCCCGTCTCCCGGTCCTTCGCCTTCAGGACGATGCGCCCCGTGCGGCCCCATGCCTTCGGATTGACAGGCGTCACGACAGGCGGCACCGTGTCTATGGCCACCGTGTACGTCCCCAACTCACGGATGCGCACCGTCATCTGCCCGCCGTCATAGCGGCCGCCTACGTAATATTTCTTTCCCCGCCGGTTGATGCCCGCTACGTAATACTTCGCCGTGTCAGCCACCGGATGGCGGCGCAGACCGATAGACATCCCGCAAGGCCGATGCAAAGGGATGCTTGTCTTGTTCAATTGGTAGGTCAAGGCAATGTCGCCACTGTCGGCCCGGGCGGCATAGTCCAGATAGGCATCTTCATACAGTCTCCCCTTAGGAACCACCAGGCAAAGCCCCGGCTCTTGCAAGATATTGACCCGGTCCCAACGGAACGTATATTTCTCCCGGTGCTCCACCTTGGCTATCGGCATCCGCCTGCCTTGCACCGTGAAGGTCACCCGTGACGTATTGCCCAAGGCATCGCTCAACGTATAAGTGAAGCGGTAGAGCCGCTCCTCGTCAATCATCACCAAGCCCCTCCGTCCATTTCCTGCATGCAACATCCGCAAACGATTGCCCGGGTCGATGAATGACTTCATATACTGCCCGTAAGTCCACGAATTGATATACCGGTTCTCCTCCGCACGAAAACGGTCTACCACGCTGCGGAACACCTCCTGGCTGTCCACTTCCAGCACCACCGTATGCACGCCATAGCGATTGGCCGCGCCCTCCATGTAGTCATACGCCCGGATACCGATACCCACCAGTCCCCACGCCTCGACCGTCTTCTTCGGCCGCAACGGAAACGCCTGGGGCTTCTGGCTGCCATTCACCACGCCTTCTCCCCGTTGGGGAAACAACATGATGCCCTGCGCACGCGGTGCCGTATGGTCTCTCACATCATCACGGAAGAAAGGCAAAGGGTCTATGCTCTCGCCCGTCGCGTCTTCTATCAAGTCCAAGTGCAAGTGCGGCCCGAAAGAATAGCCCGTATTGCCACTCAAGGCAATCACCTGCCCCGCCCTGACTGGATATTCGTCGGGCGACGGCGTGATGTCCACTTCCCAACTCTCCTCCTCATATTGCAAATCCTCCACCCGGCGAGCCATCTCGCCCACAAAAGCACTGAGGTGGCGGTTAATCGTCGTATAACCATTATCATACGTCACATGCAACACATAACCCGACCCGTGTGTCACCCGGATGCGCGACACATACCCGTCGGCCAACGCACGCACCGGTTTACCGCTCACGCCTCCGGTCTTGAAGTCCAGCCCCCCATGGAAATGGTTCGCACGTATCTCCCCGAAATTGCCGCTGAAGGTAATCGGGAAGTCGAAAGGCGGGACAAAAGACTGCTGTTGCGCCCGTACGCCAGGCACGGCCAACAAGCCGGACAAACATATCCCTATAAGAAATTTCCGTATGTTCATCTCATTGATTTTTTCACCTGGCAAAGGTAACGATTATCTTCTGCTTTCGCAAGGAGAAGTTCCCGGCACCTCTTCGCAAAGCATCCCCCCTTCCCTCTCCAAGGAAAACATCTGCAGAGAAGGACATAAAAAAGAGGGTACATCACGCGGACGCACCCTCCTTCCCCTATATTGATAAACCAAGCATCAATCCTGTTCGGGCGTAATCAGTTTATAGCCCTTACCGTGGATGTTGATGATTTCAATGGAGTCATCTTCCTTCAAGTGCTTGCGCAACTTCGTGATATATACATCCATGCTGCGCGCATTGAAGTAGTTGTCATCTATCCAGATTGTCTTCAAGGCAAAATCGCGCTGAAGGATTTCGTTGGCATGTGCACACAGCAGCCCCAGCAGTTCGCTCTCTTTAGTAGTCAACTTGGTCGACTTCTCCGGCGTAGAAAGAATCTGCTTCTGCGTGTCGAACGTGAACTTGCCAATCTTATAAATATTGCTCTCCTTGTTCTTCTTTCCACGCACCCGGCGCAAGATGGCCTCAATGCGGAAAGTCAGTTCCTCCATACTGAAGGGCTTGGTGATGTAGTCGTCAGCGCCAATTTTGAATCCCTCCAAGATGTCTTCTTTCAGCGTCTTGGCCGTCAAGAAAATGATAGGTATATCCGAATTGGCGGCACGTACCTCCTGCGCCAACGTGAAGCCGTCTTTCTTCGGCATCATCACGTCGAACACACACATGTCATACTTATTCTTCAAGAAAGCCTTGTAACCGGCCTCTCCGTCGGGACACAAATCGGCGGCATAACCCTTTGCCTGCAAGTATTCCCTCAACAGCATGCCAAGATTCTCGTCATCTTCGCACAACAAAATACGCAATTTCTCATCCATATCAGTCTATTTTAATTATAGGTAATGCAATAATAAATTTAGTTCCTACGTTCAATTCGCTCTCGGCCCTAATAGTGCCCTTGTGGTCCGTAATAATCTTCTTCACATAGGCCAGGCCAAGCCCGAATCCCTTCACGTCGTGCAGATTACCCGTATGCACGCGGTAGAACTTATCGAATATCTTTTTCAGGTTCTCTTTCTTGATACCAATGCCGTTATCCTGTACGGAAATCATCACCTTGCCCGGCTCGTTCCATGTCTTCACCACCAGCTTCAAGTCCTCGTCCGGGCGTTTATACTTCACAGCATTGTCCATCAAGTTGAATATCACATTAGTGATGT
Source organism: uncultured Bacteroides sp. (assembly GCA_949288585.1). Lineage (GTDB taxonomy): Bacteria > Bacteroidota > Bacteroidia > Bacteroidales > Bacteroidaceae > Bacteroides. The sequence goes on along the minus strand of CASEKR010000015.1, from coordinate 34,340 downwards.
GCATCTCGTCAGCCTCCACAAACGGCTCCGTCGCCTCCAGTTCCGTCTCGATCTTGCCATTGTAACGCTCCACTTTCAAAGCAAACGTATTGACTACTCCCGCAATCAACTCGTTCATGTCCAGTTCCTTCATCTTCAACGTTGCTTTCTGCCGGTCAAACATGGACATCTGCAACACCTTCTCCACCTGGAAACGCAAACGCTTCGTCTCGTCATTGATGACACCCGATATATGCTGGAACATAGCCGGAGATTTTCCTACCGCCGGGTCTTTCAGCATCTGGGCAGCCAATGAAATGGTAGAAATCGGCGTCTTGAACTCATGTGTCATGTTGTTGATAAAATCATTCTTCATTTCCGTCAGCTTCTTTTGCCTGAAGATGATGTAAATCGTAAAAATGAACGTTATCAGCAGCACGAACGTGAAAATCATCGAAGGAATCATGAAGCTGACCGAATCATAAATATAATTCTGCCGCTCCGGGAAATGGATTTTCACCACACTCATCCGCGCAGGCGGGTCATTCAAGAACAACGGCTGGGAATAAGACCGCTCACTGCCCACGTTGCTATAATCGCTGCACCGGTAAACCTCGCGGCCATCCCTGTCTATCACCTTAAAATGATAATCCAAGTCTATACCATTGTCTATCAGCCCCGACTGAAGATACCGGTCCAGGTTCCTGAAGTTCACGCGCTCCTGCAAAGGTTTGTCGCTCGCATGGTACACCATCTCCCAGACCACTTCGTCCACCAACGCCCGCTGGTACAAGTAGCGGTTCTTTATCATGTCGGCAATCGTACGCGACGTCTTAGGAATGGTCTTTGCCCCATGCTTGCGCGAAATCACCGCCCGGGGCAACTTGGACGGTTCTTTGCTGAAACTCCTGAACTGGATGGACGAATGTACAGTGCCATCCGGCAAGGCCATGGTAATGCTCTGCGTGACACCTTTGTTACGCGATTGCTCCCATGCCTTCTTCTCAGCCTCGGAAATGTCTTCCCGCAACCAGCGGTCCACTTCCTCCGACTCCACATCTTTCGAAGCAGCCATCAAAGCACGCTTCACCGATTCATCAAACTGTTCATTGCGCATCTTGGCCATCTTCTCAATATAGCTGATCTGCAGATACAGCAAACTGAGAAAAGACAGCCCCATCACGACGCCCAATATCCATATAGTAGACTTTTTCATGACTGCAAAATTAACAATCCCTAATTAACATTCTTCCGCCATTAACCTGTTTTAACCACGGATTCTCGTTAATTAACCGAATAACCGGTTTTAAATATTCCTATAAACATAACAACAAACCAGGAGCCACTTTGTTTGTGAAATTAATAAAAATTTAAGAACTAAGGTTTAGATTCCCGGCATTATCCCCTTTGACAAGCCTCCCGCGTGCCTCAAAAAAGCCGCCTCTACCCATCCATACGGGCAAAGGCGGCCAAAAACCGTATCGATTGCAGTTTATATAGTCCTAAGCAGGATTATTCATCCGCATTCTTAGCCTCAAATTCCTTAATCAGCTTCTCTTGTACATCGCCGGGCACCAGTTCGTAGCTGGCAAACTTCATGATGAACGAAGCACGTCCTCCGGTCAGCGAACTCAAAGCCGTAGAATAAGAAGACATTTCTTTTAGGGGAACTTTGGCTATCAGCTTCTCATAACCGGCCTCGCTGCTCATGCCCATAATCATGGCGCGACGGCCTTGCAAATCGCTCATCACGTCACCCATCTTGTCCGAAGGAACAAAGACCTCCACGTCATAGATAGGCTCCAGAATCTTGGGACCTGCATTCTTGAAGGCTTCGCTGAAAGCATGGCGTCCAGCCAGCATGAAGGAGATTTCATTGGAATCCACCGGATGCATCTTGCCGTCATAGACAATGACGCGGACATCGCGGGCATAAGAACCGGTCAACGGGCCTTGCTCCATGCGCGACATGACACCTTTCAAGATGGCGGGCATGAAACGCGCATCGATGGCGCCGCCTACCACGCTGTTGACGAATACCAGCTTGCCGCCCCACTCCAGCGGAATCTCTTCCGTGCTCTTCACGTTCATCTTGAACTCCTGGCCATTGAACTTATAGGTGTCGGGGGCAGGCATGCCTTCGTAATAAGGCTCTACGATGAGGTGGACCTCACCAAACTGCCCGGCTCCGCCCGATTGTTTCTTATGGCGATAGTCGGCACGCGCGGCCTTCGTGATGGTTTCGCGGTAAGGAATGCGGGGTTCTTCATACACCACTTGCAACTTTTCGTTATTCTCCAGTCGCCACTTCAGCGTACGCAAGTGGAACTCGCCTTGCCCGTGCACGATGGTCTGGCGCAATTCTTTGGACTGCTCTACCACCCACGTGGGATCCTCTTCGCGCATACGGTTCAAGATGACCATCATCTTTTCCGTGTCCGCCTCATTCACCGGACGGATGGCGCGTGAATACTTCGAGTTGGGATATTTGATGAAGTTAAAACGGCTCTCCGAACCCTTGCCGTTCAGCGTATTGCCCGTATGCACGTCTTTCAGCTTCACGGTGCAGCCTATGTCGCCTGCCACCATCTCTTCCACCTTGATGCGGTTGGCGCCCGCGCAAGCATAAATCTGGGCGATACGCTCCTTCGAGCCACGGTCGGCATTGGTGAAATCATCCCCTTCATGCACCTTTCCGCTCATCACCTTGAAATACTGCACGTCGCCGATGTGCGGCTCCACGGCCGTCTTGAAGAAATAGAGCGATGTCGGGCCGTTGGCATCGGGCTTTACCACTTCGCCGCGCGTATTGTGCACGGGAGGCATCTCGTCTACAAACGGCACTACATTGCCCAGAAATTCCATTAAGCGGCGCACGCCCATGTCCTTGCCAGCGCATACGCAAAAGACGGGGAACATGCCACGCGCAGCCAATCCCTTGCGGATGCCCTCGCGCATCTCGTCTTCGGTCAGTGAATCGGCCTCAAAGAATTTTTCCATCAAAGCCTCATCGTGTTCTGCCGCTGCTTCCACCAGCGCTTTATGCAGGGCTGTGGCTTTCTCTTTTTCCTCTGCCGGGATTTCCTCGATGGTAGGAGCGCCGCCCTCGGGTCCCCAGGAATATTTTTTCATTAAAAGCACATCTATCAGCGAATTGAAATTGAGTCCCGTGGCCAACGGATATTGCACCGGCACGACCTTGGAGCCATAGATTCCCTTCAATTGCTCCAACACCATGTCATAGTCGCACTTCTCGCTATCCAACTGGTTCACCAGGAAGATGACCGGCTTGCCGAGTTTCTCGGTATAGCGGAAATGGTTCTGCGTGCCCACTTCCACGCCATACTGCCCGTTCAGCAACAGGATAGCCGTGTCGGTCACATTGAGCGCCGTGATGGCAGCCCCTACAAAGTCATCACTTCCCGGGCAATCGATGATGTTCAGCTTCTTACCGTTCCACTCTACGTGGAAAACCGTGGAAAATACCGAATAGCCATATTCCTGCTCTACCGGGAAATAATCACTCACCGTATTCTTGGCAGTAATCCTGCCACGGCGTTTTATAATACCACTCTCATAGAGCAACGCTTCTGTGAGAGTGGTTTTACCGGAACCGTCATTGCCAAGGAGGGCAATGTTTTTAATTTCATTCGTCTGATATACTTTCATGATATAATTAGATTGAAATGAATAATTCAGCACACTTGCGCATGCCATTAACTTTAGCGGGGCGCAAATTAGGAATTAATCGAAAGAAATGCAACAAAAATGGGCGTGTTACTAAACTATGTTATAAAACACACGCCGGATAACTTACAATCCATAAGTGGAATCTGACGGCCAAAAGGTCCTTTGGCAGGCACAAATAACCGCCTTGCGCAACAAATCACCCCCCTTTCGGCAACATACCAGTCCAAGAATCTGCCAAAATCCTGCTACCTTTGCATCGAGAAGTCCCAAGGGCCGCACCGCCTCCCAAACAGGACTTTGGGAAATACCTATTTATATTTATAAGAATGGCTATATAACAGACTACCTAAATAACTACTTTACATGAACAACAACTACCTCAAGACAGGGGCTTTGGCTGCCCTGCTCTGCCTGCCCATCGCTTCGCAGGCCCAAGAAAAAGCCACCATCACCCTGCATCCCGACGAAGGGAAAAACATCATCAGCCGCCATATCTATGGCCAATTTGCCGAACACCTAGGCACCTGCATCTACGGTGGCCTGTGGGTAGGCGAAGACTCCCCCATCCCCAACACCCAGGGCTACCGCAACGACGTGCTGGGCGCGCTGAAAGAACTCTCCATCCCCAACCTGCGCTGGCCCGGAGGCTGCTTTGCCGATGAATACCACTGGATGGACGGCATCGGCCCGCGCGGACAACGCCCGCGCATGGTCAACAACAACTGGGGAGGAACAGTGGAAGACAACAGCTTCGGCACGCACGAGTTCCTGAACCTCTGCGAACTCCTCGGCTGCGAACCTTACGTCAGCGGAAACGTCGGGAGCGGCTCGGTAGAAGAGATGGCCAAATGGGTGGAATACATGACCGCAGAGGACGGTCCCATGGCCAAACTCCGCAAGCAGAACGGGCGCGAGAAGCCTTGGAAAGTCCACTTCTTCGGCGTGGGCAACGAAAGCTGGGGATGCGGTGGCAGCATGAGACCCGAATACTACTCGGACCTCTACCGGCGCTACTCCACCTATTGCCGCAACTACAACGGCAATGAACTCTTCAAGATTGCCAGCGGCGCCAGCGACTATGACTACAACTGGACGGAAGTGCTGATGCAGAACGTAGGCACGCGCATGAACGGCCTGTCCCTGCATTATTACACCGTCATGGACTGGAACAAGAAAGGTTCGGCCACGCAATTCACCGACGAAGACTACTACTGGACCTTGGGCAAATGCCTGGAAATAGAAGACGTCATCCGGCGGCACATCGGCATCATGGACCGCTATGACCCGGGCAAGAACGTGGGCCTGATGGTGGACGAATGGGGCACGTGGTGGGACCAAGAGCCGGGCACCATACCCGGACACCTGTTCCAGCAGAACACCCTGCGCGACGCCTTTGTGGCCGCCCTCACCCTCAACGTCTTCCACAAATACACCGACCGCGTCCGCATGGCCAACATCGCCCAGATTGCCAACGTACTGCAATCGATGATTCTCACAAAAGAAGACAAAATGGTGCTGACGCCCACCTACCACGTCTTCCACATGTACAAGGTGCACCAAGACGCCACCTTCATCCCCCTGGACATCCAATGCACACGACGCATTGTGCGCGACGACCGAATCATCCCGACCCTGAGCGCCACGGCCTCGCGCGACCAGCAAGGCACCGTGCACCTCTCGCTGGCCAACATCGACCTCACCCAGCCCTGCGAAGTGGAAATCGCGCTGGAAGACCTGAAGGCGAAGAAGGTGACGGGCGAAATCCTGACCTCGGACAAGATGGGAGACCACAACACCTTCGAAGCCCCCGACAAGGTGAAGCCACAGGCCTTCGGGAAAGCCAAGATAAGCAAAGGGGTGTTACGGGTGACGCTTCCCGCCAAATCCATCGTGACACTGGCCCTGGAATAAACTTTCACCACACGTGACAGACACCTGACAGAACCGTATTTTCTTCGTATTCCCCTCGTACCTCGCTCTTACCTCACTCTTGCCTATATACAAGAGCGAGGTAGGTGGCAGGCTGGGAAAAACAACGTTTCAAACGCCTATGGCCGGCATCTATCTACACATTCCTTTCTGTAAGACCCGCTGCATCTATTGCGATTTCTATTCCACCACCCGCGAAGACCTGAAGCGGCGCTACATCCACGCCCTATGCAAAGAGTTGGCTTTACGTCGCGACTACCTGCAAGGGGCGGCGGTGGAAACCGTATATCTGGGCGGGGGCACCCCCTCGCAACTGGCAGAAGAAGACTTCGAAAACATCTTCCAGACCCTGGATGAAGTCTACGGACTGGAGAACGCGGTGGAAATCACCCTCGAGGCCAACCCGGACGACCTGACAGAAGACTACGTCCGCATGTTGAGAAGATTCCCCTTCAACCGCATCAGCATGGGCATCCAGACTTTTGACGACGGCACTTTGCAATTGCTCCGGCGGCGGCACACGTCCGCCCAGGCCAAGGAGGCCGTCGAACGATGCCGCCGGGCGGGATTCGACAACCTAAGCATCGACCTCATCTATGGCCTGCCCGGAGAAACCGTAGAAAGATGGGAACAGGACTTGCAGGAAGCCGTCCGCCTGCGGCCGGAACACCTCTCGGCCTATCACCTGACCTACGAGGAAGGGACGCCGCTCTACCGCCTGAGGGAGGAACACCGCGTGCGGGAAGTGGACGAGGACGACAGCCTGCGCTTCTTCACCCGGCTGACCCACACCCTCCGGGAGGCGGGATACGTGCATTACGAAATCTCCAACTTCTGCCTGCCCGGAAAACAGGCCCGCCATAACACGGCCTACTGGCAGGGCATCCCCTACTTAGGGTGCGGCCCGTCCGCCCATTCGTTCGACACGCGTAGCCGGGAGTGGAACGCCGCTTCCCTGGAGGCCTACATCGAAGGTATGGAACGGGACGAGCGTCCCTTTGAGACGGAGGTACTGGATGCCGACACACGCTACAACGAATATGTCATGACGGGGCTGCGCACCCGCTGGGGCATCTCGCTGGAGAAAGTAGAGGCCGACTTCGGGACCAAACGCCTGGCATACCTGCAACAGATGGCACGTCCGCACATCCGAAGAGGGAAATTAGAAGAAAAAGACGGAATGCTCAAACTGACAGAAGAAGGAATATTTACCTCGGACGACATCATCAGCGACCTGATGTTTGTCCCGTAAGAGAATCCATAGACAACAAAGTGCCTACTTGCCTCACCACTTGTTGCTTCCACCGGCCTACGGTCTCTGCGAAGTTTTCCCCTTCCGGCAAGAATGTTTCCGCCAGTTTGCGGGTCAGGAAGGGGAAAGCCAGCAGGCCGTAGAAGGTGTAGAACACGGTGAGCAGAGGCACTTTTTTCAGTTTGCCCTGCTCCATCTCGCTTTGCAAGGCGCGCATAATCTTATGCACGTAGTGGTCTATCTGCTCCCGGCGCGCCATCTCTACCAGAAAGGCCGGGTCGCGCTGTATCTCACGGGCCATGAAGAGCGGCAGGCAAGGCTTGGACATGAATATGCCGATGTAGGCGTCAACCACTTGCTCAATGCGGCGGACGACCGGCAGGTCGGAACGGCTGATAATGTCGTACACGCGGGGAATGAAGGACAAAAGAATCCGTCCCAGGACAGCCTGGAACAGTTTTTCCTTGGTCCGGAAATAGTAGTGCAATGTAGGGCGGTTGATGCCCACGTTTGCGGCAATGTCACTCATATTGGTAGCGGCAAAGCCTCTTTCCACGAACAGTTGTTCGGCGCAAGCCAGGATGCGTTCTTCCATGGGCGCAGGCGTTGGTGATTGGGATTCCATGGTGTCAGTTTTTCAAGTTATTGGCAAACAGCAGCAAACGGTTGGTGACATTCACCTCGCTGACCCCGCTGTCAAAGTCCAGCGACAGGAGATTGATGTCCGGGAACAGATGGGCGATGCGCTTCTCCATCCCTTTGGCCACGATGTGGTTGGCAATACAGCCGAAGGGCTGGAGGCTCACCACATTCTTGACCCCCTGCGAGGCATAGGAGACAATCTCGCCGGGCAAGAGCCAGCCTTCGCCGAACTGTGCGTTGAGCGTAATGACGCGGCTGGCCTGGTGGGACAGTTCAAAGATGTCTTCAAAAGGCGTAAAGAAGGGGAAACGTTTCCCGATTTGGTTGACACGTTCCACTTCCTTCCATATCAGACGATAAATCCACCGGGAGGCAAAGAAAGGCAAACGCTTGCGCGTTATATGGGATTTTCCCCAAGCCTCGCCATTGACAAAACTTTGCAGGAAGAACCCCGTCAGCAAGGGGGGCACCACTTCTATCTGCCGCTCCGTCAGCCAGTCAGTCACCCGTTGCTGGGCAAAAGGATTGAATTTCAGAAATATCTCTCCCACAATACCCACTTTGGGGCAGGCTTCGGCAGAAACAATCCCGGAGAACTTGCCGGCCGCCTCGGCCAGCAGGTCGTACAGCCATGAACTGTTTCCATCTTCGATAAAACGGGCAGCCTTCTTCAGGAAATGTTCCGTCAAGGCCTGCGCCTGTCCTTTTTCTTTCTCACGCACCACTGCCCCATAATAGAACTTGGCCATGCAATCGCTGAACAGGATGGTACGGATGGCCACCGGCATCAGTTTGACCCAGTTCATCTTGAACCCAGGCTGGCTGTTGCCCAGCATGTCTCCGAACATGACAGACACGACAGGCACATCGCCATAGCCGGCATCCACCAAGGCTTTTTTGATGAGGGGCAGGTAATTGCTGGCGCGGCACTGCCCCCCGGTCTGCGTGATGGCCACGGCAGTCCGGTCCGGTTGGTAGCGCCCGCTCTTGAAAGCTTTTATCACGTCGCCCACAATCAGCGTGGCGGGATAGCAAACTTCGTTGTTGGCATAGCGCAGCCCCCATTCCGCCGATTGGGCATCGCTCAGGGGGAGGTTGTCGACGTCATAACCGGCCACCTTCATCACGGCAGGCAACAACGGGGAGAGGAAGGGCGTAAAAAAAGGTATCAGGATTTTGCGGCCACGGGCAGCCTTGTCGAAGACCGGGGTGGTGACAAACTCCTCACAGGGGGCATATCCGGCGCCTTCGCCCGAAGAGAGGACATTTTCGGGCAAAAGTTTCAGGCTTTCCAGCAACGAACGCACCCGCAACTTCATGGAACCTACATTATTAATATCGTCCAGCTTCAGCAGGGTCAGCGATTTCCCGTAACGTGCCAGCAGGCTGCGCACTTCATCGACCAGGAAAGCATCGGGTCCGCAACCGAAGGAGGTCATCTGGACGAACTGCACGTCAGGCCCCTGGGAGGCACACCAGCGCGCCGCCTCCAGTATGCGGGTGGGATAGGCCCACTGCTCTACAAAATGCACGTCGGCGGCAGGCATGGGCTGGCGGCGAACGATGTCGTCGGTCAGGACATAGATGCCCATGCCGGCCAGCAAATCACTGACTTCATGCTGGATGAGCGGGTCGGTGTGGTAAGGACGCCCGGCCAGGAGGACAACCAGCGAATGCGCCTTCCGGGCTTCTTCCAAGATGTGCCCGTTGCGGGCCTGCAAAGTTTGTTCGTAGTCATCCTGCGCCTGCAAAGCTTGTCCGAAGGCTTTGTCGACAACGGAACGCGCCACGCCCAGGCCGGAAAGATATTCTTGGCATTGCAGGCGGAGCAAATCCTTGTCTTTGAAGGTGATGGCCGGGGAGTCGATAGGAATATCCGCTTGCTGCACGCCTTTGATGACTTCGGAATAGCCGGTGACAATGGGGCAATTGAAACTGTTATGGCCTGCTTCCTGCCTTTCGAACACGACAAAAGGCATGAAAATCCGGTCTACCTGCTTGTCTTGCAGGTTCTGGATGTGACCATGCACCAACTTGGCCGGAAAGCAGATGTTGTCCGACATCACCATCCGGGCCTTGTCTTCGTAGGCGGCATAGTCGGAAGCATCGGACAGGCAGACCCGCAGACCGCAGGCGGTGAACAGGGCGTGCCAGAAAGGATAATCTTCGAACATGTTGAGGCAACGCGGGATGCCGATGGTCATGGCCACATCAGCCGGAAGGCTTTCCCGGTCGAACAGCAGCCGTTCCTTCCAGTGGTAGGCATTGAGGGCGGGCGAACGGTTTTCACCATTGGTGAAGACCCGTTCGCAGCGGTTGCCCGAATAATAGCGGCGACCGTTGTCGAAGGTATAGGCCGTCACCTGGCAACGGTTTTCGCAACCATTACAATGCAACTCGCGGGTGGTGAAGGAGGCTTTCCCCAGCAGTTCGTCCAGGGTCGTTGCCGCTCCCGGGTGACGGGAGGCATACAGGGCGCAGCCAAAGGCTCCCATCAGTTCGGGCAGGTCGCAACGGATGACCTCGGCACCCGTCAGCAGTTCGATGGCGCGCACGACGGCGTCATTGCGCATCGTCCCGCCCTGCACGAAGATGTGACTGCCAAGCACGGATACGTCTTTCAGTTTCAAGACCTTATACAGGCAGTTCTTGACGACGGAATAGGCCAAGCCCGCCGCAATGTCTTCTATCGTGGCGCCTTCGCGCAACACTTGCTTGACTTTGGAGTTCATGAACACCGTGCAACGGGTGCCCAAGTCGCAAGGATGTTGCGCCCGGCAAGCCAGCCGGGAAAAATCGGCAGGCGCATAGCCCAGGTTCTTGGCGAAAGTCTCGATGAACGAGCCGCAGCCCGACGAGCAGGCTTCGTTGATTTCGATGCGGTTGATGACGCCGTTGGAGATGAAGACGGCTTTCATGTCCTGGCCGCCGATGTCGAAGATGAATGACACGTCTTTGTCCACCTTCTTGGCAGCCATGTAGTGGGCTATCGTCTCCACGATGCCAGAGGAAAAGCCAAAGGCCGCCCGGACGAGGTCTTCCCCATAGCCGGTAGAGCATCCGCCGAGGATGCGTAGTTCGGCCCCGCAGGCGGCACATTTTTCTTTCAGGCGGCGCAAGCCGTCCTCCACCGCCGCAATGGGGTTTCCGTTATTATTTATATAATAGGTATAGAGGATGCGCGACTCGGTGTCCGTCACCACAATCTTGGTCGTGGTAGAACCGGAATCGACCCCCAAGAAAACGTCGCAGGTACCTTTCGGCAGGGCGCGTTTCTCCAACGTATAGCCCGACATGCGCATTTTCCACACGTCATACTCCAGTTCGTCCTGGAAAACCGGGGGCAGCCCCTTGCGGGCGCTTTCTTGGCCGGGTTGCGCGTCTTGCCGGAGCAACGCCTGGAGCGCCGAGAGGGTCATGACGCGCTCCCCGCTGCCCGGCCTCATCTCATACAAAGCACAGCCCAGGGCCGGCAACAGTGTCCCGTCCTGGGGCAACACCACGTCTTGCGGCCGGAGGGAAAGATAGTCCATGAAAGCCTTGCGCAAGGTGGGCATGAAGGTCAACGGGCCTCCGCAGAACAGCACGGGTGCCTGTATGTCACAGCCATGGGCCAGGGTGACCACGGTCTGCACCGCCACTGCATGGAAGATGGAGGCCGCAATGTCCTGCCGGCAGGCGTTCTTGGCCACCAAGTTCTGGATATCCGTCTTACAGAAGACCCCGCAACGGGAAGCAATGGGATAGACCTTCGTGCTGCCGGCAGCCAATGCGTCCAGTTCGGAGATGTCTACCCCCAGGATGACAGCCATCTGGTCGATAAAAGCCCCCGTACCTCCCGCACAATTGCCGTTCATGCGCAGGTCTTTGGCTTCGCCCCCGCTGAAGAACACGACCTTGGCGTCTTCTCCGCCGATGTCAATCAACGTGCGCACTTCGGGATAACTGTGGCGGACGGCTTTGGTGGCAGCCACGACCTCTTGTATAAAAGGTATAGAACACTTCTCAGCCAGCCCCATGCCGATGGAACCAGTGACGCGCACCGACACCTCCTTGTCCCCCACGCAGGCCTGCATCTCTTGCAAGGAAGCCAGCAACGTAGGTCTAATCTGGGCATTGTGGCGTCCGTACTTCGTGTATATGGTTTTTCCGGATTCATCGACAGCCACCAACTTGGCCGTTGTCGACCCTATGTCTATTCCTAACCTGACCATCATGACAACTAATGTTGATTATCGCTTCATATTTCTTCTGTTCTGACTACTGTGTCAGACGCAAAGATAGAGATTATCCGACAGAAGAAGGATTCCGGAAGAATACATTTTAACATTTATTCAGTCTAAAGCCACAAAAACGTCCCGCCACCCCAAAATCCCGTTTTACGCCCATTTTACCCTGTCCCGACTTTTCGCAAACGAGAAAGAGCACGTAGAGAAGCAGGCAAACAAAAGACAGGAAAAACCGGAAGAACGCCTCATTATCATCTATCACAACGGACATATATTACAAAATAGTTACAAAAATCCGCCTTTTTGACGCATTTTCACACTATCCACTTGACGAAAATCAAAAAAGAGCGGGAAGATGAAAAGTTTTCCCGAAATCATTTTTATGTTATAAAACATACCCCTACATTTGCATCGGTAAAAAGAAAGCTAAGACGATCGGACAGTTTTCAATAGGTATTAGTTTTAATAGAAAGATTAGTTTTTAGGTTAACAATTAAAAAGGTAAGTATTATGAAACGTTTTGGATTAACTTTGGCAGCAGCATTTTGCGTAGTAAGTTTGACCTTTGCAGCAGGCAACCAACCGACAACCGAGAAGTGGGAAGGCCGCATCAACGTAGAGAAACTGAGCCGCTTCCTGAAGCTGACAGGCAAGCAGGAACTGGAAGTAGCCGATATCTGCGAATACTTCAACGAACAGATGAAACAGGCCGTTTCTTCCAAAAAGAACCAGGATAAGATGATACACAACGCCGTCTACGGCAACTTGAAACTGATGAAAAAGACTTTGAACGAAAAGCAGTATGCCGAATACGCCAAGGTCTTGAACGCCACCCTGCGTAACAAAGGCATCGAAGTGAAATAAGCACTGGCACTATAAGCCAACATAAAAAAGACACCGGATGAATGCGTCCGGTGTCTTTTTTATGTTGGCAACAGGAACCACCTGCTGCCAACTCCCTAACCAGTTGATATCAGCGTTCTACTTTCACAAGCAAAAACGTTCTTGCAATTCCTTCTTATATTTGCGTGAGACCACCAGTTCCGTCACCCGGTCGAACGGCGGATACAGTATGCACTTGCTCTCCTTGATAATCATCAGATAGTCAATATTGATGATATACGACTGGTGTATCTGCACGAAACAAGGCGAATATTGGATAATCTGTTCGGCCGTCATTCCCCGGCGCAAAGCCAAAGGCGGCTGATTGTTCAAGATGACCTCCCATTGCTTACGCTCTGAACAATAGCGGAAGAAACCTATCTCGGAGGGGCGCAAGGCCCGCATGTCATTGGTGGGAGTAAAGACGATGAAGGTTTGCCCTCCCGCCGCCGGATACTTCTCCACCGCATTATTCTGCTTGACATGTTGCGCCTGGTCGATGAAGCGTTCCAATATGTTCATCAAATCCTGCTCCTCGAAAGGCTTCAGCAGGTAGTCAAAAGCCGCCTCGCGGATGGCCTGTATCATATACTTGTCGTAAGCCGTATAAAAAACGACACGCATCGGCCACAACAAGGTGGTATCGCGCATCTCCTGCAGCAAATCCATCCCCGTCATGTCGGGCAACTCGACATCCAAAAACAATAAGTCCGGCTGTGCTCTCTCTATCAGCTTGCGACCTTGTTTCCCGTTATGAGCCACGCCCTCGAGGCAAAAACGCGCATCTTTCCCCAATGCCTGTTTCAGATTCTCCAGCGAAAGCTCGTCGTCGTCCACTATCACTACTTTATAAGTCTCCATGTTTACATGTGTGTGTTCTGTTTTATGTGGCGAATATAAGGATTATATTACTTTCACACAAGGAGGAAAACCCGAAAATGGTACTGTATGGCATTTTCACAACACTATCCTATCTCAAAAAGATACTATGCTGCCATTTTAAATTGTGTAATCGTAGTGCTTCGGCAAGTAATAGGACACCTGGCAACCCTTCTCGCCCCGCTCTTCCCAAGCAACATTGCGGACAGCCACGTCAATAGCCTCCCGGTTCTTCTGGTTTAGGATTTGGATAGTCTGCATAATCACCTTCAATCCCGTCCCCGTTCCCCGGCTGGCACTAGCCGGACGATAACCGCCTCCGTTGTCTGTAATCCGTATGCTTACTCCATGGGGTAAATCGTCGACGGTTATCCACAACAAGCGGTCACCTTCCTTGTCTTTCAAAGCATGCTTCACGGCATTCTCGACCGGAATCTGTATGAGCATGGAAGGCAAGATAACCTGTTCCGGGTCGACTACCGGCGCGATGGAAATCTGATAGCTGAAATGAGACCCCAGTGAACGGTACTCCAATTCCAGGTAAGTACGCACAAAATCCAGTTCCTCGGCCAAAGTCACGCAAAGCTGTTCGGCCAGTTCCAGATTGCGGCGCATCAGCCTCACCAGAGCAGAGAAATTCTTCCGCCGCACATCGTCCAAAGAGGTCATTTCCTGGTTGAGGATGTTGAAGATGAAATGGGGCGAAAGGCGGTTACGGATATTTTCGAGGCGAAGGGTAGAAACTGTTCTCCGGTTTTCCACCAACAAAAGCGCACGCTTCTTCTTGTTATACACATAGACAAAACAAGCTATCAGCAAGGTTAGGAACCCGAAAGCCAACACGATGAACTGGGTTTGCTGCAATTTTAACACTTCGGTATGCTGCTCCTGCAAGAGCAAGCGGTGGGCCATCAGCGTAGAATCCTGTTGGTACCGCAAAGTCATGTCGGCAATGCGCATCCGGATACGCTCGCTACGGATGGAGTCGTCCAGCCGCTGGTCTTCATACAAATAATGGTAAGCCGCCCGGTAATCGCCAAGCTGCTCATAGTATTGCCGCAAATAGCGGTTCCGGATATGCTGCATGTCCGGGTCGACATCCGTGGGAACAACAGCATTCTTCAACACCCGCCCGGCTTCTGGAAGGTCCTTGCGAAGAAGAGCCAATTGGATATGCTGGGTATCCAAGTAATACAAGGCCGTAGCGTCCTGCATGGAGCGGAAGAAAGGTTCGCACAAATCCAGGTATTTGGTAGCCGAGTCGGGCAAGCCGAGGCGAAGGAAACAATCCGCCAAATTAATCCGGCTCAAGTTCAGTTCATAACTCATGTCCGGATAGGCCCTGGTCAACGCCACCGACCGGCGGAAATAATCGGTTGCCGTGCGGTAATCTCCACGGAAATAATAAGAAGTGCCCCGGTTGTTCAAATAGAAATGCTTCTCGAAAGGCAACATCTGGTCGTAGAACTGCAAAGCCAAGTCATAATACTGGTCGCAAAGTTCAAAGACACGCAAAGAAGAATAAACCTGAGCCAACCCGTAGTATATAGGGATCTTCTGTTCGGAAATCAGGCCGAGGGAATCGCACAAGAGCAAGGCACGGCGATACCAATAAGCCCCCCTGGCCAGCTTGCCCTGACGGTTGCAGGCATCGGCCAGGTTGATAAGAATGTCCGGCAAGACCTCCACCTTGGTGCCCTGCTTACGCTGTTCGTAAGAATGTTGGAAACAATGTTCCGCAGAATCCATGTGACCGGTGCGGGCAAACAGGTTTCCTTTCATATTGGAGCATTCGGACTGCAAGTCTGCCACCCCCGGCGAAGCAGGAGTACGGTGCACGTATGTTTCTATTTGTGTAACCAACAGACGGGCAGAATCGATGTCATAAGAAGAAAGGCAAGTCTTCAGTGCCAAAGCCAGGTAGTTGTAATAAGCCAGGCTGTCATGACACTGCCGCATACGGACGAGGGTCTCCGTACGGATTCGACGGGGCGTGGAGGAGATAGAATCGCATACTTCCAGGAAAAAGGTATCGAAAGCCTCCATTTCGGTGGGCACAGACACAGGAACTGGACTGCGCCTGCAGGATGCAGGCAACAGCAGCAAAAAGAACACGCCCAAGAGAAACGGGAAACAGGAGCGGAAGAATCTGCGTCTGTCCATGGCAGGAAGGTATCAATAGACTGTCACCAGCGTAGCCCCGAACCCATATTCCTGAAAAGAAGCATCTTGCGTCTTGCACTTCGGATACTTACGGCGAAGCTCGTCCAACACGGCCTTGCGCAACACGCCCTCACCCTTGCCGTGGATAAAGACAATGCGTTGCCCGTGCTTTTGCTTGTACTGCTCCATCACTTCGCGGAACTTTTCCAACTGATACTGCAACATCTCGGCATTTGACATTCCCTGCGTGCTATCCAGCAGGGCATCAATGTGCAGGTCAACTTCCACTGTGCTATTCTTGTCTTTCTTTCCAACCTTGACAGCAGGTTTGGACACAGGCACATCTACCGCCTTCTTCTGCATCAAGGATTGCTGGATTTCCTCGGCAGAAACACGAAGTTGGCGGGCTGGCTGGTCGTCTCGCACCAAGTCGTAAATCAAGGAAGGGGTTTCAAAAAAGTCGCTGGGCTGGAAAGTATGCAGTTTGTAGAACTTGACGGTATCAATGCGAAGTTCCACACTGACCGCCGGCTTGAGCAGGAAGGAAGAGCGGTCTTTAAAGGCCAGAAATTGCACACATACACGCTCCCGGTCGTTCAGTTCCGACTTCTCGAACTCTTCCAGGAAGAGTTTCGTGTTAGGCTCTATCAAGCCGTGCGAACGGGCACTCCAAGCATTGCTCTCGGCACTGAGATAGGTATAATACAAGTAATAGTTGGAGTCGTTCACCAGATAAGTTTCGAAAGGAGTGGTAGAAACAGCCTTGATGTCGACGGGCACGAAAGCGAGGAAAACATTCAACAGGTTGCCCGTGCGGGTTTCCGGCTGGCGGTAGACAGAAATTTCGGGTTTCTGCACCTTGGCCTCGCTTTGTACGGGGCGCTCCGGTTCCTGTTGTTGCTTCTTCTGAGCAGCCGCCTTCGTGGCCGGCGTAGGGATGTTATAATCGTCGGTCTCCACCACCACACACTCCCGGATGGGCATGGGGATATCAAAACCATCCTCGTCTTCCACCAATACAATATCTTTACCTTGGAAGCCACTGACCTTACCGCCACCTACTTCACTCAGGAAGCGCACTCTATCTCCTATTTTCATAACGCACTATAATAGATTAATACCTGTTAGCGGGCACAAAGGTACGAAATTATTCATACCTTTGCACGCCCAAAAGACAGATATATGAACGAGAATCCTAAAGACATCCGCATCCGCGACTTCCAATACGACCTGCCGGACGAACGCATCGCCAAGTTCCCCCTACCCCAGCGGGACCATTCCAAGCTGTTGCTCTACCGACACGGTGAAGTAGACGAAGACCGTTTCTTCAACCTACCCCGCTACATTTCCTCCGACAGCCTGATGGTGTTCAACAACACCAAGGTCATCCAAGCCCGCCTGCATTTCCGCAAGGAGACGGGCGCCCTCATCGAAGTATTCTGCCTGGAACCGCTGGAACCCAACGACTATGCCCTCAACTTCCAGCAGACGGGCCACAGCGCTTGGCTTTGCATGGTAGGCAACCTGAAGAAATGGAAAGAGGGCACACTGCACCGCGAGATGACTGTCAAAGGACAGACAGTCACCCTGGCCGCCACGCGGGGAGAGTGCCGGGGCACCAGCCATCGGGTGGACTTCACATGGGACAACCCGCAGGTGACCTTTGCCGACATACTGGAGGTGTTCGGCGAATTGCCCATCCCTCCCTACCTCAACCGTGCGACCCAAAAGAGCGATTTGGAGACCTACCAGACGGTGTACAGCAAGATAAAAGGCTCGGTAGCGGCACCTACCGCCGGACTGCATTTCACTCCCGGCGTGATGGATGCCCTCAGACAGAAAGACGTAGACCTGGAGGAACTGACCTTGCACGTCGGCGCAGGCACTTTCCGCCCCGTCAAGAGCGAGAAGATTGAGGGGCATGAGATGCACACGGAATACATTTCCGTCTCACGCCAAACTATCGGCCAACTCCTGGCACACGAAGGGCGCGCCATCGCCGTTGGCACCACTTCGGTAAGGACGTTGGAGAGTTTGTACCACATTGGACTCACCCTCATGGACCACCCGGATGCCTCAGAGGAGGAATTACATGTCCGCCAGTGGCAACCCTATGGGTTGTCGCCGGAGAAAGCCGCTACTCCCTCTACCGAAGCCTTGCAGGCCGTAGCCGACTACCTGGATCGGCACGGAATGGAAACCCTGCACACGAGCACGCAGATTATCATCGTCCCGGGCTATGACTACAAAATAGTGCAGGCAATGGTGACCAACTTCCACCAGCCGCAGAGCACCCTGCTACTGCTGGTGTCGGCCTTCGTGCACGGCGACTGGCGGAAGATATATGACTACGCTCTGACACACGGTTTCCGCTTCCTGAGCTACGGAGACTCGTCACTACTGATACCGTAAATAGGAATTTATAAGTGAGTTTTTAAGTTTCTCAGTTCTTAAGTTTTTAAGTTAGGCAAGACTGTAACGGGCGAACTCAAAAACTTATAAACTCAAAAACTTATAAACTTAAATTATCATTCATGAAGAAAGACAACAACGAAGAGATGTTCCCCATAGTGGACGAAGAAGGCAACATCCTCAGCGCCGCCACGCGCGGCGAGTGCCACAACGGCAGCAAGCTGCTGCACCCGGTCGTCCACCTGCACGTGTTCAACTCCGCCGGCCAGCTCTACCTGCAACGACGTCCCGACTGGAAGGACATCCAGCCCGGCAAGTGGGACACTGCCGTAGGCGGACACGTCGACTTGGGCGAGAGCGTGGAGCAAGCCCTGCGCCGCGAGGTGCGCGAGGAACTTGGCATCACCGACTTCACGCCCCAGCCCGTCACCCACTACGTTTTCGAGTCGGCCCGCGAACGCGAACTGGTCTTCACCTTCCGCACCGTGTATGACGGTCCCGTCCATCCCTCTGACGAACTGGACGGCGGACGTTTCTGGACGGTAGAAGAAATCCACGAAAACATAGGAAAAGGCATCTTCACCCCCAACTTCGAAGGAGAGGTGGAAAAAATACTCAAAGGCACCGACGGCCACGATATGGCTGCCGATGCCTCTTTTGTTATCTGATAGCTAAAGCCACTGGCTTAGCGGGCCAAGCCTTCTATCACCTTCATCACTTGCCGGGCAATCTCTTCGGCCTCCTCCTGCGTAGGAGCCTCACTGTAAACGCGTATGATAGGCTCAGTGTTGCTCTTGCGCAGGTGCACCCACTTGTCTGGAAAGTCTATCTTCACACCGTCTATGTCGTTGATTTCCTCGTCCTTGTAGAGTTCCTTCACTTTGGCCAGGATGGCGTCCACATCAATGCCGGGCGTCAGGTCAATGCGGTTCTTGGCCATGTAGTAGGCGGGATACGTGGCGCGCAGTTCGCTCACCTTCTTGCCTTCGTGCGCCAGGTGGCTCAGGAAGAGGGCGATGCCCACCAAGGCGTCGCGCCCGTAGTGGCTGGCGGGATAGATGACGCCGCCGTTGCCCTCGCCGCCGATGACGGCACCCACTTCCTTCATCCGGGTCGTCACGTTCACCTCGCCCACGGCCGCCGCGTAGTATGACTGCCCGTAGCGGGTGGTGACATCGCGCAGGGCGCGGGTCGAACTGAGGTTGGATACCGCGGGGCCGGGCGTGTGCTTCAGCACGTAGTCGGCCACGCTGACCAACGTATATTCCTCACCATACATGCGCCCGTCTTCGCAGATAATGGCCAAGCGGTCCACGTCGGGGTCTACCACGAAGGCCACGTCATTCTGTCCCTTCGCCATCAATGCCATGATGTCGCCCAAGTTACGTTCCAAAGGTTCGGGGTTATGCTGGAAGTTGCCCGTCGCGTCGCAATAGAGCTTCTCCACGTGCTGCACGCCCAATTGGCGCAGCAGGTCGGGCAGAATGATGCCGCCCACCGAGTTCACGCAATCGATGGCCACGCGGAAACCGGCCTTGCGGATGGCTTCCACGTCCACCAAGTCGAGAGCCAGAACGCTGTCGATGTGGCGTTGGTTGTAGGAGAGGTCCTTGCGGTACGTGCCCAGTTTGTCTACCTCGGCATATTCAAAAGCCTCGGCCTCAGCGATGCGCAGCACTTCTTCGCCCTCCGCCTGGTTGAGGAACTCGCCCCGCTCGTTCAGCAGCTTCAAGGCATTCCACTGCTTGGGGTTGTGCGAGGCGGTCAGGATAATGCCGCCGCTGGCTCCTTCCATGGTCACAGCCAGTTCGGTGGTGGGGGTAGAAGCGAGGTCGATGTCTACCACGTCCCAGCCCATGCCCATCAGGGTGCCGACCACGACGTTCTTCACCATTTCGCCGGAAAGGCGGGCATCGCGGCCCACCACTATCTTGTTGCTCCTGACGGTGCAGGTCTTACGTATCAACGTGGCATAGGCCGACGTGAATTTCACGATATCCAGCGGGTTCAGTCCCTCACCGGCCGCGCCGCCGATGGTACCCCGGATACCGGAAATGGATTTGATAAGTGTCATACAAAAGAACTTTATATTAGTAAATCTGATAGCGGATGTCGTAATAATACGGAATGACGGACGACATGGCCGTGCTGCTTCCCATGTCCGAGGGGACAATCAACTTCACGTGCGACTTATTATATATGTAAGCCCAAGGCACGAGCCATCCGGCCGGAACGGCCGAACTGCTGAAATAGTTGTAATAATAGCTGTCCGGCATGAAGATGCCTGCAATGGAAGAAGAGGTTTCGGTGTAGCGGAAACCGTCGACCATGTAGGCCACCTCCAGGTTGGAATACATTAAGTACTTGTCCAAAATGTCGTATTCAGTGAACCGCACCAATATCTCGTCGTTGTTCCGCACCGTGTCGCCTTCAATCCCCCTGTCTACTATCTGCATGTAGACGCCGCTGGCCAGTTGCACGTATTCGTTGCGTTCGAGGTTGGTCGTCGTGTCCTGCGCGAAGAATTGGCTTTGTGAGATGACGGTGATGCTGCTGTCGCGGATGAAGGCGGCGATGGCATCGTCTTCCCGCTCCTTCATTTCGGCGTAAGTCATGGTGTCGTCACAAGCCTGGAAACCTATGCAGGCCGCCATCAGGAGCAAAAAGAGTAAAGTAAGTTTCTTCATTTCTATCTGTTAATAAATTGCGTGACAAAAGTATCTGATTTCGCGGAAAGATAAAGGGATAACTACCGAATGTTCGTATCTTTTAACCTTTCCGCACCGTTTTTTCACGGTTGGGCGGCCGTGAGCAAAGGCTTGTATTTGCGGAGCGCAGCCTCGAACACTTCCCTCGCCTCGTCCATCGTGCCGTAGAACTCGCCGCCCGAGGCATTGAGATGCCCGCCGCCATTGAAAAACTCGGCGGCCACCTGGTTGCAGGGGAAGGTGCCCACGGAGCGGAGGGAGATTTTAATCATCGGCTTCTCGGTGTCTTCGCGCAGGAAGCAGGAGAACACCACGTTCTTGATGCTCAGCGGGATGTTGACAAAGCCCTCACTGTCGCCACGGATGTAGTTGAAGCGCCGCTGTTCCTTCTTGGTCAGCGAAATGAGGGCGGCGTTGCAGTCGGTGTAGACGCGCATCTGCGAAAGGACGTAGCCCATCAGGCGCAGGCGGCTCTCGGAATAGGTATTGAACACCTTGCGGTAAATGGCGTCCTTGTCGATGCCCTTGGTCAGCAGTTCGCTGATGATGAAGTAGATTTCGCGGTTGTTCGAGTTGTAGGTGAAGCCGCCCGTGTCGGTCATCATGCCCGTGTAGATGCACTCGGCGCCTTCCTTGGTGATTTCATTGAAGTAGCCCATACGGCAGATGAGGCGGAACACCAGTTCGGAGGTAGAAGAGATTTCGGGGTGCGAGATGATAATCTTCGCAAACTGCTCCGGGTCCAGGTGATGGTCGATGAGAATCTTCCGCGCGGGCGAGGCCAGCACGGCGTCCGCCATGGCGTCGATGCGGTGGATGGCATTGAAGTCCAGGCAGCAGATGACGTCAGCCTCGGCCAGCAGGCGGTCGGCAAACTCCTTGTACTTGTCATACAGCAGGATATCCTTGCTGCCGGGCATCCATTTCAGGAAGTCGGGAAAGGCATTGGGAACGATGACGTTGGCCGTCTTGTCCTGCGAACAGAGGAAATGCCACAGCCCCAAGGACGAACCGATGGCATCGCCGTCGGGCGACACGTGGGAGACGATGACTATCTTCTCGGCGCGTTCGAACCACTTGGCGAAGTGGTCGATGTCCGCTTGCTTGATTATCTTGCTCAACATAGGAAGTCTTTCATTTAAATAATAATGATGAAACCAATTAAGTGGGCACAAAAGTACGAAAAACTCTCGGATTACGGGACATCCGGAGGGGGATTTCCACACAAGGTTTTGCCGAGTGCGGCATCTCTTTGCGCCGAGTGCACTCGGCGCATGTCCCGAGTGCACTCGGTGTAACTCCCGGACGCACTCGGGACAACCCCCTCACAGAGATACTTGCAGGGCGCCTTGTTCGGCCAGCGAATGGAAGGGAATGCCCCGGCGGATGCACTCGTCGGCCAGGCGGCGCCGGTAGTAGCCCGTAAAGGAGGCGTCGAACACCACGAAGCGTGCCGTGAAGAGGCCGTCCAAGTCGGCCAAAGTGCCTTTGTATCCCCGGCAGACGTACAGGTAGTCGACGGGCAAGGGAGAAGCGGACACCTTTCCCCGCCAACGGCCGTCCGACAGGATGCAGACGGTACGCCCGCCGTAGAACAGCAGGCCGTCGTCCAGGAAAAGGTCCGGACGGGAACAGTGTCCTGCCACGGGGACGGGCGGCCGGAGACGCAGGCGGTCCCAATGCACCTCCAACGAACGTGCCAGAAGCGGGACGTCGGGCAGGCTGTCCGGCCCCACCAGCCAGGAACGGCCATCATCCGCCACGCAATGCACCGCCGGGGCGCGACGGACGTTATAGAAGACCAGACTGCGCCGAGGTCGGGAAAGATAGCGGGCCGCCTGGTGGTAACCAACCAGCAGCAAGAGGGCGAACAGGGCGGCATAGGCCCGGCGGGGAGTAAGGCGCCGCACAGCCAGGCAGAAGAAGGCCAAGAAGACGTAGAACAGCAGGACATCCCAGCGGTCGACCCACAGATGGTCGAAGGAGGCATAGGGCAAACAGCTAATCCAGCGAAGCCCCTCGTTCTGCACCCACAACAGCCGTTCCAGCCACCCGGCAAAGAAACCTTGCAAAGCCGGGAAGGGCGTGAGCAGCAGCAGGAACACGGCAGCATAGAGCACCAGCGAAGACAGGGGAACCACCCATAGGTTGCTGAGCAGGAAATGCGTGGAGAAGCGGGAGAAGTAGAGCAGCACCAAGGGCACCGTGCCCACCTGGGCGGCCAAGGACACCGTCAGCAGCCCCCACACATAGCGCAACAGGCGCCAACGGGGCTGCCAAAGCCGGTAGAGGGGAGGCTGGAACAAAAGGATGGCGGCCAGCGACAGGAAAGACAACTGGAAACTGACGTCGAACAGCCACAGGGGGCGGACCAACAACATCAGGAAGGCCGTGGCCGCCAACGTGTTCAAGGTCAGCAGCCGCTCGGACTGGAGCGTGGACAGAGCCAAGATAGACATCATCGTCACCGCGCGCACCACGGGCGAGGCCAACCCGGTGAAGAAGGCAAAGGCCCACATCAGGCAGACAATGAGCAAAAGTAGGGGGAACTTCAGCCAACGCCAACGCTGCCAGACGGGGCGGAACAACACCAACAGAAGGACGTAGAGGAAGCCGATGTGCAGTCCGGACAGGGACAGGACATGGTTGGCGCCCGCCACGGAATACGTCTCCACGATGTCCTCGCTCAGGTCGGTCTGGTCGCCCACAGTCAAGGCGGAGAGCACCGCCCCTTCGTCGCCCCGGAAGCCCAGCCGCTGGTAGAGAGCCACCACCCGGTCGCGATAGTCCAAGGCCACTTGCCGCAGGGTGCGCGTCGAGTCGTGCCCCACCACCTGCCAGTGGCCCGCAGGCACATAGGCCGTGCCGCTCCCGCCCTGGCGGCGGAGGTAGCGTTCGTAGTCGAACTCATCGGGATTGCCCGAGTTGCGCGGAGGGGAAAGGGTCGTGCGGACCAGCAGTTCGTCTCCCCGCTCTAAGCGCGCCGCCAAGGAATCTTTGGGGAAATAGAGCAAGAACAGGGACTGGCGGGGTTCCGCCTGCAAGGAATCGCCCACGCAAGTGCCCAGCAGGCGCGACGGGCACAGGATGCTGCGTGCCTTCAGTTCGGGCTTCCCGCAGATGCGCAGGCGGTAGTCAGCCTCGTGGCCGGGGAAATCGTAGCGGCTGGCCTCCCATTGCAGTCCGGCCAGTTGGAAGCCGACCAAGGCCAGCAGCAGACCGGCCAGCAGCAACGCCAGGCGCCGGAGGAAAAGACGCCGGCAGGCATAGAGAAGGACAAAGAAAGCAACGGAGATACCCGCAAAGCAAGCCCATGGGCAACCATGCGAAAGGGTATCCCCGCACACAATCCCCAACGCCAGACACGGCAAGAGCCACACGAAGGGGTAATTCCGCCAAATACCGTAGGCCAAGCCGCGTCCGCCGTTACAGGTTCTTCAAGGCATGGATGGCCTCCACCGGATTGTCGGCAGAGAAGACGGCGTTGCCCGCCACCAGGACGTCCGCCCCGGCCTCCACCAGGCGGGCGCCCGTCTGGAGGTTGACGCCGCCGTCCACCTCGATAAGGGCAGTGGAGCCGGTGGCGTCCAGCAGGTCGCGCAGTTCGCGCACCTTGCTGATGGTGCGGGGGATGAACTTCTGCCCGCCGAAGCCGGGGTTGACACCCATGATGAGCACCATGTAGAGGTCGTTCACGATGTCCTTCAAGAGGGAGACGGGCGTGGCGGGGTTGATGGTGACGGCAGGCTGCATCCCGGCGTCGCGTATCTGCTGGACGACGCGGTGCAGATGGGGGCAAGCCTCGTAGTGGACGTTCATCACGTGGGTGCCCAAGGCCTTCACCTCGGGAATGAACTTCTCGGGCTGCACAATCATGAGGTGGACGTCGAGGGGCTTCTCGGCCAAGGCGGCCACGTGCTTCAGGACGGGGAAGCCGAAGGAGATGTTGGGCACGAAAACGCCGTCCATGATATCTACGTGCAGCCAGTCGGCCTCGCTGCGGTTCAGCATGTCGATGTCGTCGGCCAGGTTGCCGAAGTTGGCCGAGAGGATGGAGGGAGAGATTAGGGGGGACATGAGGGGTAGGTAACGGTTAATGGTTAATGATAAATGGGGAGATGGGGGTCATTGCACGGTGGCGGGTTCCTCCAGGCGATAGCCGCGCAGCAGTTCGTCCACGCGGAGGCGCTTCTTGCCGGGGAGTTGGAGGGAACGGAGGTCTACCAGCCCGTCGGCGGCGGCCACGCGAAGATAGGTCTTGCCGTCGGTCTGCACCGTGCCGATGGGGAGGTTGTGGGCTCCGGGCATCTTCCCGGCCTCGAACACCTTCACCACCACGGGCTCGCGCCCCGCCTGGTGCAGTTCGGTCCAGGCCGCAGGATAGGGGGAAAGGCCGCGTATGAAGTCGTAGACCTGCTTGACGGGACGGTTCCAGTCGATGCGGCACGTGTCCTTGAATATCTTCGGGGCCGGGCGCAGGGGGCCGTCGGCCTGCATCTGTTCCTGGGGGATGGGCTTCACCGTCCCGGCCAGGATGGCGTCCACCGTCTCCACGACCACGCGCCCGCCCAGCACCATCAGCCGGTCGTGCACCGTGCCCACGTCGTCCGTGTCGGCTATGGGGACGCGCACCTGCTGGATGACCTCGCCGGTGTCTATCTCGTGGCGGAGGAAGAAAGTGGTGACGCCCGTCTCCGTCTCGCCGTTGATGACGGCCCAGTTGATGGGCGCGGCGCCCCGGTACTGCGGCAAGAGGGAGGCGTGGAGGTTGAACGTACCCAGGCGGGGCATGGCCCAGACCACTTCGGGCAACATGCGGAAGGCGACGACTATCTGAAGGTCGGCCTGCCAAGCGCGCAGTTGTTCGAGGAAAGCCTCGTCCTTCAGCCGCTCGGGCTGCAAGATGGGCAGGCCATGCATCTTTGCATACAGCTTGACGGGCGAGGGCTGCAGCTTATGGCCGCGCCCGGCGGGCTTGTCGGGCATGGTGACGACGCCCACCACGTTATAGCCACCCTCCACCAGGCAGCGCAGGGACTCCACCGCAAACTCCGGCGTGCCCATGTAGACAATTCGTAAGTCTTCTTTCTTCATGCGTATATACTGTCTAAATTCATTTCTTATCATGCTTGTCCGACCCCGGCATACCCTCGGGAGCATCCCCCGGTACCCCTAGGGAGCATACCCCCCAGACCCCTAGGGAGCATAACCCCCAGGCCCCTAGGGAGCATAACCCCCAGGCCCCTAGGGAGCATACCCCCCAGACCCCTAGGGAGCATGCCCCCGGGAGCCTCCGGGTCATTCGTCCGAGAAGTGCACCAGCACCTCGCGGTAGTAGTTGAATATCTTCGACTTCGAGACGAAACCCAGGTATCGCCCGCCGGCGTCCACCACCGGCAGGTTCCAGGCCTGCGTGTCGTCGAAAGTGCGCATCACCCGCTCCATGCTGTCCGTGTCGGTCAGGCGGGCGGGGGGCATCGTCATCAGCCGTTCCACGGTGAAGCGGTGGTACAGTTCCTGCCGGAACATGATGTTGCGTATGTCGTCCAGGGGGATGATGCCCAGCAGGCGGCCGTCGGCATCCACCACGGGGAAGATGTTGCGGCGCGAATGCGAGATGACGCCCACCAGCCCTCCCAAGTCCATGTCGGGGCGGACAGGCGTGAAGTCGGTCTCCACCACGTTCTCCATCTTCATCAGCGTCAGCACGGACTTGTCCTTGTTGTGCGTCAGCAACTCGCCCTTCTTGGCCAGGCGCATGGAGTAGATGCTGTGCGGCTCGAAGACGATGATGGTCAGGTAGGAACTGACAGAGACAATCATCAGCGGCAGGAAGAGGTCGTAGCCGCCTGTCAGTTCGGCAATGAGGAAGACGCCCGTCAGGGGGGCGTGCATCACGCCGCTCATCACGCCCGCCATGCCCATCAGGGCGAAGTTCTTCTCCGGCAAGAAAGGCGTCATGTCGAGTTCGTTGCCAAAGTGGGAGAATACGAAGCCCGCGATGCAGCCCAGGTAAAGCGAGGGGGCGAAGATGCCGCCGCAGCCCCCGCCGCCGTTCGTCGCGCTGGAGGCAAAGACCTTGAAGGCGATAATCAGCATCAGGTAGAGCAAGAGCAGGTTGCTGTGGCCGTAGAAGAAGGAGTGGTCCATCACCGTGTCCCATTCGGCCTCGGTCATGCCGTTCAGCAACAGTTCTATCGTGTCATAGCCCTCGCCATAGAGCGGGGGAAAGAGGAATATCAGGACACTCAGCATCGTCCCGCCCAGCAGCAGTTTCTTCCACGGAGCATCCAGCCGCCCGAACACACCTTCCACCCGGTTCATGGCCCGCGTGAAATAGAGCGACACCAGGCCGCAAAAGATGCCCAGCATGATGACGTAAGGGATGCGCATCAGCTCGAACGGCTGGTCCAGGTGGAAGCGGAACAGGGCCTCCTGCCCCGTGACGACGTAGGACAGCGTGGCCGCCGTCACCGACGAAATGAGCAGGGGCAGCAAGGAAGTCATCGTCAGGTCAATCATCAGCACCTCCAGCGTGAACACCAATCCCGCGATGGGCGCCTTGAAGATGCCGGCCACGGCGCCCGCCGCGCCACAGCCCACGAGGAGCATCAGCGTGCGGTGTTCCAGCTTGAACATGCGCCCCAGGTTGGACCCGATGGCCGAACCGGTCAGCACGATGGGCGCCTCCGCCCCCACCGAACCGCCGAAGCCGATGGTGATGGAACTGGCCAGGATGGACGACCATGTATTGTGCCGCTTGATGCGCCCCTGGCGGCGCGAGATGGCGTAGAGTATCTTGGTGACGCCGTGGCTGATGTCGTCCTTCACCACGTAGCGCACGAACAGCCCCGTCAGAAAGATGCCCACGACGGGATAGACCAGGTAGAGGTAGTTGGCCTCGGTGGTGTCGAAGTGGTCCGTCAGGAACAACTGTATCCAGTGTATCAGTTGCTTCAGCAGCAGGGCGGCAAGAGCGGTGCCGATGCCCACCACGAAGCTCAACGCCAGGATGAACTGCCGTTCCTTGATGTGCTGTTCGCGCCAGCGGAGCAGGCGGGGCAACCAGCCTTTCACATTATTATAATATATAGGGGACTCCTGAGTCATGGGCGGATGATTTTAACTTCCCCGCCCTGCCCCAGCTTGATGATGGACGACGGGCGGGCAAGGGTCGTCTCGTCGCGGCGCGCCTCGACGATGTAGTCCACAGCCTGCTTGATTTCCTCGTCAATCTCGGCAAACGTCCTGGGCGAAGGCCGCCCGCTCACGTTGGCCGACGTGGAGACAATGGCCTTGCGGAAGCGGAAGCAGAGCGCCTTGGAAAACTCTTCCCCGGTAACACGGATGCCCACACTGCCATCTTCGGCCAGGAGGTTGGGCGCCAGGTTGCGTGCGCCGGAATAGATGATGGTCAGGGGTTTGTCGGCCACGTCTATCAAGTCCCACGCCACGGCAGGCACGTCCTGCACGTAATAATCCACCTTGACGGCTGTGTCGACCAATACCAGCATCGCTTTGCTGTCCGCCCGGTGTTTTATCTCGTAGACGCGGCGCACGGCCTCCTCGTTGGTGGCGTCGCATCCGATGCCCCAGATGGTGTCGGTAGGATACAATATCACTCCTCCCTCCTGCATCACCTGGCAGGCCTTCTTGATGTCTTCTATCCAGTCTTTGTTCATTGTTTCCTCTGTGATTGACGCGCAAATGTAGTAATTTGTCTCCATAAACCAGCAGGAATCCGGCAAATAATGCAGGAAGGGCTTGCATTGTTCAGTTAACTTTCATTACTTTGCAGCACGGCACTGGCTGCCGCAACCATGTCTGACACCTATTATACATTATTATGAAGACCATACGCCTCATCATATCCCTACTTCTGGCAACCCTGGCGATAGCGACCGGAGGGGCACAGCCAACCTTGGATGGGAACATGTTCAAGACAAAGCATATCGGCCATGCCGACGGACTGAGCAACCAACGCGTCTATTCCATTGTGGAGGACAAGGACGGGGTCATCTGGATAGCCACCAAGACGGGAGTGGACCGCTACAACGGCTACGACCTGAAGAACTATGCCCTGACAGGCAACTACCACTTCGGCGACCTGGGCGGGCGTCGCATCCAACTGCTGTATGACGACCGCTTCGGGCTTTGGGCCTACGACAACACGGGCAAGGTATTCCGCTACGCGATAGAGAACGACCGCTTCGAACTGACCCAAAGCCTGGACCGGTACATAGACGGGGGCATCATCTTGAACAAGATATACTTCGACCCGGAGGGCACCCTGTGGTTCGGGCTGAACACGGGACTATACAGGCAGGAAGAAGACGGAAGCGTGGTGCCCGCCTTGAAAGGGCACTACATCAACACCCTGGCCGGAACTGGCAAGACGCTCTTCGTGGGCACCGACCACGGCGTCATGCAGTACAGCCCCGGGGCGCAGGCGGTGGCATCCACCCAAGGGCAGAACGTGCAAAGCCTGCACTACGACCAGTCCAAGAACGAGTTATGGGCCGGCACTTTCAACAGCGGGCTGATGATTATCGACCTCTCCACTCAGGACGTTCAACGTCTGGAAGGCCCCGGCTCCGTGTTCATGAAACCCATACGCGCCATCACCCCCTATGACACCCGCACCACCCTGCTGGGCATCGACGGCGGGGGCGTCTACACCATCGACCGCGACCTTAAGGCCGCCCGCCTGCTGATGAACACTGACGACGACAGCCCCAATGTGCTGCAAGGCAACGGCATCTACGCCGTCACCAAGGACAGCCAGGGAAACATCTGGACGGGCAGCTATTCGGGCGGAGTCTCGGCTTCCATCCTGCTCAGTTTCCCCATCGAGACCTACCTGCACCGGCGGGGCACGACGCAATCGCTGGCCAACGACAACGTGAACGACATCGCTGAGAACGACAACGGCGACCTGTGGTTCGCCACGGACAACGGCATCAGCGTGCAAGACGCCAAGACCCGCCGCTGGAGGCACCTGCTGGAAGGCACCGTGACCCTCACCCTGAGCCAGAGCGAAGACGGGGCGGTATGGGTATCCACCTATGGGAACGGCATCTACCAACTGGACGCCACGGGGCGCATCGTCCGCCACCTGACCAAAGAAAACGGGCTGAACACCAATTACGTCTACTCCATCAAGCTGGACGCCGACGGCGAACTGTGGGTGGGCGGCTTAGATGGCTACCTGCAACTCATCGGCAAGGACGGGCGCTCCAAGCACATCTTCCGCAACATCAAGGAAACGCAGGCCATCATCATGCTGGACCGCCACCACATGGCCGCCTCGACCACCGACGGCTTCTACCTGATAGACAAGCGCAACAACTCCACCCGCCTCTATGCCGCCACGGCCGAATGGAAGAAGAACGAAGTATGCTCGTACATCGTCTCCATGCTGTTCAACGACGACCACACCGTGTGGCTGGGCACCGAAGGCGGCGGGCTGAACCTGTATGACATGCAGACTGGCCAGGCACGCACCTTCACCACCCGCGACGGCCTGCCCTCGGACGACATCTACAGCCTGCAACGCGACAGCCGTGGCCGCATCTGGGCCAGCACGGGCAAGGGCATTGCCATCGTAGACAACGGGCACATCTCCAGCCTGAACTACGTGGAAGACGTGGAGCGCGTCTACAACAAATCCTCCTACACCATCCTGCGCAGCGGCGAAGTCATATACGGCAGCACGGAGGGAGCCGTGCGCATCGACCCCTCGGCCATTGCCGTGAACGACTACCAAACCCCGCTGCGCTTCACGGGGCTGACCACCGCCTGGCTGGACGCCGAAGAGGCCGAGACGCTGCCGCCCCGCCTCTACCGCATGGTGACGGACGGCGCCGTCAGCCTGGACTATGCCCACAACTCGTTCACCGTCACCTTCGAAGCCATCAATTACCGCTTCCGCCACGACATTGCCTACCAGTACATGCTGGACGGCTACGAAAAGGCGTGGAACGAACCGACACCCGACGGCGAGGCGCGCTACACCCGCGTAGCTCCCGGCTCATACCAACTGAAAGTGCGCAGCCTGCGGCAGAGCGACGGCAAGGTCATGGCCGAACGGACGTTGCGCCTCGAGGTGGGGCAGCCGTGGTGGAACACGTGGTGGGCCTGGCTACTGTACGTCTGCCTGACGGGCACCCTGCTGTGGTTCATCTGGCGCTACAAGAGCAACCACCTGCAAAAGGAATATGACGAAGACAAGATACAGTTCTTCATCAACACCGTGCACAACATCCGCACTCCCGTCACCCTCATCATGGCTCCGCTGGAAGACCTGCAGAAGGAGCCGAACCTGTCGGCCGACGCACGCTACTTCATCCGAGCCGCCCGCAACAACACCCGCCGCCTGAACACGCTCGTCAACCAGTTGCTTGAGTTTGAGAAAATAGACTTGGGACAGAGGCAACTGTCGCTCACTCCCCTGCGGCTGAACGACATCCTGGAGGAGGAAGCCGCCAACTTCCGCACCTATTGCGAGAAGAAAGGTGTGCGGCTGAACGTTTCGCTGCCCGACGAAGCGGTATGCGCCCCGGCCAGCATCCACCTGATGGAGATTCTGCTGGACAATCTGCTGTCGAACGCCTGCAAATACACGCCCAGCGGAGGACACGTCACCCTACGCCTGACCGCCACCCGCCACCGGGCCGTCATCGAAGTGGAAGACGACGGCATCGGCATCCCGCGCAAAGCCCAGAAACACCTCTTCCACAAGGCAGGCCGCTTGGAGAATGCCCGCCAGATGACCGACGAAGGCACCGGCTTCGGGCTGCTACAAGTGCACCGCATCGTGCAGATGCTGAAAGGGCGCATCACGCTGCGTTCGGAGGAAGGCCGTGGAAGCCTCTTCACCATCTTCCTGCGCCGCACGGACGAACGTCCGGCCGCCCTGCCCGTGCCCCCGGACGACGACAGCGGCCAGCCGCCCCTGTCCGGCGAGACGGCAGACAACGGCCTGGAAAAGTCGCACACGCTGCTCATCGTGGAAGACCACGAGGAACTGCGCCGGTACCTGCACAAGACCTTCGAGCATGACTACCGCGTGATAGACGCTCCCGACGGACTGAAAGCGCTGGAATGCCTGGCCAGCAACTACCCCGACCTCATCCTGTCCGACGTGATGATGCCCGGCTTGGGAGGCGACGAACTTTGCCGCCGCGTCAAGGCCAATCCCGACACGGCCGGCATCCCCTTCGTGCTGCTCACCGCCAAGGCCATGCACGACGACGTGGTCGAAGGGCTCAAGACCGGAGCCGACGACTACATTCCCAAGCCCTTCAGCACGGAAATACTGAAACTGAAGGTACAAGGACTTATCGACACCCGCGACCGCCTGCGGCAATACTACATGAGCCAGACCCTGAAAGAGGCCGGCGAAGCCGCCGACGGGAAACTGGAAGGCAGTCCCGAACCCGCCGAGCCGGCGCCCGCGCACTCCGAAGGCGACCAGCACTTCATCATGCAGGCCACCCGCCTGGTCACCGAACACCTGGCAGACCCCGACTTCGACATCAACGCCCTCTGCCGCGAGATGGCCATGAGCCGCACCCTGTTCTACAGCCGCCTCAAGTCGCTCACCGGCAACGCCCCCCAGGAGTTCATCCGCCTCATCCGCCTGAACCGGGCCGCCGAACTCTTACGCCAGGGCCGCAGCGTGGCCGACACCGCCACGGACACGGGCTTCGTCAACGTCAAATACTTCAGTTCCCTCTTCAAGAAACAGTACGGCATCCAGCCCAGCAAGTATCCCACGGAAGGCTGATGCAGGGCACACCTTGTTCCACCGCACTGAAACAAAAGGTGCCACCACACTGGAACAAAAGGTGCCACCGCACTGGAACAAAAGGTGCCACCCACTGGAACAAACAGTTTCCTCCGGTGGCACCTTTTGTTTCAAGCTGCGGAACGGATTTTGAAACACTCCGGACACCGGCGGAAACCCTATAAGCCCGCAACGCCGGACGCCCCGGAGCTACCGCGCGTCCATAGGAAAAACAAGCCCCCAAAGAGGGGAAAGAACCCGGAAAAAGCCTGTAAGAGCCACAAATGTCAGTTATCAAACCTAAATCTGACAGCTATCAAACCCGCATTCCGCACCAAATTTTCATCTTTGCACCGGAAAACAAAATGGAAAACATAAAAACAGAATGTCAACCCCTAAATACCATGTTATTCTTATGCGAACAATCACTTAGCCCTGCGAGGACATGCCAGCAAGAAGCCGACGGCAGGCACCTCCTCCCGCTCATCTGCCCATGCAGCCCAAAGGTCGGCACCACAACAGTTATCAGTCAAATCTTATTTCGTTAAGAACACACATTCCATGAAGAAAATGAGAAATTGTAAGCAAGCGTTGCTATGCGGCACGTTGTCCCTCTGCCTGTTGGGGGGCATCCCGCAAGTCGTGGCAACAGCGACAGCAGGCACACAGTCTGCCCAGCAAGAAGGAAAGAAGATAACAGGTACAGTAACCGACGCCATAGGTCCCGTCATCGGTGCCTCAGTCGTAGTGAAAGGCACGACCAACGGCTCGTTGACCGACATCGACGGCAACTTCACGCTGACCGCCAAGCCGGGCGCCACGCTGGTCATCAGCTACATCGGCTATAAGACCGTCGAAGTCCAGGTGGGCGACGGTCCCGTGAATGTCACATTGGAAGAAGATACCAAGCTGCTGGACGAGGTGGTGGTGACGGCGCTCGGTATCAAGCGCGAGCGCAAAGCCCTGGGTTACGGAGTGGACGAAGTGAAGGGCGAAGCGCTGACCAAAGCCAAGGAAACCAACGTCATCAACTCCATGGCAGGCCGCGTGCCGGGCTTGGTGGTGAGCCAGACGGCCGGCGGCCCCTCGGGTTCGACCCGCGTCATCCTGCGCGGTAGCACCGAAATGACCGGCAACAACCAGCCGCTCTACGTCATCGACGGCGTGCCCCTGGACAACACCAACTACGGCAGCGCCGGACAATACGGCGGCTTCGACCTGGGCGACGGCATCTCCAGCATCAACCCAGACGACATCGAAAGCATGTCCGTGCTGAAAGGCCCCGCCGCATCCGCCCTGTACGGCAGCCGCGCCAGCCACGGCGTCATCCTCATCACCACGAAGCGCGCCGGCGAAGAACGCTTCAGCGTCGAAATCAACAGCACGACCACCTTCGAGACGATGCTGGCCAAGTGGGACGACCTGCAACAAATCTATGGCATGGGCAACGACGGCTCGTATAGCGTCAACGCCACCTCCAGCACCAACATGAGCTGGGGACCGAAAGCCGACGGCGGCAACATGCTGGACTACTTCGACGGCGTATCCCGCCCCTACCTCATCATCCCCGACAACATCTCCGGATTCTTCCGCACCGGTCTGACGGCCACCAACTCGGCCATCATCTCCGCCAACAGCGGCAAGACGGGAATGCGCTTCACTTATACCGACATGCGCAACCGCGACATCGTGCCCAACAGCAACATGAGCCGCGACATCTTCAACCTGCGCGTCAACAGTTCGCTGGGCAAGGTAGACGTCGACATGAGCGCCAACTACACCCGCGA
>CASEKR010000014.1 GCA_949288585.1 uncultured Bacteroides sp. | reverse complement strand
AACATGCTCTTCCCCCGCATGTACAGTTCAGCCCCGGAACACGTAAGAGCCTACAAAGCCTGGCAAACCATCAAAGGCCACGACGTACCCTACGACCGCTGTGGCGAAATGGTCATGGTCAACATTCCCACGCAATGGGAGAACATCAAGTTCTTCTTCTCCTACCAACTCAACTGGATGTACTGGCGATACTTCATGTGGAACTTTGCCGGACGGCAGAACGACATCCAGGGACACGGCGAGATTGAACACGGCAACTGGATAACGGGCATTTCCTTCATAGACAACTGGCTCGTCGGCAACCAGGAATACCTGCCCATGGAACTCAAGGAGAACAAAGGCCGCAACGTCTTCTACTGCCTCCCCCTGCTGCTGGGCATCATCGGACTCATCTGGCAAGCCTACCGGGGACGCCGGGGCATCCAGCAGTTCTGGGTAGTGTTTTTCCTGTTCTTCATGACCGGCATCGCCATCGTGCTCTACCTGAACCAGACGCCCCTGCAACCCCGCGAACGCGACTATGCCTACGCCGGCTCGTTCTACGCCTTCGCCATCTGGATAGGCATGGGCGTGGCCGGACTGACACAACTCGTCCACTCGCTGACCCGGAAGAAAAAAGAAGAATGGACGCCCGAACAACTGAACGCCTGGAACCAAGGCACCTGGATGCCCGACATGCAGCCTGCCCTGCCCGTGGCCGTCATCGTCTCCGCGCTCTGCCTCTTCGTGCCCATACAGATGGCCAGCCAAACCTGGGACGACCACGACCGCAGCGGACGCTACCTGGCCCGCGACTTCGGGCGCAACTACCTGATGTCCCTCCAGGAGAGCGGCAACCCCATCATCTACACCAACGGAGACAACGACACCTTCCCCCTGTGGTACGGCCAGGAAACCGAAGGCTACCGGCCCGACGCACGCACCTGCAACCTCTCCTACCTGCAAACGGACTGGTACATCGACCAGATGAAGCGCCCGGCCTACGACAGCCCCTCGCTGCCCATCACGTGGGATCGCATGGAGTACGTGGAAGGCACCAACGAATACATCCCCGTGCATCCGGAGATAGCCCAGAGCCTTGACAAGCTCTACGCAGAGGCACAGAAGGAAGCCATGACCGGAAACCCCGAGGTGCTGGTGAACATACAGAAAGAGTTTGGCGAAAATCCCTACGAACTGAAGAACATCCTGAAGCACTGGGTGCGTAACCCGAACAACAAGGAACTCAACGTCATTCCTACGGACAGCATCGTCATCAAGGTGGACAAAGAGGCAGTACGACGCAGCGGCATGATGATACCCGGAGACAGCATCCCCGACTACATGCACATCTCGCTGAAAGGAAAGCGCGCCCTCTACAAGAGTGAACTGATGATGCTCGAAATGCTGGCCGAAGCCAACTGGGAACGTCCCATCTACATCGCCATCAGCGTAGGCACGGACAACCAACTGGGCATGGCCAACCACTTCATCCAAGAAGGCCTGGCCTACCGCTTTACGCCCTTTGACAACACGAAGACAGGCGTCTCGCTCGACTCGGAAAAGATGTATGACAACCTGATGAACAAATTCCGCTTCGGAGGCATCGACCAGCCGGGCATCTACATCGACGAAAACGCCTTGCGCATGTGCTACTCGCACCGACGTATCTTCGTCCAACTGGCACAGCAACTCATCAAGGAAGGCAAGCGCGACAAAGCCAAAGCAGCCCTGGACTATGCGGAGAAGATGATTCCCGCCTTCAACGTGCCCTACGACTACCAGAACGGCGCCATGCAGATGGCCGAAGCCTACTACCAACTGGGAGAGACGGAAAAGGCCGACCGCATCATCCAAGCCCTGGCCGACAAGTCGGTGGAATACCTGACGTGGTACCTCAGCCTGGACGAAACGCGCCTGGCCATCTCGTACAGCGAATGCGAATACCACCTCTCGTTGCTCAACACGGAGACGGGACTGATGAAGAAATATGGCTCGCAACTGACGGAACAGTACGACGAGAAACTCGGCGAACTGTACCACCTGCTCGTCAACGCCATGGGAGGGCAAGAATAAGCGTATGTTTATCGAGCAACCGCCCCAAATCGTCCGCAAGCTCTATCCCAGCGCCCTCTGGAGGATGGACTCCTCGGAGAAGACAGTCTACTTGACCTTCGACGACGGGCCCATCCCTGAGGTGACGCCCTGGGTACTTGAATTGCTGGAACGCAAAGGGGTCAAAGCCACCTTCTTCATGGTGGGCGACAACATCCGCAAGCACCCCGACGTCTTCCGCCAGGTAGTCGAGGGGGGACACCGCGTGGGCAACCACACCTTCCACCACCTGCGGGGCTTCGAGAAAAGTTCCAACCAATACCTCGAAGACGTCCGCCAGGCGCACGACTTCATGCTGGAAGCCTGTGAAGGAATGCCCGTGGAGCAAGTAGAAGCCGCCCTGCACCCCATCCTTTTCCGACCGCCGCACGGACACATGACCTGGGGGCAATACATGGTGCTGCGCCACCGCTGCCGCATCGTCATGTGGGACCTCGTGACGCGCGACTATTCCAAGAAACTGCGCCCGCCCCAAGTGCTGGCCAACGTCATGCGTTACGCCCGCAACGGCTCCATCATCACTTTCCACGACTCGCTGAAGTCGTGGGGCAACGGCAACCTGCCCTATGCCCTGCCCCGCGCGCTCGATTTCCTGCGCGAAGAAGGGTACAGCTTCGGCCTGCTCTGATTTTACAAATCAATCACCACCTCCACGGGGCAGTGGTCCGAACCGTATATCTCCGTATGTATATCCGCGCTGACCAGCTTCCCGTCCAGGCGGCTGGACGTCAGGAAATAGTCGATGCGCCAGCCCGCATTCTTCTCGCGCGCCCGGAAGCGGTAGGACCACCACGAGTAGATGTCCGTGCGGTCCGGATAAAAATGGCGGAACGTGTCGGTGAAGCCTGCCGCCAACAGTTCCGTGAACTTGGCACGCTCCTCGTCCGTGAAGCCCGCGTTACGCCGGTTGGTCTTGGGGTTCTTCAAGTCGATTTCCCGGTGCGCCACATTCAGGTCGCCGCAGACGACAACCGGCTTCTTGGCATCCAACGAAAGCAGATAAGCGCGGAAATCATCCTCCCACTCCATGCGGTAGTCCAGCCTCCGCAGTTCGTCCTGCGAGTTGGGCGTATAGACCGTCACCAGGTAGAAGTCCGGCATCTCCAGCGTGATGACCCGCCCCTCCTTGTCGTGGTGCTCCATGTCGATGCCATAGGCCACGCTGAGAGGCCGGTGGCGCGTATAGATGGCCGTGCCCGAGTAACCTTTCTTCTCCGCATAGTTCCAATACGAGTCGTAACCCTCGAAGGCCAAGTCCAACTGTCCCGCCTGCATCTTGGTCTCTTGCAGGCAGAAGAAATCGGCGTCCAACGTTTTGAACGCCTCCACAAAGCCCTTGTCCTTGCAGGCACGCAGGCCGTTCACATTCCAGGAAATGAATTTCATAAACGTAAGTGTGTGAGTAATTAAAAAATGGCCACCTTCATTACCCCGTCCGCCTTCTGTTCGAAGAGGCGGTAAGCCTCGTCAATCCGCGCCAGGGGAAAGCGGTGGGTGATGAGCGGCGTGGTGTCTATCTGCCCGGCTGCTATCAGGCGGAGAATCTCGGCACAGTCGCAACCATCCACGCCCCCCGTCTTGAACGTCAGGTTCTTGCCATACATCTCCGGCAGGGGCAACACCTGCGGGCGGTCGTACAACGCCACCACCGTGACCACAGCATTGGGCCGTGCGCACTGCCAAGCCAGGCGGAACGAAGTCTCTGTGCCCGCCACCTCCAGCACGACATCCGCCCCTCCGTGGCCGCCCTGCGCCCGCACGAACGCCTCGCACTCGTCGGGCATGGTGAGCAGCACCTCCGGATAATGCTCCCGCACGAAGCGGCGTCGCTCCGCCGACGGTTCGCACACGATGATGCGCCGGGGCTGCTTCAGCCGCACACAGAGCAGCGTACAGATGCCCGTCGGCCCGGCCCCGAGGATGAGCACCGTGTCGTCCGGCGTGATGTCCGAAATGCGCGCCGCCCAGAAGCCCGTGGCCAGGACATCACCCACGAACAAGGCCTGCTCGTCGCCCACCCCGTCGGGGATGCGGTCCAGCCCCTGGTCGGCGTAGGGCACGCGCACATACTCCGCCTGCCCGCCGTCTATGCGGCAGCCCAACGCCCAGCCCCCGTTAGGGTCCGTACAGTTGTTCACATAGCCGT
This sequence comes from uncultured Bacteroides sp., assembly GCA_949288585.1. GTDB lineage: Bacteria > Bacteroidota > Bacteroidia > Bacteroidales > Bacteroidaceae > Bacteroides. Next base: position 62,613 of record CASEKR010000014.1, on the reverse strand, counting down.
GGCGGCAGAAGAAACACTCGCCGCAGAAGGTCTCGACATTCACCGTCACCCGGTCTCCCGGGCGCACCGTCCGCACGTCGCTGCCCACTTCTTCCACCACGCCCACCATCTCGTGCCCGACGGTGACGCCCGGCACGGCACGCGGCACGCTGCCATGCTTGATGTGCAAATCACTCGTGCAGATGCTTCCCAGCGTCACCCGCACAATGGCGTCGCGGCCGTCCTGCAACGTCGGCCGGGGCTTGTCCCGCAGCTCGAAACGTCCCTGTTCTACGTAAGTATATGCCAGCATAACTCTTCAGTGTTTGGAGGATGATTAAAACAGCACGCCGCCCCCAAGCCTCCTCGGCCCGGGGGCGGCGACCCTGCAAATGTAAGCAAAATATCGCTACCTGCCTATGGGTTCTCCCCACAAAAATAGGAAATAAAGACCCGGTCAGCGGGCTAAGCCGGCTCAAAAGATAAAACCGAAGAAGAATAGAGAGCAGGCATAGTAAAATCTACAAAGGAAACAGGCTCTGATTAAGCCCGCCCGTTCTCCTTTTTCCGCCCCGCCCAATACACCCCGCCCAATATCAGCGCCATGCCCGCCCACGCCATCGGCGTCAGCCGTTCGCCCAGCACGATGGCCGAGCCTATCAGCGTGAACACGGGGTTGAGGTAGATGTAGTTGGAGGCGCGCACCGTGCCCAAACGCTTCAACACGACATTCCACACGGCAAAACAACCCAAAGACGCCAGGAGACCCAGGAACAGGAGATGGAAAAGCACGGAGGGCTCCAACAGGCGCAGGACATCGAACTGCCAGGGACGGAAGGCAAAAGCCGGCAGGATGGTCAGCAGGCCGTAGAAGAATATCTTACGCGTGATGAACACGGAATCATAGCGGTCGGCCATGCGGCGCATAACCAGACTGTATATGGCCCACGAGAAAGAGGCCAACAGGGAAAGCAAGTCGCCCACGGGGGAAAGATGCAGCACGAAGTGGCCGTTGCACACCACGAGCGCCACTCCGGCCAGGGCCGTCAGCGAGCCGCCCACCAAAGCCCGCGTGGCCCGCACGTTCCTGTACAGCCACAAGGAGAGGAGCATCGTCACCAAGGGCGTCGTGCACACCAGGAAAGACACGTTCGTGGCCAACGTATATTCCAGCGCCATGTTCTCCGTCAGGAAATAAAACGAGCCTCCGGTCACGCCCCCCAGCAAGAGCCACAACTCATCCTGCCAACGGTCCGCCCGCCACTTGCGCTTCGACAAGCACCAGATGCCCGCGTAAGCCATCAGGAAACGGAGCAGGAAAATCTCTTGCGGAGCCATGCCCGCCCCTATCAGCAGCTTGGTAGAGATGAATGTCAATCCCCATATCCCCACGATGGCCACCGCCGTCGCGTGGTAGAGCGCCAGCCCCCGTACCCTATGCAGATGTAAACGATGTATAGCCATGACCGTGCAAAGGTACGGATATATCGGTTAGATTGCGCCGGACGGGGCTAAAAAAAAGAGTCCCCGGCACATACCAAAGCCGTATCTGGGTCGTACCTGGGTCTTACCTCGCTCTTGTCTATGCAGAAGAGCGAGGTAGCATCGGAGAATGCCTGTATCTGCATGAAGAAGCGGCAAGAGGCCAAGGGGAGGCCTTCGTTGAAAGCCACCACACACATATATGTAAATATATAAACAGATATGTAAACAAAATAATGTTAATTTGTAAAGGCATTATACACCTGTCTGAAATCTTTTTTCTACATTTATCCGCTGTTCCGGCAAACCTCACAGGCAAGAGCCGGCAACCTATCAAAATTCTGTTTAACTAAACACCTTATTTGTTGAATCATGGAACATACAAAAAGCGCTTCTGTTTCCAAGTTAATCCCCATCATGCTGAGTTTCTTTGCGATGGGGTTCGTAGATTTGGTGGGCATCGCCTCCAATTATGTCAAACAAGACCTGAACCTGAGCGACTCGCAGGCCAACATCCTGCCCTCGCTGGTATTCTTCTGGTTTCTAATCTTTTCAGTCCCGACGGGGATGTTGATGAACCGTATCGGGCAACGCAAGACGGTGTTGCTGAGCCTGCTCATCACCTTCTTCTCGCTGTTGCTTCCTATTTTTGGCGACGGCTACGCCTGGATGCTGGTTTCATTTTCCTTGTTGGGGATTGGCAATGCGTTGATGCAGACTTCGCTGAATCCGTTATTGTCAAATATTGTGCGGGGCGACCGCTTGGCCAGCAGCCTGACGTTCGGACAATTCATCAAGGCGATAGCCTCTTTCCTGGCGCCCTACATCGCCGGCTGGGGGGCCGTGCAGGCCATCCCCACCTTCGGGCTGGGCTGGCGGATACTGTTTCCCGTCTACATGCTCATTGCCGTGATAGCCATCTTATGGCTGAACGCCACGCCCATTGCAGAAGAAAAAGCGGAAGGGAAGCCTTCGACCTTCGCCCAATGCATCGGCCTGCTGGCCAAGCCTTTCATTTTGCTTTCTTTCGTGGGCATCATGTGCCACGTGGGCATCGACGTGGGCAGCAACACGACCGCCCCGAAAATCCTGATGGAACGCGTCGGGATGTCGCTGGAACAGGCTGGCCTGGCCACCAGCGTTTACTTCATTTGCCGCACCGTCGGGTGTCTGTCGGGCACGTTCATCCTGCGTTACCTGTCCCCAAAGAAATTTTTCCTGGCCAGCGTGTTGCTGATGCTGCTTGCCATGGCCGGCCTGTTTGGGTCTTATGACAAACTGCTGATTTATGCCTGCATCGGCTTGATTGGCTTTGGCAATTCCAATGTGTTCTCGGTCATCTTCTCGCAGGCGCTGCTATCCTTGCCGGGCAAGAAAAACGAGATTTCCGGTTTGATGATTATGGGTTTGTTCGGGGGCACAGTCTTTCCCTTGGCCATGGGAGTGGCTTCCGACGCGGTAGGCCAGAGTGGCGCGGTAGCCGTGATGGTGGTATGCGTGCTCTATTTGTTGTTCTACACCATGCACATACGCAGCCACCGGGATAAATAAAAAGCTGCCACAGAAGAATCACCGGCACGCGCAGGGTTCATGCCCCCTCCTCCACCAGGCAGGCTTCCGGCATGTGCCCTGCGCATTCCGTATAAGATGTCAGCCAATAAACCGGCTTGACTCCCGGACAATAAGTTTGCCTGGCAGGTTGGCTGTGATGGCTACGGCCCCACGGTTGCGGATGCGCCTGAACATCAGTTCGATGCTTACGTTTGCCAATTCCCTGCAAGGCTGTTCGAAGGTGGTCAGCGCGTGCTTCAGGTGCATGGAATATTTCATGTTGTCGTAAGCGCAAATGGCTACATCCGACGAGACTTGTATGTCCGCCTCTGCCAAAGTAGACATCAGCACGGCCGCAGTGGAATCGTTGGCACAGATAATCCCGGTCTTCCGGGGGATGATGGGAATCCGCCTTATCAGTTCGGGGTCTTGGGGATTGCCGCAGATGATGTGCGAGCGGTCGAAAGGAAGATTGTGTTCCTGCACGGTATGTTCTATCCCGGCCTGCCTCATGTTGACAGAACTGGCGGAATTGGGCCGCTGGAAAAAATAAATGTATTCGCAGCCCTGTTCTATCAGGTGCAAGGCGGTCAGGCAACCGGCGTTGAAGTTGTCCAAGCAGACGACATCGAAAGGGCTCCGCTGCGGGAAGCACACGATGTCCCTATCTATCAGCACCAAGGGTATGCCTGCCTCCGTGATTTTGTCACAAATCTGCCGGTTGATGCTGTCCGCGTCAGGCACTCTCTCCAAAGGCGAGAAAAAGATGCCGTCCACTTGCTTCTGGATGTAGCTGTCGCAATTGCTTTCGATGAGGGCCATCCGCGTGTTGGCGTTGCTGGCGGTGGCGCCTTCCCACAAGCAGTTGAATCCCTGCACTTCCGATTGCTCGAGGAGTTGGTCGTTGATGATAGAGAAAATTTCCGATTCACCCGCACCGGGCAACAGCAGGCCAAATGTATAGACAGAATGGACGGGGTTGTAGTTGACAATGGTCCCAGCCCCTTTTTTCTTCGTGATATACCCTTCATCCTGCAGTTGGTTATATGCCTTGGAGATGGTAGGGCGCGACACGTTGTACTTCTGTGCAGCGACCGACTCGGTGGGCAACAACGTATTGGTAGGGTAAACCCCCTTTATGATATCTTCTTTGATGGTTTCATAGATGAACTTATAATTCACTTTGTGCTCCATGCTTTCCTCCTTCTTTCAAATATTTCCGCAAAGATAAGCAATAACTTGTAAACCGTATGGAAATAAATGTAAATAATGGGCTGCCTAAGGTTAGTTTATCTTTATCTTATAATAGGTGTTTTGAGCCTTCAATTGAGGGATATTAGGATTCATGTAAACGATTATATTAGCAAATGATAAAAAAAGTGTGAATAATATTTGCATTATTGACATACAATAAATAACTTTGCTGCCACAGATAATCATATAACATAAAAACAAATGTAATATGAATGCAAAGTTATTAATAGCTTTTATGCTAACATGCACGAATGGAGCCGCACAGGTGGTCAAAGATTATAATCCCGCCATTCAGAGGACGACCCATTTGCAGTATTTCAAACCGGCGGAGGAGCATTTGTTTACAGGCGACTGCATGCCTTATTACCACAACGGCACCTTTTACCTCTATTGGCTGCTGGACGAAGGCCACCACTCGGGCCTTGGCGGGTTGGGAGGACACCAATGGGCACTGAGCACCTCCAAGGATTTGGTACATTGGGAGCACTACCCGGTCGCCTTGGGGATAGACGAGGAGTGGGAAAAGTCCATCTGCACGGGGTCGGTGATTGCCGAAGGAAATACCTTCTATGCCTTCTACTCCACACGGGTGAAGGAGGACGGACAGGTGCACGAGCAGTTGAGCTACGCCAAGAGTGAAGACGGAGGGAAGACTTTTGTGAAACAACAACCCAATCCGTTCTACTACGCACCCGAAGAGTGTGTGAGCCGCGATTTCCGCGACCCCAAGGTGTTTAAAGACAAGTCCGGGACATATCATTTGTTTATTTCCGGCTATCAGAAGAACCCGCCTTTGGAGGGTTTCGGAGGTTATCTGGTGCATCTGGTTTCTGATGATTTGAAGAATTGGAAAGAAGTGGAATCTCCCCTCACCGGACAAGTGGCGACACCCGAGTGTTCAGATTATTTTGAATGGAACGGTTGGTACTACCTGCTGTACAGCACGGGCGGCGACACTTACTACGTCAAGTCGCGCCAACCCTACGGCCCGTGGGAATATCCGGAAACGCAGGCATTGGTGGAGCAGTGGGCCAGCGTCTATAAGACAGCCCCTTTCAAAGACAACCGCCGCATTGCCGTGGCCTACATGCCCTGCCGCAGCCACGGGAAGGACTATGACGGGCCTATTTGGGGAGGGAACATGTTGCTGCGTGAGTTGCTGCAAGCCGAAGACGGGAATTTATACACCCGGTTCCTATCAGAGGTGCTCCCTGCATCAACTCCCTTGGAATTGCCTGAAATAAAGATAGAGTCGGATGCCCGTACAGGCAGCTACGCCAACGGGGAGTTGAGGTTGGATGCCAAGAATGGCGTAGGAGTGGCTTCCGTGTCCGGCCTTCCGGTCGACTACCGCCTCTCTTTAGACATCGTTCCCCTGGAAAATTATGACGAACTATGCCTCTTCGCGCGCGCCACAGACAACCGCCACCGGGGCTACAAACTGGAGTTGAATGCCAACAAAGAAAGCGTTTTCCTGCACAACACGGGCATCAACACCGTCAAGGACCTGCGTAAACCCATCCACGTAGACTTAATCCTAGAAGACGAGTTTGTCGACATGTGTGTCAACGGGAAACGCTGCATTGTCAACCGCCTGCCGGAGCAGAAGGGGCAGAAGTTATTCTTCTTCATCAAGAACGGCAACGCCCTGTTCAAGAACATCCGCATAGAGAGCATCCGATGAACGCCCGTCAGACACGGGAAGCCGTCTCCTTGTCCCGCACTTGGCCGCCTGAAAGCACGTGCAAGGAAAGGCATCAGAGCCGATACTGACAGGGCTTGCCACATAACCGGATATGGATATCCGCAATACATAATACTCAATAATTACTCTATTAATTAACTAACCATGAAAAGAAAAGACTTAATTTGTGCATGGGGGATAGAAAAACTATTCCCAAGAGTTTTGTTGCTTTCTTTACTGGCATTGTTTTGTTATGGCCACCTCTTTGCGGCATCCCAGCAAGAGCCACGGAAAGTGACAGGCATAGTGATGGATGAACAGGAAGTGACCCTGCCGGGCGCTACTGTTCAAGTGGGCAAATCGACCAAGGGTGTCATTACCGATTTGGACGGGAAGTTTGAAATCGTAGTGTCGCCTTCGGATGAACTGACGGTATCTTATGTCGGCTATGAGACGCAAACGGTCAAAGTCGGTAACAAGACGTTTTTGAAGATTGTCATGCGGCAAGTGGCCAATGAACTGGAAAACGTGACGGTCGTGGCCTTCGGCAAGCAAAAGAAGGAGAGCATGACTACTTCCATTGAGACCATCGACCCGAAGGAACTGAAAATCCCCACCGGAAACCTGACGGCAGCCTTGGCGGGCCGGTTGGCGGGCGTCATCTCCTACCAGCGGAGCGGCGAGCCGGGACAGGACAATGCCGAGTTCTTCGTGCGCGGCGTGACCACGTTCGGATATTCCTCCTCACCACTGATTCTGTTGGACGGATTCGAAATTTCCACCACCGATCTGGCACGCATCCAGCCGGACAACATCGAGCAGTTTTCTATCTTGAAAGACGCTACGGCAGCGGCCTTGTACGGCTCCAAAGGGGCTAACGGCGTCATCATGATTACCACCAAAAAAGGTGTGGAGGGAAAAGCGCGCGTATCTTTCCGCCATGAGTCCCGCTTCTCCACTCCTACTAAAATTCCAGAGACAGTAGATGGGGTCACGTACATGCAACTGTATAACGAAGCGCAGTATAATGACAACCCGCTGCTCCCTCCGTTCTATGAGGCGCAAAAGATTCAGAATACCCTGAACAATGTGAATCCCTATGCTTACCCGAACGTGAACTGGTATGACGAACTGTTCAAGGACTTCACGTATAACCAATATTACTACCTGAACGTGAGTGGTGGCAGCAAGAATCTGCAATATTACTTAGCTGCAGCCTATACCAACGAGACGGGCATCCTGAAGAATGAAAAGGCAAACAATTTCCAAAATAACATCAATATCGGCACGTATGACATCACGGCCAAGATGAATTTAGCCCTGACGAAGTCCACCGATTTCGAAATCAATGTCAACTCGGTGTTCCGCAACTACACGGGGCCTTCCGTCGAGGCAAGCGACATCTTCAAGCAGGTCATGGCCGCCAATCCGGTGGAATTTCCCAAATATTATCTGCCGGACGAGCAGTACCAGTATGCCAACCATGTGCTGTTCGGCATGAATCCGCGTGGCAGCATGGCAAACCCATATGCCGAGATGGTGAAAGGATACAAGGACGGTTTCTCCAGCCACGTCATCTCCCAGTTCACACTGAATCAGAAACTGGACTTCCTGACCAAGGGGTTGAACTTCCACGCGAAGGTAGCCATCAACGTGGATACCGACCATTCGGTCAACCGCTCTTACTCGCCCTATTTCTACAACATCAAGGATTACGACGAAATGACAAATAAATATACCCTGTCGGAAATCAGCGAGGGTTCGGAGGTGTTGGGCGACCCGTCTAACGCGCGTAGTTCTTCCAGCCATTTCTATTTTGAAACGGGGCTGAGCTACAACCGTACTTTCAACGATGAACACGATTTCGGCATCATCGCCATTTATACACAGGAAGAAAGGAAAAATTCGGCAGAGGGAACGCAAAGTATCCAGTTGACATTACCACAGCGTAATCAAGCTCTCCGCACCCGTGTGAATTATGCCTATCAGGGGAAATATATGGTAGAAGGAAGCTTAACCTATAATGGGTCTGAGAAATTTGATGCCGCCCATCGCTGGGGAGTATTTCCTGCCGTGGGATTGGGATACATGATTTCCAACGAGGAGTTCTGGAAGCCACTGTCACCCGTGGTCGACAAGTTTAAAATCCGTTATTCTTACGGATTGGTGGGAAATGACAACATCTCATCGGCGGAAGACCGTTTCTATTTCTTGTCCGACGTAGGCAGAGGTGGAGGTTATACGTGGGGAAAAGATTTCCTGACCTCTTATACGGGATTGCAAATCAAACGTTATGCGAACCCGGAGATAACTTGGGAAGTTGCCCGTAAACAGGACATCGGCATTGAACTTAATCTATTACGGGTACTGGATATCCAGGTGGATTATTTCACGGAACGCCGTGAGAAGATTTACGAAGAACGTGCACACATCCCGGCCACTATGGGCTTGACCAGTGACATCTGGGGCAATGTAGGTACGGTAAAATCGTGGGGCTGGGACGGCTCCGTCGATTTGAATTGGGCCATCAACAAAGATGCCTGGGTGACCGGACGCTTCAACTTCACGTATGCCAAGAACGAAGTGCTGGAAAAAGAAGAACCAGCTTACCGGGATGATTATCTGAGGACGGTAGGTTGGCCGGTCAATCAGCAATGGGGATGGATTGCAGAGCGTTTATTCATAGATGATGCAGACGTGGCCAATTCACCAGAACAGCAATTGGGCATAAAGGCCCAACCGGGAGATATCAAATACAAGGACATCAATAATGACGGGGTTATCAATGACAACGACCGGGTGCCCATCGGTTATCCCTCTGTGCCGGAACTGAGTTATGGATTTGGTCTGTCAGCCGGTTATAAGAACTGGGACATCTCTTTCTTCTTCCAAGGCCAAGGACATTCTTCCTTCTTTATAGACCCGGCCAGCATTGCGCCGTTCATGAATTACCGGAACTGCGTCCAATACATCGCCGATGACCATTGGAGTCCGGACAATCCTGTCAGCCATCCTTTCTGGCCCCGCTTGACCGCGCAAGACAATCCCAACAACTACAAAGCCAATTCTACCTGGTGGCTACGAGACGGCAGGTTCCTCCGCCTGAAGAATTTAGAAATCGGCTATACGCTTCCGAGACACATCTTGCATAAGCTGGGAGTGACAAACCTGCGCTTCTATTTTACAGGCATGAACTTACTTTGCTTCAGCGATTTTGATTTATGGGATCCTGAAATGGGAAGTAATGGATTGGGGTATCCGCTACAACGAGTATATAACTTAGGTATTCAACTTGATTTTTGAGACAGATTATGAAAAAGATTTCTTTAAAACATATAGCGGCAGCATTGGCTATTGCCGTGGGCATGGGTAGCTGCGATTACTTGGATATTGTGCCGGACAATACCATTGAGTTGGAAAGCATGTTTGAAACAAGAGAAGACTGCCTGGGAGCGCTTGCTTCTTGTTATGAATATATGCCCAACTGGGGATGGGTCATGAAATCCATGAATTTGGCAGGTGATGAATTTATCATCCGACTGGATGCCGGCGAAGCGGGCAACAGAGACTCAACACCCGGAGAAAAGATCATGAAAGGCTGGAACAGCGCTCAGGACCCTTTCCTTTGCTATTGGAACGGAAACAGGAATGCGGCTTCGCTTTATAGAGGCATCCGTTATTGCAACATCTTCTTGGAAAATATTCATTTGGTAAAGGATATGACAGAAGATGAACGAAAAGACTGGATTGCACAAGTAAAAGTACTGAAGGCTTACTATCACTTCTATTTAATCCGTTTATATGGCCCCATCTGTATCGTAGATGAGAATTTATCTCCTTCTGCCACCCCGGAAGAAGTACGCCAAAAACGCGAACCGGTAGATAAATGTTTCCAGTATGTAGTCGACTTGTTGGATGAAGTGTTGTACGACGAAAATGGAAATGAGAAAGAAGACCTAGAAGACGAACGCCCGAATGAATACTTGGGAATGGTAGACCGCACTATTGCCAAAGCGATCAAGGCCGTTGTGCTACTGACGCAGGCAAGTCCCTTGTTCAATGGAAATGCAGAGTATTACAGCACTTTCAAAAATGTAGACGGTGAGTTGTTCTTCCCGATGGAATATGACAAAGAGAAGTGGAAGAGAGCATTGGATGCCACTAAAATAGCCATCGATGCGGCACATGCCAAGAACAAATCCCTCTATAAGTATGACGCAGCAGGTGGAACCAACATAAAATTCTTTGATAAAGACATCTGGGACAAGTCAGAAATCATCCAATATTGCTACAACAACCGCTATTCCATAGTAGACCCATGGAACAATGAACTGATTTGGGGATATTCCAACGTCGGAGGAGGAGACCAAGGGACTTTTCAACACGCCTGCCAATGCCGCCGTCCGGACAATCAGAACATATCCGATTTTAGCTGGCAATGGCTATGCGCTTCCTACCGGATGAGCGAATTGTATTATACACGGAATGGAGTGCCGATGAATGAAGACCGGACATTTGATTATGACAACCGCCTGGATCTGACAACCATCCCGGATGATACATATCACTTGGGATATATGCAACCCAATGAGAAAACAATCAAAATGTATTTGAACCGGGAACCCCGCTTTTACAGTTGGTTAGCTGTGGATAATAGCTACTGGCGTACCCAACAGACCAAATTGGAGATGCACATGAAATACAATGAATACCCTGGGGGACGTTATGGCTCAAAGCAAGATGACTTCTTCTGGTCTGGCATTGCCATTAAAAAGTTGGTACACCCGGAATCTATTAATGAAAGTTGGCATCGCATTGTACGCTACCCAAACCCCATCATTCGTTTGGCTGACTTATACCTAATGTACGCAGAAGCTTACAATGAATATTATGGGCCGGGGGAAGAAGCATATTACTATCTAAACGAAGTCCGCGCCCGCTCCGGATTGCCCAAGGTAGAAGATATTTGGAGCGACGGCTCTATTGTAAAGAGCATAAACAAACATCAGACACAGGAAGGACTGCGGGATATTATCCAGACAGAACGCCTGATAGAGTTGTCGTTCGAAGGGCACCGCTATTTCGATTTGTGCCGCTGGAAACGTGCCGGCGAGTTCTTTGTATCTCCAGTGAAAGGATGGAACGCCCGCTTAGGAAATACGTATGAAGACTTCTATGAAGTTACAGAATTGCAAGCCCGTGTCTGGGAAACACCTAAAAATTACCTGTTCCCCATTCCATTGGACGACATTAACAAGAACCCGAACCTGGTTCAAAATCCAGGATGGTAAATCTATTGACACTTAAAATGGTAATGATATGAAAAAAGCATTTTATCACATACTATTCGCCCTAGCAATAGTGACAGGAAATACGGCTTGTTCGGAAGATGAGAGCTATGTAGACACAGTTGCTCCCGGACAGATAACCAATGTACGTTTTACTCCAAACTACGGAGGAGGCTACTTCTTGTATGATATTCCGGAAGACGATGATTTCCTGTATGTACGGGCAGATTACATAATCGATTCCGGAGAAAAGATATCCAAAACATGCAGCACCTATGGAGATACATTGTTCATTGAGGGTTTCGGCCAAGTGAAAGAATATGAGGTAAAACTTTACTCCATAGACCGTTCTGAAAATGCATCTGAGCCTGTGGTGCAATATGTAACCCCCTTGGAATCGAATACAAACATGGTGGCCTCAACCATTACAGTGCGGCCAGGGTTCAGTTCATTGATTGCCGAATGGACCAATGAATTAGAACAAACAGTCAACGTTTTTGTCCGTTTGGCCGACGGGAACAAAACAGTAGAAAAGGTGCTTTCGTCTAACTCGAAAGAAGGATTCTTTATGGTCGAAAATCTTCAAAATGTAGATTACCAAGTTTCCGTATATACGAAAGACCAGTATGGAAACACTTCGGTTGTAAAAGACTGTGGAACAGTAAAGCCGCTGGAAGACGGGAAGCTGGATAAATCATCCTGGTCCTTCTTAGCCAACCAATACCTATATGGCAACCGGTGGGATTATAATAGCAACCCCAATCCGGACGAGCAGACTCCCCTGCCTGAATATATGGGCAGCTTTACCAACGACAGTTTGAAGAATGCCCCGGCCAGTGCCTACGAAGGACGCATAGAGAAATTCTGGGACGACATCCTGTACACAAAAGATCCTGAGAACCTGAACATTTTCAATACCGGCGAATGGGGTTATCCCTATTCCTATTTCATCGACTTAGGCCGAACCGTCCGGGGAAGCAGAGTACGCTACCACCAGCGTACCAGCGATGCTTATGACAGTGAAAATGTACAGACCTTCCAATTATGGATCAGCGACGATGATGACCCCACAGATGGCATCACAGACTGGGAATTGGTAAGTACATACACCATCGTGAAACCTGCTGACCAATATGAAGCAAACTTGGAAGCAGAAGCCGGACACGAGTTTATCCTATACCCCTTGGAAACCAAATACACGAAACCTTTCCGATACCTGCGTTTCAAAGCATTGAAAGGATTCACGGAACGGATGACATCTGTCGGGTCGGAAATTACTTTGTACGGCTTGGAAGGAGAATAAACGAACCATAAAAGAATTGAGTTATGAAACAAAAACATCTATTTTTACTTTGCGGGTTATTTCTGTTTGCAGGAATGATGGGGTGCGAAGACATGGAAGACAATTATAAACAATATTTGAAAGAATATAATTATTCAAGTAAAATCGCTTCCGTGCGCTGCTATTTAGGGTTTGAACGGGTGGCATTGGCGTGGGATGTGCCCAAAGACCAGAAGGCCAAACAAATCCTGATTGAATATGGCACGAACAAACAGCAAAAGACATACGACCATCTGGTCGATTCTGTCATCATCGACGGGCTGGATGATGGAACAGGGTATGAATTTGCCGTATATACATTAGATAACGCAGGAAACCGTTCTGTACCGTGCAATGTGACAGCCATGCCTATCTCACAGACCGTGGTAGACAACTTGGTTCCTCCCACTTGTTCCTACCGGATGCAAGACGGGACGCCTTCTGTCACCTTCTCCGCATTGTCGACCGTCAGCATGTCGTATTGTAAACATAGCTATATCCGCTATAAAATCGAGACGGAAGACGGGACCGAAGTGCTCAAGGAAGGAATCGTGGAAAACGAGTATGGGAATGAAAACGAGGCGCTGAATGCCGTGAACGAATACGCACTTCCTGTCCCGGAATTACAATCCGGTTCAAGGTATTACGTGGATTTCACCGCATACGTGTATCCGATTCAAAACAATGTCGTGACCATGGACTCTGTTCCTGTCAGCGCGAGAAGCCGCATTGTGGTGGAATAAGCATATAGAAGACTTTACAGAAACGGTATGATTTCGACGGGAAGCCTGCCTTAAAAAAGACTTGGACAACCATGGGAAGACAATTCCAGGTAGGCTTCCTATTTATAACTGAAACCTTTGCTTTATTGGAGGCACGGTAAATAAAAACGATAGATATGTATTGCATAGGCATAGATATTGGGACAAGTTCCATTTGTGGGGTAGCGTACGACCTGCATACAAAGCAATGCCTCACAGTAGCAAGAGAAAACGACACCAACCTCTTCTCCGACAACCAATGGGAGAAAAGGCAAAAAGTCGGACAAATAGAGGCAATTGTGAGAGACATGCTCCAGCAATTCCAGAAACAATGCAAGGATATACTGGGCATCTGCCTGACTGGCCAAATGCATGGTATATTATATACAGACGAGCATGGAGAAGCACTCAGCCCGTTATACACATGGCAAGATGGCAGGGGAAACCTGATTTACAAAAACAACAGAAGTTATGTAGATTGCCTGAACCAGGCCAGTGGTTATCCATTGGCTACTGGATATGGACTGGTAACACATTTTTATAACCAATGCAATGGGGAAGTACCAGACGGTGCACACAAACTATGCACCATCATGGACTACATAGCCATGAAACTCTGCAACCGGGAACATCCCTTGGCAGACCCCTCTAATGCGGCAGGACTTGGCCTCTTCGATAAAAAACAATTACGCTTTGACATCCCTGCCTGTGTTGCTGCTGGCATATCGCCAGACATCCTGCCTGAAGTAGTCCAACCCGGAACATTGGTGGGACATTATGGAGACATTCCGGTATATACGGCCATTGGCGACAACCAAGCAGCCTACTTGGGGGCCGTGCAGGATTTTCAGTGCTCTATCCATGTGACGGTGGGAACAAGCAGCCAGTTATCCGTTTACTCAGACCAGTATATGGAAGTAGAAGGCATGGATACAAGACCACTGCCCACTGGCGGCTACCTATTGGTTGGCGCTCCCTTATGCGGAGGGGCTTCATTCGCCATGTTGAAAAACTTCTTTGTGGAAGTATTGAAATTCTTCACCGGCCAACAATGGAATGCAAAAGATGTGTACCGCATGATGGCAAATGTCCCTTACCGACATAGCACAGAAGATGACCTGCGGGTAGAAACCTTGTTTTCCGGTACACGCTTGCAGCCCGAAAAACGAGGTAGAATTAATGGCATATCCTTGTCAAACCTGACTCCGGAAAACCTGGTAAGAGGATTCTTGATGGGCATCAGTAGAGAACTGCATGACTTCTACCGGCTCCTGCCGGAAGAAATCAGGCAAAACAAGACCCTGTTGATTGGTTCGGGCAACGGAATCAGGAAGAATCCTTTGTTGAAAAAGATATTCGAAGAATGTTTTGAAATGCCATTAAGGCTTTCAGAAATACAGGAAGAAGCAGCATTCGGAGCCTGCATGTGCGTATCAAAATGGACAAATCTTAAAAAGTTATGAAACGATACAAATGGATAATAGGAATGTGTGCCATAATGATTGGAAACATGGCTTGCACCATGCAAGACCAGCAACAAGATGGCGCACGCATTGAATTGTTGAGCAATTCTTGGGAACTGGATTTTCCCGAAGAAACCTGGAGCGTATTAAACCAGGAGACGCCCCGGAAGGCATTGGATGCCGGGACGGATATGGAAAAAGGATTTTCCATCCGCTGCCGGTTGAACCTGGAAGTGCCCACATTCGACCGTTTCTTGTTAGAGATACCGGGAGTGCTGGACGTGTGTTTGAAACAGCATAACCCATTGGACCGCCACCGGCAGAATTACCCGGCCTACCGGATGGCAGATGGAAGCGTGCCCGTCGTAGAAGCGGGATTGACCCTGAAATCCCCGATTGACGGAAGAGAAGAACGGATGGCTATCGGCTTTCCCATAGCCATGCTTGAACAGCCGTTAGGCGAGCATGAACTGGTCTTGAATTTCACAGGAGCACGATGGACCATGTTCATAGATGGCACGTTGGTAGACAATGATTTCCCAATAGGCTATCCGGTGGCGGAGAAAATGAAAAACTGGAAAATCAATACGGCTTTTGTTTCACAGGCAGAACTCTATCCGGCCTCCGTCCAACCGGTACGGAAAGAAGGGAACGGAGAAAAACGCTTCATGCCCCAGTTGCAATATTGGACGCCCCCGGGACACAATGCGTGGGTAGGCGACGTCGTAAGCCTGTTCTACAAAGGCCGCTACCATCTGTTCTATCTGTATGACCGCCGGGGCCACCAAAGCAAGTTCGGCAAGGGAGGACATTATTTCGAACATCTATCCACCGCCGATTTCCGGCACTGGACAGAGCACGAAGCCGCCGTACCGATTGATGAACAATGGGAAACCTTCGGCACTGGAACACCTTTTATCCAGGAAGGCAAACTCTGCCTCAGCTATGGCTACCATACCACCCGCATCTATCCCCGTGAACAGACCACCTTGCCTGCCATGTATGAATATCTGGAGAAAAACGACCATACGGGAGCATTCGACCGCCATACGCTCCCGGGAGTACCGGCAGGGGCGTCTTATTCGATAAGCGACGACGGCGTTCATTTCCGGAAAACAGGGAAACTTTTCCATCCCTGCGAAAACCCAAGTGTCTATACAGACGCAGACGGCCACCTGAAAATGCTGGCCAACTATGGCGCAAAAGGAACATGGGCATCCGACTCTGTTGCCGGAGGCTGGCATTGCATAGACAAAGATTTCCCGCCGGGCGGCGATTGCACCTTCTTTTTCCATTGGGGAGACTACGATTACATCATTGGGGGCTTCACCCGTTTATGGGCTAAGCAAGAGAGCCAACCGGATTCCACTTATCAGGACATGGTAGCCAAAGGGTTGGATTTTTACAACGGCCTCAGCGTGCCTACCATCACGGAAATCCCTGGCGGACGGTTTATCATGGCCGGATGGCTATGGATGAAAGCATGGGGAGGGCCGTTGGCCATCCACGAACTGATACAACTGCCAGATGGACGCATCGGTACCAAATGGATGGATGAATTATTGCCTGTCTCAGGCCAGCCCCAAAACATTGGTACGAAAGATGGGACAAACAACCCCGTCCCCACTTCATTCTTGCTGACGTTCGACGTCGTGCCTCAGAATACGAACTATCGCACGAGCGTCTCCCTATTGCCTTCTGCCGGCAAAGGATGGCAAGATGCTTGCGAATGGCAGATAGACGGCAAGGCACAAAGGGCACAATACGCCCAGGCGTCCCCTGCGGATTGGGCCAGACAAGAACCTTCCTTGCGCGAAGGAGGCGCCCCGCAACAATGCCGGAACTATGCCATTGAAAACCTGATAGATACAGGACAACCATTTATGGTACGGATAATTGTCAAATATTCAGATAAGTTCGATGGCACCCTGGTAGATACAGAAATCGCAGGAAAGCGGACCATGATTTCCTACCGGGAGAAGTTGGAAGTCGGTCAGTTGCGGTTCCTCACAGAAGGTGCAGCCATACAGAATGCCAGCATCGCCCCCTTGTCGGAATGACAACCATGCACTGAGACCTCCCGCCATGGGATATTTTCCGAAAGAATGCAATTTCCCGCCAAAGCGCCCGGCCCGATGAAGGCCAGGCATGAGGGGGAGGCGCCCGGTACTGATGAGGGGCTTCCTCCCCCTTTGGAAGGTACCTGGATCCTACCTCGCTCTTGTCTATGCACAAGAACAAGGTAAGACCCAGATACGGCCCAAATACGACCTGAACAGGACAAAGTCACGCACCCTATGCCAAGATGCCATCACTTGGGCAGGTGGAACGCTTCGGTCAGTTCCCTCATCTGGGCGTCGCTCATCCCGTCCGGTTCGAACCCCATGCAGCGGGCGCTCATATAGATTTGCGCGGCCTTGGTCAGCACGTCTACCTGGTCGAAGGCGTCCATGACGTCGGTGCCTACGGCAAATACGCCGTGCTTTTCCCACATCACTACGTCGTAGTCCTTCAACTCTTCCAGCGTGGCATCCGCCAGTTCCACGGAGCTCGGCATTTTGTAGGGGACGATGCCAAGCCCGCGCGGGCAGAAAGCTTTTGTTTCGGGTATCATGCTCCACAACAGGTTGGTCAGCACGTCCTTCTCCAGGAATTTCTTCGCATGGCTCATTGCCACCAACTCGATGGGATGGGTGTGCACAGTTGCCTTCTTGCAGGCTCCTTCGGCTATGAGCGTATTATGGACAGTCAGGTGCGAGGCCACTTCCGACGTCGGGACGACCGGCTGGTCGGCTATGATGACATAGCTCGCGCAGTCCTCGCAAATGCGGATGATGGAGCCGTTCTCCATCGGCCGGCGTGCCAGGTCGCGCATACGCTTCTGCGTGCCTTTGCAGAAGAAGTAGCCTCCTGACAGGTGGGGCAACACGGCACCTATCGGCTTCGGCTCGCCAAGAGGAGGCATCCGCCGGATTTCATCGTCGGCAAATTCCGTCACGTTGATAGTGATATTGCCGCCATTGCGTTCGGCCCAGCCCTTTTGCCACAGGTAGCCGGCCACTTCCGCCACTTTATTCACTTCGCAGGCAAGTCCCTGCCTTCCTTCAAGAATTGATTTCATAATCCGATGTGTTTAGTTATAAATCCAGTTGACAAGGAGACAAGTCGACAAGGCAACAAGGAGATTGTTTTGCCTCTTGCATTCCTACCGTATAAGGAATTTTCTAACCTCGTTAGCTTTTCTCCTTGCCAACCAATGTTAATCAGCCAACAACTGGGGCAGGAACGAAGAAACGATGAGCACGGCCAGGCCAACGACCAACACGGCGATGGTGCGCGGCGAACAGCCCTTCCATTCCTTCAGCAGGATGCCCCACACGTTGGAGAACGTGACATTGAGTGCCATGAGGATGCAGAACGAGAAGGTCGTCAGCGTCGGCGAATCGGCCAAGAAGCCTTTTCCAAAGGCCAATCCGAAGAACTGGCTGTACCAGAGTGCCCCGGCTATCAGGCAAAACACCAGGTTGTTCCCCCACACGCGGCCTTTGCGGTAATCGCCCCAGGTGCGGTTCTTCCCGTTCTGGTAGAAGCAATAGGCGGCATTGGTCAGGAATCCGCCCAGAGTGACCAGGCAGGTGGCCGGGAGCGTTTTAAAAATGTCGGCCGACTCCTCGAAATGGATGGATGAGCCAAACTCCAATCCGATGTTGAAACAACCGCTCATGAATCCCGCCAACAGGGCGATGGCGATTCCTTTGGAGAAATTGAAGTCCTTCACGGCAGCTCTTTTTTCTTCCTCGCTCAGACTTTGCGCTTTCATGTGTCCGGCCAGGCCGATGAGGACGATGCCCGCCAGTGTGACCGCCACGCCGATGAGGACAGCGGCAGTCAGCTTCTCCAGGTGATGCGCCTCCGGATAGAAGATGTTGAGCGCCACCGGCGCGAGGATGGTGCCCAGTCCGGCACAGGTCCCCAGCGAAAGGCTTTGTCCCAAGGCCACTCCCAAGTAGCGCATTGAAAGGCCGAAAGTCAGGCCACCGACTCCCCAAAGCATCCCGAAGAACAGGGTCATGCAGACATCCAGCGCGTTGGAGCTTGCGAAGAGGCCGAAAAGGCTCCCGCCGGACGGGACGGCCAGCAGCGCGCCCAAGCCCGGAAAGACCAGCCAGGCAAACACGCCCTGTACCATCCAATAGGATTCCCAACTCCAGTCCTTTACCTTATTGATGGGCACATAAGAACTGGACTGGCAGAAAGCGCCTATTGAAATAATCAACAATCCGATAAAAATATCCATCATCAGCAGCGTTTTGAGGTGACATCCGCTTCGTATTTCTCTATTTCAGCCACGTAGCCCTCGCCCACGGGCACATTGTTCTTCAGACAGAACATGTCCCACACGGCCGTCCAAGGCAAAGACTTGCTTTCTTCCAGCAGGGCCAGGCGCTCGAATCCCTGTCCGTTTGCTTCATATTGGCGGAGAAGGGTCAGGGGTTCAAGCAAGGCACGCATCATGCACTTCTGTGCGGCGCGGCTTCCGACGACGTAGGCGCCAATGCGGTTGATGGAAGCGTCGAAATAGTCGAGTCCGTAATGGACGCGGTCGAAGGCATTGCAACGCACAATTTCGTGGAAGAGTTCCTGCGTCGGGTCGTCCATGATGGTCACGTGGTCCGAGTCCCAGCGTACAGGGCGGCTGACGTGCAGCATCAGTTCGGGCACAAAGAGCAACAGGGAAGAGACTTTGTCGGCCACGCTTTCCGTCGGGTGGAAATGGCCCGTATCCAGGGTAATGACCTTGCCGCGCGACACGCCATAACCGATGTAAAAGTCGTTCGAACCCACCGTGTAGCTTTCCAGTCCGATGCCGAACACTTTCGATTCTATGCAATCTCTCATGTGGGGATATTCGGTGGCAAAAACCTGGTCGAGCGAGTCTTTCAGCAGTTCGCGGTATTTCATGCGGTCCACCGTGATGTCCTTGCTCCCGTCGTGTATCCACAGGTTCATCATGCAGGGGTCGTCCTGCGCTTCGCCCAGGAAGTCGGCAATGACCCGGCAGCGCTTGGTATGCTCTATCCAGAAGCGGCGGATGCCTTCGTCGGGGTTCGACAGAGTGAGGTTCCCGCTCTTCGGGTGCGAGAACGAAGTAGAATTGAAGTCCAGTTTCATGTGGTGTTCCCTGCCCCATTCCATCCAGCTTTGGAAATGCTTGGGTTCCACTTGGTCGCGGTCTACCTTTTCACCTTTAAAATCACCATAGATTTCATGCAGGTTCAGGCGATGGGTGCCCGGGATGTAAGACGCCGCTTTCAGGATATCCTGCCTCAGTTCGTCGATGTTGCGGGCTTTTCCGGGATAGTTTCCGGTGGCCTGGATGCCGCCGCTCAACGCTTCTCCCTGTACTTCGAAACCTGTCACGTCATCCGCCTGCCAGCAGTGTAATGACAGGTGGAAATTCTGCATGGTTTCCAATACGTTGTCCGTATCTACCCCCAAAGAGGCATAACGTTCTTTCGCGATTTCGTAAGTGCTTAAGATGGTCGATTCTTTCATGATTCTTTATTGTTTGACGGTTAATAAATAGTTTCCATATGCTTTGTCCCACTTTTCCTGTTCTTCCGGCAGGAACAGTTCCGGCTGTACATTGGCGGAGATAATGTCACGCATTTCCTGGAGAGAGGAGACCATGCCGGCAGCCTTTGCCTGCAACAGGATGTTCCCGATGGAAGAGGCTTCGGCAGGGCCGGCCAGGACCGGAAGCCCGGTGGCGTTTGCAGTGAATTGGTTCAGCAAGCGGTTCCGTGAGCCTCCGCCGATGATGTGCAGTTTTTCTATCGGGTAGGCGGAAAGTTTGCGGAAGATGTCCAGCACTTCGCGGTACCTCAACGCCAGGCTTTCGAAGATAGTACGGATAAACTCCCCGTGTGTTTGGGGGCATTTCTGCCCGGTGCGCCCGCAATAGGCACGGATGGCTTCCGGCATATCGGACGGGTTGGCGAAGGTTGGGTCGTCCGGATAGATAAAACAGGCGAAAGGTTCGGCTTTCCCGGCCAGTTCCACCAGTTGCGGATAGGTATAATCCATGCCTTCTTTCTGCCATTTCTTCAGGCACTGCTCCAGAATCCATAGGCCGGTAATGTTCTTCAGCAAGCGGATGGTCCCGTCCACCCCTCCTTCATTCGTGATGTTGAAACGGAAAGTATCTTCGTCCACTACCGGCCTGTCTGTCTCGATGCCCATCAAGGACCAGGTGCCAGAACTCAGGTAGGCAAAGTTCCTGCCCTTTGCCGGGACGGCAGCCACGGCCGATGCCGTGTCGTGACCCGCCACGGCAATGACGGGTATGGGTTCCATTTGCATTTCCTCGCAAATGTCTTTGGCCAACATGCCGACGGTTTCTCCGGGTTCCACCAGCTTGCCGAACAACGATTCTTCCACCCCCAGCCTGCCCAACAGTTCTGCATCGAAACTGCGCGTCCACGGGTTCAGCAGCTGCGAAGTGGAAGCGATGGTATATTCGGTCACTTTGTTTCCGGTCAGCAGATACGACAGGGCGTCGGGGATAAAAAGCAGGCTTTCGGCGTGGCTCAACGCAAAGTCACCCCGTTGCTTCAACGTGTATAGTTGGAATACGCTGTTGAAGTCCAGATGCTGTATGCCTGTCCTTCTGTAAAGTTCGTCGGCAGGCATTACGTCGCGGAAAAATTCTTCCTTCTTCCCGGCAGTCTGAGGGTCCCTGTAAGAAAACGGAAGCCCCATGAGGGAACCGTCGGGAGAGACGAATGCAAAATCGACTCCCCACGTGTCTATGCCGGCCGAGACGACAGGGATTTTTTTCTGTGCCACGGCTGCCAGCCCCTTCTTCAGGTTCTCATACAAAGAATAGATGTTCCAATAAAAGTGTCCGCCGAGTTGCAAGAGGGAGTTTGGGAAACGGGTTACTTCCTCCATTTCCAGCCGCCCGCCCGACAATGTCCCCAAGATGGTCCGTCCGCTGGTCGCGCCCAAATCGAAAGCAATGAAATGCTTGGTTTCCATGATATGAAATGATTAATGAACAATGCTGCAAAAATAGCCGGGAAAAAGGTTGGACGCTTAAAATAAATGACTTTATCATAGGCTATTTTTGATTTTTCGCATCCGGCATTTCCTGATAAACCTTATCTTTGCAGAGAAAAGATGAAGAACCATGGATAATACATCTTCCCATAACTACAAGTATCTGGTACGGAGCCAGCGGGACATCGACTGGGGAATCACGGTCAATACAGTAGGAAGCGAATCCGTGCCTCCCGGATACAATACCTATCCTCCCCGCACCGGGCATCCGGAGAGTTTCTATTTTACGCCTTCCGGCGGGCGTTGCCTCGACAGTTACCAGTTGCTCTACATCACGCGGGGAAAAGGTTTCTTCTATACAGCCCCAGAGAAATGCATGGAAATAAAGGAGGGAGACATGCTGATTCTGCAACCCCACCGGTGGCACAGTTATTTCCCCGATAAAAAGACCGGATGGCAGGAGTATTGGATCGGGTTTGAAGGCGTCAACATGGACAGCCGTTTCAGCAACAACTTCTTCGCCCGCGACCGGATTGTGTACCGGGTGGGATTGCAAGACAGCATTGTCCGGCTTTACCAGCAGGCCATCAGCGTGGCTATGGAAGAGAAAGCCGCTTGCCAGCAATACTTGGCGGGGATAGCCAATCTAATTTTGGGAATGACCATGTATTATTCGCAAAACGGCAAGTTTGATGACCAATCGGCAGAACAGATAGACAAAGCAAAAGTGATTATCCGCGAACGCCTGTCGGAAGGCATTTCACCGGAAGAAGTGGCATCTGCCGTCAACATGAGTTATTCATGGTTCAGAAAGATGTTCAAAGCATATACGGGATTGTCCCCGGCGCATTATATCCAAGAACTGAAGATGCGGCAGGCCAAAGATTTCCTTGCCACCACTCAGAGAAGCATCAAGGACATTGCCTATTGCCTGAAATTTGACGATATTCCCTATTTCTCAAAAGTGTTCAAAAAATATACAGGTTTTTCGCCTTTCACCTACCGGGAAAAATTCGGCAGAGAAGGGTAACGACGTGTTTTTTCCACCATACCGCACTGAATCTGAAAATAATCCCGTAAATTTGCAGCGTTTAAAGCAACTAACCAAGTATTTAACCCAATCACTACAAGACGACATGGAATATAATTTCAGGGATATTGAAAAGAAATGGCAACAACGGTGGGTGGAAAACCAGACGTACCGCGTGAAGGAAGACAAGAACAAGCAGAAATTTTATGTGCTCAACATGTTTCCCTACCCCAGCGGGGCGGGGGGACATCTACGCCAGATATAAACGGCTCTGCGGGTTCAACGTGCTCAACCCGATGGGGTATGACGCTTACGGATTGCCCGCCGAACAGTATGCCATCCAGACCGGACAACACCCTGCAATTACGACCGTCAACAATATCAACCGCTACCGCGAACAGTTGGACAAGATTGGTTTCTCCTTCGACTGGAGCCGCGAGATACGCACCTGCGACCCGGAGTATTACCATTGGACGCAATGGGCTTTCCAGCAGATGTTCAACAGCTACTATGACAATGCCCGGCAGCAGGCACGCCCGATAGCAGAGCTTACCGAAATGTTCGGAAAGACGGGCACGAAAGATCTGGATGCGGCTTGCTCGGAAGAACTTTGCTTCACGGCCGAAGAATGGAAGGCCAAGAGCGAGAAAGAACAGCAGGAAATCCTGATGAACTACCGCATCGCTTATCTAGGCGAAACGATGGTGAACTGGTGCCCGCAACTGGGTACGGTGCTGGCCAACGACGAAGTGGTGGACGGCGTGAGCGAACGTGGCGGTTACCCCGTGGTACAGAAGAAGATGCGCCAATGGTGCTTGAGAGTGTCGGCCTACGCCCAGCGTCTGTTGGATGGATTGGAAAACATCCAATGGACAGACTCACTGAAAGAGACGCAGCGCAACTGGATAGGACGCTCGGAAGGCGCAGAAGTGCAATTCAAGGTGAAAGACAGCGATTTGGAGTTCACCATCTTCACCACCCGTGCCGACACCATGTTCGGCGTCACCTTCATGGTATTGGCACCGGAAAGCGAATTGGTGTCCCAACTGACCACTGAAACACAAAAAGCCGAAGTGGACGCTTACCTGGACCGCACAAAGAAACGCACGGAACGCGAACGCATCAGCGACCGGAGCGTGACGGGCGTCTTCTCGGGTTCATACGCTATCAATCCTTTCACGGGCGAAGCAGTGCCTATCTGGATTTCGGATTACGTGCTGGCCGGATACGGAACGGGAGCCATCATGGCCGTGCCTGCACATGATAGCCGCGACTATGCCTTTGCCAAACATTTCAACCTGCCCATTGTGCCCCTGGTGGAAGGATGCGACGTGAGCGAAGAGAGTTTCGACGCTAAGGAAGGCATCGTATGCAACTCGCCTCGCAAAGATGCCGTGCCTTATTGCGACTTGAACCTGAACGGGTTGACCATTAAAGAGGCCATTGCCGCCACCAAGAAATACGTGAAAGAGCATGGCTTGGGACGGGTGAAGGTGAACTACCGCCTGCGCGATGCCATCTTCAGCCGCCAGCGTTATTGGGGCGAACCTTTCCCCGTGTACTACAAAGATGGAATGCCCTACATGATTCCCGAAAGTTGCCTCCCGCTGGAGTTGCCCGAGGTGAGCAAATTCCAACCTACCGAGACCGGAGAGCCCCCGTTGGGACATGCGAAGAAATGGGCATGGGACACGGTAAATAACTGCGTGGTAGAAAACGAAAAGATTGATAACCAGACTATCTTCCCCCTCGAATTGAATACCATGCCGGGCTTTGCCGGCTCCAGCGCGTATTATCTGCGCTACATGGACCCACGTAATGACAAAGCTTTGGTAGACGCCAAGGTAGATGCCTACTGGCGCAATGTCGACCTCTACGTGGGCGGCACGGAACACGCCACGGGACACTTGATTTATTCGCGTTTCTGGAATAAATTCCTGCATGATTTGGGCGTCTCTGTGGTAGAAGAGCCTTTCCAGAAATTGGTGAACCAGGGCATGATTCAGGGCAGGAGCAATTTCGTATATCGAATCAAAGACACCAATACGTTCGTGTCACTGGGATTGAAAGACCAATACGACACGACCCCACTCCACGTGGATGTGAACATCGTGCAGAATGATGTGCTGGACATCGAAGCCTTCAAGAACTGGCGTCCGGAGTACAACACGGCCGAGTTCATCCTGGAAGACGGCAAGTATGTCTGCGGATGGGCCGTGGAGAAAATGTCGAAGTCGATGTACAACGTGGTGAATCCCGACATGATTGTGGAGAAATACGGCGCCGACACCCTGCGCATGTATGAGATGTTCTTAGGCCCGGTAGAGCAATCCAAGCCTTGGGACACGAACGGCATCGACGGTGTTCACCGCTTCCTGAAGAAATTCTGGTCGCTCTTCTATGACCGCACAGGCAATTGGCAAGTGACGGACGGGGAAGCCACACCGGAAGAACTGAAATCCCTGCACAAACTCATCAAGAAAGTAACGGGCGACATCGAGGCTTTCTCTTACAACACGTCGGTCAGCGCCTTCATGATATGCGTCAATGAATTGGCTTCCTTGAAGTGCAATAAACGCGAAGTGCTTACGCCGCTGGTCATCACGCTGGCTCCCTTTGCCCCGCACGTCTGCGAGGAATTGTGGGAACAGCTGGGCGGCGAAGGATCGGTGTGCGACGCCCGGTGGCCTGAGTGGAACGAGGAATACCTGGTGGAGAACACGGTCAACTACACCGTTTCCTTCAACGGGAAAGCCCGCTTCAACCAGTCCTTCCCCGCCGACGCGCAAGCTGACGACATCCAAGCCGCCGTGCTGGCTGACGAGCGTTCCGCCAAGTGGATGGAAGGCAAGCAGGTGGTCAAGGTCATCGTCGTGCCAAAGAAGATCATCAACATTGTAGTAAAATAAACGTATGCAATTGAAGAAACCAACAAAAGCCGAAATCTTACGGGAGAGCCGGGACTATCTTTTCATAGCCCTGGGTCTCTTCAGTTATGCGCTGGCCTGGGCGGTGTTCATGATTCCTTATCAGATAACCACCGGCGGAACCACGGGTATCGGAGCCATCATTTACTACTCAACGGGCTTTCCCATCCAGTACACGTACTTCCTGATTAACGCGGTGCTGATGACGCTGGCCATCAAAGTCCTGGGACCGAAGTTCAGCATCAAGACTACCTACGCCATCATCGTGCTGACGCTGATGCTGGAGTTTACCCAATGGTTGGTGAAGAATCCGGACGGCACTTTCCCCCAACTGCTGGGACCAGGACAGGACACCATGGCCTGCCTCATCGGTTCAGTGATGTGCGGCGCGGGGCTGGGCATTGCCTTCAACTGCGGGGGCAGCACGGGCGGCACGGACATCATTGCCGCCGTGGTACATAAATATAAAGATGTGGCGCTGGGACGCATGGTGATGTTGGTAGACTGCCTGATCATCAGTTCCTGTTACTTCGTCTTCCACGACTGGAGGCGCGTCATCTTCGGCTTCGTGACGCTGTTCGTCATGGGTTTCGTCATAGACTACATCGTGAACAGTGCCCGCCAGTCGGTGCAGTTCCTTATTTTCAGCAATAAATATGAAGAAATAGCCGACCGCATCACCCGCGAGACGCACCGGGGCGTGACGGTATTGGACGGCACGGGCTGGTATAGCCAGAACCACGTGAAGGTCTTGGTGGTGTTGGCCTACAAGCGCCAGTCGAACGAAATCTTCCAACTGGTGAAGGAGGTCGACCCCAACGCTTTCGTCTCCCAAAGCTCGGTCATCGGCGTCTATGGCGAAGGTTTCGACCGGTTGAAAGCGAAGAAGAAATAGCAACCCGCAGCTATTAACAGAAAACGTATCGAGATATGAAGAAGTTTGTATTTGCCACTAACAACAACCACAAGCTGGAGGAAGTGAAAGCCATCATAGGAGAGAAGATTGAAATCTTCAGCTTGAAAGACATCGGTTGCGAGGCCGATATTCCCGAAACGGCCGATACCTTGGAGGGGAACGCTTTGCAGAAAGCCCGGTTTGTCTACGAGAAGTACCACAAGGATTGCTTTGCCGACGACACGGGCCTGGAAGTGGAGGCGCTGGGAGGAGCGCCCGGCGTGTATTCGGCCCGCTATGCCGGCGAAGCCCACAATTCGGAGGCGAACATGCGCAAGTTGTTGCTGGATTTGGAAGGCGTGGAGAACCGAAAAGCCCGATTCCGCACGGTCTTCGCCCTCATCCTGAACGGGAAAGAGCACCTCTTCGAAGGCGTCGTAAACGGGAAAATCACCCAAACGCGCCGGGGCACGTCGGGGTTCGGCTACGACCCCATCTTCATGCCGGACGGATACGAGCAGACTTTTGCCGAGATGGGCGACGGGCTGAAAAACAAAATCAGCCACCGCGCGCTCGGGGTGCAGAAACTCTGCAAGTTCCTGAACACGTTGCAATAAAAAACGTCGGGGGCACATACCGACATTTTGCAGTCCCGTCACTCCGCCTGCCTGGCAGGGTGACGGGACTGCTTTTTTTCACCAGCCCCATGGACTCTGAGAACTTCAAACAATCCATAAACCCATCAACTGAAAACTTATGAAGAAGAACTACAGTCTCACGGCCTACATGTCCACGCAAATCGAAAGGCTGGAACACGAAGGCCGCTTCGGCACCGCCCACGTCTACCGCGCCGCCCTGCGCCGGATAACCGATTTTTGCGGAGGGCGCGCCCTGCCCTTTTCCGCCATCACTGCCGGATGGCTACGCGCATTCCAAAACGCAGGTCATGCTGGCCACGGCACTGCTCCTGCTGCCCGCGTCCTGCATCAAAGACGACTATGCGGCACGGGAGAGCACTACGGTAACACTGAGCGTATCGACACGGAGCGACTACCAGGACCAGAACAACCAAGAAGGCCACAACCTGGAACCGAACGAAGAAATGAAAACCTTGCGCGTCATTGTGGCAAGAAGCAGCAACAACGAAATCATTTATAACGAATTTGAAGACAACATCGCCGGCAACGACTTCCAGCGCACATTCAACTTCAGCGAACTGACCATAGAAACCGACGGGGAAAACTTCGACTTCTACGCCATTGCCAACGAAGCCGGCTTCCTGAACAGCGGTGAAAGCCTGGATGGCAAAGACATTGATTTGAACGCATTGAAAAGCCGCATCCTCCGGAACGACTTCAACGCAACCGATGACGGGCAAATCCCCCAAACAGCTTTTGCCACGAAAGAAATTGTGCCAGAAACAACGGACAACTTCACCATGCAACTAGAGTTTGTGGTAGCCAAGATAGAATTTGTCGTAGTCAACGCTACGCCGGAACGACAAACCGTCAACAACATCAACCTTTCCGACGCAGGCACTACCGAAACAAGTTTATTCCCGACAAACAGCACATTAAACACTGGTACGGAAGATTTCATATTAAACACTATAACGGTTAATGCCGAGGAAACAAGCGAACCGGTTACCACCTACCTCTATGAAAGCAAGGCCGGTTCCAACGGTTATGGCTTCTCGGCCTGGTGGGGCGAAGAAAGACGGACTGTGGATATGAGCAGCGTAACAGAATTACCCCGCAACAAGAAACTGCGCATCACGGCCACGCTGATTAGCAAAGCCACCGTACAGTTCACCTATGAAGTATTGGAGTGGGACGACGTGACCGTAGATATTCCCGCTTTCAACTAAATATAAAGAGGAGATAGATTATGAAGAATACAAGCATTATAAGAATAGGGTTGTTCATGGCGCTTACGCTGTGCGCCTGCGTGGACGATGCCATCATACAAGTCTCTGACGAACCAAGGGTGGAAGAAGGAATCCCGATGACAGCCAGTTTTTCTTTCCAAGTGGAAAAACCGGTGATAGAAACACGGGCAGCGGCCAGCGTAACGGCAGAGAACACTGTGAGGAACCTATACATCTTCGCTTTCAACAGCGACGGCACGTTGGACAGCAAGAAACTCTACAACAACCAAAACAGCGAGGAATGGGAAACTACCAACCAGAAACAAGAAGAAGGAGACCGTAACACGACAGGCACCGTTACGAACTTCCCCATGACTTCGGGCAACGACAAAACATTCTATGCCGTAGCCAACGTGGGCTACTCCGGCGTGACGGAAGAGATGTTCAACGACATCACTACCCGTGAACAACTGCTCGGAAAGACTTCCCACCTGCTGCAAGACGGCAATATCCAGCGTACTTACTTTGTCATGACGGGACAATTAGGGCAAAGTTCAGGCAACGGAACCATGGATTATACCTACAACGTAGCTGCCGGACAGAACAACTTGCAGGGGACACTTTACCTGAAGCGTACGGACGCCCGCATCACCTTCCAAGTGACGGCAAGCAACACCAACCACTACGAAAACTTTTCTTTCGTACCCAAGAACTACCGGGTATTCAATATCCCCCAGGCTTCCTACTTGTTTGAACAGGAAAACGACGCCGAAGGAACTTATTCCAACTTGCCGACGACGCTGAACTTCGACACGCAAAAAATAGGCGAAGGAGTCACCAGTACGTTCGACTTCTATTTGCAGGAAAACCGCCAACCCTACCAACGGCAAATCACGGAAGGAACCAAAGCCGAGTATGAGGAAAATGCAGATGCCACCTTGTTTGCCATGCGCGAGAAACGCGAAATGAACAAACCGGACAACTTGGAAGGACGTGCCTTCATCTTTGCGCCGGAGCACGGCACTTACGTGGAAATACAAGGCGTCCTGTCTTATCAAAAGCAAAATAACGAAGGAAACACCGAGTTCATCAGCGCGGACGTATGCTACACCATCCACTTGGGAAATACGGGCGGCACCAACGACGTGAACAACGTGGAGAAAGTGAACAACTACGAGACCAAACGCAACACGCACTACACATACCGTGTGACCATTACCGACGTGAACTCCATCATCGTAGAAGTGGACGATGACAGCGAAGAACGTCCGGGCGCCGAAGGCGACGTGGTAGTGGCAGGCGGTGAAGTAGTGGAACTGGACGCACACTTCGACCGCTACCGCTTCATACTCTGGCGCGACGACTTGGCAGCAGTCACGGATGAAGATATGTTGACGTGGGCCGTCAGCACGCCGTTTGAGAACGCCATGCGCATCCCGGGAGGACCTAATGAAAGTATGCCTAAAGATTACAAGTGGATTACTTTCGCCATCAACAAAGAGTATAACGAGAACATTAACAATGCAAACCGCGAGTTCTACGTGAAGTATCCGGGAGACGACATCTACGACGGATACGGCAACGGGACGCCTACCGAAACCGGCACGTACAAAACTCCCCATTGGAACGGTTACTATATTCCATCCGAAAACAGAGGACAGATAGCCCTCCGCGACGTGGAACAACTGCTGAACTTCCTTCACGACAAGGCTGTGAATAATACCGATTCGGACTTGTTCGAATACTTCCAGAACGTCAATGGACGATCTGGATACGGCGTGGCCGTTACTGCCTTTATCGACGAGTTCGTGTACATCAAAGACCCGACAGACCCGACGGACACCAGCACGCCCGAGAACCCCACGCCCGAAGGCTTGCGGCTTTGGAAGCAGGTGGTGAACGGGAGCGACCGCCTGCTGCACATCTGCCGGGGCGTAGGCAACAAGAGCGAGGACGGCGCTTCTTCGGTCATCCGAAGCGTACTCTCGTTCAGGCAACATCCTATTTACACCATCTACGACACCAGTTCCGACGTGACGACCGCCTGGGGAACAGAATCCATCATGGAAACCGATCCTTTAGCGGCTTCGTTCAACCATAATCACCGTGAAACTTACGAAAACACAAGAGACAATGGACGCCAAAACCAGATGAACTTTGTCATCGATACCGAGAAAGAATGGAACGAGATTATCTCGCAGAACGACCGCTACGGGTTAAACTCCAGTTATTATGGGACAAACTACAACACCATCTGGCACGCCTGCATGTTGCGCAACCGCGACATCAACGGAGACAACATCATTGATGCTCGCGAAGTCCGCTGGTACCTGGCAGCCATCGACCAGCTAAGCGACTTGTGGACCGGCGATGCGTCCATCAACGAAAGCGCGCGCGCTTATCCCAACGAAGAATACGGAAAGAGGTACCACATTGCCAGCAGTACCTATTATTGGAAGAACACGAACAACCCCAGTTCACTGAATCCCACCGTACTGTGGGCAGAAGAAGGGGGTTCTATCGGCGACTATAATTATTCTCACGTTTATGGCAATCCGACCGGCGACAACTATGCTTACCGTTGCGTGCGCAACCTGGGCATTTCCTTGGAAAACGCGACACAAGTGCCGGACGACTATATACAGTGGGACGCGTCTACACGCACCGTTGACTTGTCACGCCTGGGGTATGCCTCCAAACGCAGCGCTTACGACGGCGGCAACGAACTGGCCGAACACAACGAACGTGAGGAATCGAACAAACCTTACGTGAAGTTCCAGGTGCATAACGGCCAAAACTTCTACCGCAGCAGAGGACAGAATGTCAATTATTCGTGGAACCAATTCAATGCCCGCCTGTATCCGGATAGCTGGTGGGTAGAGGCAGAAAGCCCGTGTCCGGCAGGATACCGTGTGCCCAACCAACGCGAACTGGGTATCATGATAACCATCCCCGACCTGCAAGAAGAACTGGACGCACAAAGTCGCACGATTACCAATACCGCTTTCAGCATGAACGGAGAAGGATTGTATGAAGACGGAGACCGTCCGGGATTCATTTACAGAGGAGATGAAGGAACCTTCCTTCTGGATACTGACACATATAATCCGAACCGGGATACTTCCACGACTGACAACAAAGGCGGCACGCGTTGCGTGCGCGACGTGACGAACTGACACAATAATTCTTTTTCACTACGTCTCCGCCCCGCCGTGAGGCGCGGCCCCTCCTCCTTGCTTAGTGAAGCAGGAGGAAGCCAGAAAGCAAGTAATTGCTTTCTACCGTTTGTTTGTTTTGTTTGCAGAGGATGCCCCTAAAAAGGCATCCTCGTTTTTTGTTCATAAACCTGTTGATAACTTACAGCCCCAACTTTGCCGAAATCTCCAGCATCCGCTCAATCGGACGGACGGCACGGGCGGCAATGGCGGGATCGACGGTGACCTCGGGCGTTTCGTCGCGCAGGCAGTCGCGCAGCTTCTCCAGGGTGTTGAGGCGCATGTAGCTGCACTCATTGCAGGCAGAAGCGTTGTCGGCAGGAGGAGCGGGGATGAAGGTGGTCTGCGGGCATTGCTTGCGCATTTCGTGCAGGATGCCTGCCTCGGTGGCGACGATGTAGGTCTCTTCGGGATGACGCACGGCATACTTCAGCAGGGCGGCCGTGGAGCCCACGACGTCGGCCAGCTTCAGCAGGGCGGCTTTGCATTCGGGGTGGGCCAGGACGAGGGCGCCGGGATGTTGGCGCTTGAGTTCCGCGATTTTTTCGACGGAGAACTGCTCATGCACGTGGCAGGCGCCGTCCCACAGGAGCATTTCGCGGCCTGTGACGGCGTTGATGTAGCTTCCCAGGTTACGGTCGGGGCCGAAGATGATTTTCTCGTCCTGGGGGAAGCTTTCGACTATCTGGCGGGCATTGGTGGAGGTGACCACGACGTCGGTCAGGGCTTTGACGGCGGCGGAGGTGTTGACGTAGGAGACGACGGTGTATCCCGGGTGGGCTTTGACGAATGCTTCGAAGCGTCCGGCGGGACAGCTGTCGGCCAGGGAGCAGCCGGCGGCCAGGTCGGGCACGAGGACTTTCTTCGAGGGGCAGAGCACTTTGGCCGTCTCGCCCATGAAGTGGACGCCGCACATCACGATGATGTCGGCCTCCGTCCGTGCGGCCCATTGGGCCAAGGCCAGGCTGTCGCCCACGAAGTCGGCCATGTCCTGCACTTCGCCGCGCTGGTAGTAGTGTCCCAGGATGACGGCGTTCTTCTCGCGTTTCAGTTTTTCGATTTCTTCTCTGATGTTAGCCATAACTTATTATATTTATTTCTCTTCTTTAGTTTAAAAGAAAAAATCCATGGTGATGATGATAGGCTGTTAATAGGGTAAATAACTTTCCGGCGTTTTTCTTGCATGGGAAGTTATTGTGCCGGGGGCGGAAGTTTTCCCATAGTTACCAACCGTGCGCGGGATGTCCAACCTGTTGGCGGTGAAGGCGCAAGGCGTCTACGCCGGTTTCCTATTAACGGCTTGTTAACAACGGGCAAAGTTAATAACTTTAGTCCGATAAAAGCGGAAGAACGACTGAAAAATCGGTTGAATATGCCCGCAAAACTCGGGGTTTGTTTTTTTGGAATGTTCATTGGGGCGCTTGTATGGGGGTAGTTTTGAGAAATGCAAGGGAAATCTTTCAGAATCTTTCCCCCAGGTATTGACAGGTTTTCCACCGTTATTAACACGGATGTGAACAGAATGGAGTATCTTTGCCGGGTAATACGAAGGTTATGCGTAAACTGAAGATAACGGAGATGGGCCGCCTCAGC
This sequence comes from uncultured Bacteroides sp., assembly GCA_949288585.1. Lineage (GTDB taxonomy): Bacteria > Bacteroidota > Bacteroidia > Bacteroidales > Bacteroidaceae > Bacteroides. The sequence goes on along the minus strand of CASEKR010000014.1, from coordinate 29,241 downwards.
GCGGAGGAGTTCAAGACGGCGGAGAAGTTGCCGCTGGTCGTGGTGCTGGACAACGTGCGTTCTTTGCACAACATCGGTTCGGTGTTCCGCACGTCGGACGCTTTCAGGGTGGAGTGCATCTATCTCTGTGGCATCACGGCCGTCCCGCCCCATCCCGAGATGCACAAAACTGCACTGGGGGCGGAGTTCACCGTTGACTGGCGGTATGTTAATAACCCGGTAGAAGCTGTTGATAACTTGCGCGAGGCGGGCTTTACTATCTTCGCGGTGGAGCAGGCCGAGGGCAGCACGATGCTCCAGGACGTGTCCTTGGAGCGGGGGCGGCGTTATGCCGTGGTGCTGGGCAACGAGGTGAAGGGTGTGCAGCAAGAAGTGATTGACCGCTGCGACGGTTGCATAGAGATACCCCAGTTCGGCACGAAACATTCGTTGAACGTGTCCGTCACGGCGGGCATCGTCATTTGGGATTTGTTTAAAAAACTCCATTTTTAAATCCTCCGTTAATTCGCTGATTCTTAGTACCGTTCTTGGCGTTTGTCCCGAGTGCGGCATTCGTCTTCGCCGAGTGCGGCAAACGCAACTCCCGAGTACGGCGTTCCTTCGCACCGAGTGCACTCGGCGCGAAGGTATCTTCCTTTGTCTGTTTTTTTCTGTTTTCCACCCTGATGTTGATAACGTTTTCCACTGTCGGTGGAGAACCGTCGGCGATGTATGCTTTATGAACCGCCGGTTAATTTCTTATCAACCGGCTAAATATTTATTTCAGAGAGGAATGAACATTTATCCGCATGGATTATTAACAAGATATTGACTGCGGCTGTTTATTGACATCTGTGTGTGAATAACTCTTCTGTGATAACTCCTGGCTTTTGCCGTGGATTCCAGAATCTTTTTGTATATTTGCCGCATAAATATAGAAAACTATGGCAAAGCAATTACTTTCTTGGGTGAATATCTTTGTAGGTTGCACCATCATGGCAGCCGGGTTCGTGTTCTTCATCAATCCCTACAACATCGTCCCCGGCGGCGTGTATGGCGCCAGCATCGTGTTGCACAACATTTTTCCCGGCATCCAGGTGGGAACTTTCGGTTACATGTTCGACATTCCCCTGCTCATCCTTTCCGTCCTGCTCCTCGGGGCGAAACTGGGCGGGCGCACCGTGGCCGCCGCGCTCAGCACGCCTTTCATCATGAACTTCCTGTCGTATATCTCCTACCCCACGGCCGAGGCTTTGCATGCCCTCGACCCGTCGCAACTCCTTGGCGGTACCTTCGACATGACGGACCACCTGATGCTGACCACCATCATCGGTTCGGCGGTCATCGGCATCGGACAGGGCATCGTGGTGCGCAACCAGGCCACGACGGGCGGCACGGACATTGTGGCCATGATTCTGCAGAAGTACGCGCACATCCGTTTCTCCAACGCCATCCTGCTGGTGGACGGGCTGGTGGTGTGCTTCGGCCTCGTGGTCATCGGTTTCGGGGTGGGCGACGTGGAAAGCGTCGGCCAACCCTCTTGGCACCTGTCGTTCTATTCGCTCATCGCCATCTTTATCTGCTCGCGCGTCCTGGCCCGGGTCATCAATGGCGAGAAGAACGACAAACTCCTCTTCGTCATCAGCAACAAGAAACTCCTGGACCTGCACCGCTACATCATTCAGGAAATGGACCGCACGGCTACCTGCATAAAAAGCAGCGGGCTTTATACGAAGGAAGACAAGGAGATGCTCTTCCTCGTCGTCAGCTACAAGGAAGTGGCCGGCCTGAAAGCCAAAATAAAGGAAGCCGACCCTGCTGCCTTCGTCGTCGTCACCGACGCCTACGACACCTTCGGAGAGGGGTGGAAAGAATTGCCGTCGAAGAACGAAGTGCAGCCGGAATAGGGAAAAAAGACAAGTTTGAAGTGGATTTTGCACCACGGACGTGCAGAGAAGGGCAATTCTTTGCACGTCTGTGGTGCAAAGTTTGTATATTTGCCGTTGAAAACCAGAATTTGTAAACATTAAGCATTATGGAAAGGCTATGGGCTAACTTCAACCGTCTGCTGAAACAGACCCGTACGGATTTCGTCCGTTACAAGTACGACGAAATCAAATGGACGAACCGGATGCTGGGATTGGTGGGACCGCGCGGAGTGGGGAAAACTACCTTGTTCCTGCAATACATCAAGCAGAACCTCTCTCCCCGGGACACGCTCTATGTCTCGGCCGATAACCTCTACTTTGCCGACCATACGCTGATTGACCTGGCCGACGACTTCTGCAAGCAAGCCGGGAAACACTTGTTCATCGACGAAATACACAAGTATGCCAACTGGTCTGTCGAACTGAAACAGATGTACGATTCCTATCCCGACCTGCAAGTGGCTTTTACGGGCTCTTCTGTGCTGGATATCTATAAAGGTTTGGCCGACTTGAGCCGCCGCGCTCCGGTGTACGAGATGCAAGGCCTCTCCTTCCGCGAATACTTGCGCTTGTTCCACGGCATCAACGCCCCGGCCTTCACGCTGGAGGAAATTCTGGACCAGAGAGCCGGACTTCCCGAAGTGGACCATCCCCTGCCCCTCTTTGCCGACTACTTGCGGCGGGGATATTATCCATTCTCCCAGCCTGACGCCGATTTTTACACCGAACTCCAGCAAGTCGTCAACCAGACCATGGAAGTGGATATCCCCCAATATGCCGGCATGAATGTTTCTACGGGCCGCAAGCTAAAGCAACTTCTAGCAGTTGTAGCACGAAGCGTGCCCTTCAAGCCTGTGTTGCAGAAGTTGGCCGATCTTACGGGAGTCAGCCGCAATTACTTGACCGATTATTTGTTTTACATGGAGCGCGCGGGCATGATTTCCCAACTGCGCGACGACACGGGAGGCGTCCGGAGTTTGGGCAAAGTGGAGAAAATCTACTTGGACAATCCGAACTTAATCTATGTGCTGGGGCAGGAAAACACTAACGTGGGGAACGTGCGCGAGACTTTCTTTATGAACCAGATGCGGGTGAGGCACGACGTCATTTCGTCCCGCCAGGCAGACTTCCGGATAGGGGATTATACTTTCGAAATAGGAGGGCGCGGAAAAGGCCAGCAACAGATTCGGAATGTGGAGCGGAGTTTCGTGGTGAAAGACGACATAGAGTCCGGATACGGCAATGTGATTCCCCTTTGGGCTTTCGGCTTGAATTACTGATGCGCTTACAACTGCCCGTTCTCCACCATCAGCACCACCTGTTCCGTCAGTTTGTCGTCTCCCTCCGGGTCGTATTCTTTCTTCAGGCTGGCGCCGAACAGGGCGGCAAAGGCTTGGTAGAACCCCGCGCGGAACGGGCCGAGGAATGCCTTCACCAGCTCGTATCCCGTAGAGTTGGTCTGGCGGTCCACCAGTTTGATGAGCAGTTTGCCTTGCGAGAAAGTCAGTTTCTTCATCCTTGGTGTGTACTGTTCTTTCACGCTTTTCTCCACCGCCTTCAAGTGTTGCTGGCGCGCTTTGTCGTCCGGCAAGGTCATGATGTATTCGTAGGTTTCGATGACGGCACGCTTCACTTCGTTGGCGATGGGAAGCACTTTCTTCACGTCGCGCACTAACTTGCTGTATCTCCGTTGCTGCCGCTTGTTCTTGAACGTGACCGGTTTGAAGATATACACCGCAGGCAGGGCGACGTGGGGGATGGTGTCGCCCTCGTAGACGCAGGTGGGCGTCAGGTAGGCCGTTGCGGCCTCTCCCTCCTGCTGGGCCAGGCAATCCGTTCCTGCTAAGGATAGCAGGAAGGCTGCTATTGCTATGTAGACGGATTTACGCATAACTTCGCAAATGTACGCCATTCTTTGGAATAATGGGCGCGCCAGGGGCGGTTATTTTTTCTTCCTTAATTATTCCGGGCCTGCCGTTCATTTCCTGAAAGAATATTTTGCTTTTTAAAATGCTTCGTCTATCTTTGTGCAAATTGTGAAAGCGATGAGAATTATTGCACGAAGTACGCTGATAGAATACTACACCCTCAATCCCGATTCCCGCACGGCTCTGGAAGAGTGGTTCCAAAAAACGAGGCAGGCGAAGTGGACTTGCTTTGCCGACGTGAGGCGGACGTTCGGGAGCGCGGACAGCGTGGGCAACCAACGTTATGTGTTCAATATACGAGGCAATAACTATCGCCTGGTGGCGGTAGTTAAATTTACTATTCAGACGGTGTATATCCGCTTTGTGGGTACTCATCCGGAGTATGATAAGATAGATGTTAAAACTATATAGTATGGCACGGATTACGAACGAAACAACTTACAAAGCCACCATGGAGCGCATCGAAGAGCTTCTCCCGCTGGTGGACGACGATACCCCGCTGACGGACAAGAACCTGGTAGAGTTGGATCTTCTGAGCGAGTTGGCTGCCGAGTATGAAGAAGAGCATTACCCCATTGCCACTCCGTCGTTGCCGGATATTCTGCGTTTGCGCATGTCTGAACTGGGATTAACACAGAGCAAGCTCTCCAAACTGTTGGGCGTTTCCCCTTCCCGCATCAGGGATTATTTGACAGGGCGAAGTGAACCTACCTTGCGCGTGGGGCGGGAGATGAGCCGTAAATTAGGTATTGACGCGAACATTGTATTAGGAGTATAGGACAATTGATTGACTTTACCGTGGAAAACATTCAGCGAGGCCTCGTCTTCGCCCTGCTCCTGCTGCTTCCGTCCCTGCTTCCCGCCCAAAGCTTTCTTCTCTGGGAAGACAACCTGGAGGAACTAGCCGAACTGTCCGACCCCGCCGCCTGGGAAGATGAACTGGAAGACCTTGCCTATCTGCGCGACGACCCGCTGGACCTGAACACTGCCACCCGCGAGCAGTTGGAACGCTTCCCTTTCCTCAACGCCCGGCAGGTGGAGAACATCCAGGCCTATGTATCTTTGCACGGGCCGATGCAAAGCGTCTACGAACTGATGCTGGTGCCGGGGATGGACCGCCTGGCCGCCGAGCTTCTGCAACCTTTTGTTTGCGTGAAGCCCGTGGGCGAAGAAAAAGGTTTCCCTTCGTGGAAAAGCATCCTGCGTTATGGCAAGCACGAAGCGCTGGCGCGTTTCGACCAACCTTTCTACCGCCGCAAGGGTTACGAGAAAAACTTCCTGGGCACTCCCCTCTACCATTCTTTGCGCTACGCCTTCCGCCGGGGCGACTACGTGCAGGCGGGCTTTGCCGCCGAGAAAGACGCCGGAGAACCGTTCTTCGCCCTGCACGACGCGAAAGGCTATGACCACTATTCCTATTATATACTCTTGCACAACTTAGGGCGGCTAAAAACACTGGCGTTGGGTACTTACCGCCTGGACTTCGGACAGGGGCTGGTGTTGGGAAACAGCTTTGGGCTGGGCAAATCGTTTTCGCTCGCCACGTCCGACTACCGCGCCCGGGGCATCCGCAAGCACGGCTCTACGGGCGAATACGATTATTTCCGGGGATTGGCGGCCACGGTGCAGGCAATGCGCCGCGTGGAAGTCTCCGCCTTTTATTCGCACCGCACGCTGGACGGACGGGTGGAGGACGGCGCGCTTGTGTCTATCGACGAATCGGGCTTGCACCGCACGCAGTCCGAAGTAGAGAAAATGCGCACGGCCGCCCTGCAAGTGGCCGGCGGGAACATCGCCTACAAAGGAAACCCTTTCCAGGTGGGGCTGACAGGCATCTACTACTTCTTCGACCGCCCTTACGAACCCAACTTGCGTGAATATGCGAAGTACAATCTGCGGGGAAACTATTTCTATAATGTGGGCTTGGACTACCGCTACCGCTTGGGTCGTTTCGGTTGGTCGGGCGAGGCGGCGATGGGTAAGCAGGGCTGCGCCTTCCTCAACCGCCTGAACTACGATTTCTCGCCGGATTATCGGCTACTGCTGGTCCACCGCTACTACGCGCACGACTATTGGGCATTCTTCGCCCACTCCTTTGGCGAGGGCAGCACGCCGCAGAACGAGAACGGCTGGTATGTGGCGGCCGAAGCCTCTCCCTTGGCCCATTGGCGGTTCTTCGCTTCGGCCGATTTCTTTTCTTTCCCTTGGTGGCGCTACCGCATCAGCAAGCCTTCGCAGGGCGTGGATGTACGCTTCCAGGCTACCTACACGCCGCGCGAGGAACTGACGATGTACGCCAACTACCGCTTCCGCCGCCGCGAGCGCGACGTGACGGGCACGGGCGGCGAAGTGACCCTGCCCACTCAGCATCATCGCACGCGCCTTCGCTTGGCCTACGCTCCCGGCATCTGGAGTTTCCAGACTACCGCCGACTATACGGTTTTCGCCCAGCAAAGTCTTTCGTCCGCTTCGGGCTGGCAATGCACGCAGGCGGTTTCCTGCGCCCTGCCCTTCTTTCCACTTCGCCTCTCTGTGCAAGGTACTTATTTCGACACCGATGACTACGATTCGCGCGTCTACGTCTACGAGCGCGGCCTGCTTTACACCTTCTACACCCCTTCCTTTTCAGGCAACGGCTTCCGCTGCTCCTTCCTCTTGCGTTGCGACTTGGGCAAGCATCTGATGTGCTTAGCAAAGCTGGGGCACACGCATTATTTGGACCGCGACGAGATTAGTTCGGGCAACGATTTGATAAGGAGCAACCGGAAGACGGACTTGCAGGTGCAGGTGCGGCTGAAGTTCTGAAGCCGAAATATTGCTTCGAAGGAGCAAAACTTTTACTTTTGTGCCGGAAAACAAACTTTGCATTATGACAGTCATTTATCCGTCTCCCATCTTCGGCCCTGTACATTCCCGCCGTTTGGGAGTTTCCTTGGGAATCAACCTGATGCCGGCTGATGGCAAACTGTGTACTTTTAACTGCATCTACTGCGAGTGCGGCTTCAACGAAGATTTCCGCCCGAAGCTGCCGCGCCCCACCCGCGAAGAGGTGCGCTCCGCCCTCGAAGCCTGCTTGCAGGACATGCGGCAGAACGGCCCCGCACCCGACGTGCTGACCTTTGCCGGCAACGGCGAGCCAACGGCGCATCCGCACTTCCCCGAAATCATCGACGATACGCTGGCTCTGCGCGACCGCTATTTCCCCCGCGCCAAGGTGAGCGTGCTGAGCAATTCGACCTTTATACACAAGCCCGCCGTGTTCGACGCGCTGGACCGCGTGGATAACAACATCCTGAAGTTAGACACGGTGGACGAGGAGTACATCCGCACCTTGGACCGCCCCACGGGGCACTACTCGGTGGAGGCTGTCATTGAGCGGATGAAGGCTTTCCGGGGACGGTGCATCATCCAGACGATGTTCTTGAAAGGCGGGTATCTGGGCCGTGACATGGACAATACCGGCGACCGCTTCGTCCTGCCTTGGCTGGAGCGCGTGAAGGAAGTGTCGCCGCGCCAGGTAATGATTTACACCATCGACCGCGAGACGCCCGACCACGACCTGCGCAAAGCCACCCGCGAGGAGCTGGACCGCATCGGCGACTTGGTGCGCCGGGCAGGCATTGAAGTAAGCGTTTCTTATTAGAGCTACGAGTGACAAGCTACGAGCTACGAGTAGTAAAAAAGAGCATTGCTTCTCCACCGTACCGACTCGTAGCTCGTAGCTTGTCACTCGTAACTAACCTCCTATTCCATCGGCCACAGGCTGAGGTCGTACTCCGCCTCCACCCGTTCCTCCACCTCGTCGGGCAGGGCGGGAAAGAAGTCGATGCCCGTGATGCGCTCCACCTGGTCCACAGAGTTGACGTAGCTGTCCAGGGGATGGTTGCCCGCCGTGTTTTTATAGAGGAAACCGATGGCCTTGGGCGGCGTACTGCCGGGGCAAAGGATGACCTTGAAAAAAGCCTCGGGCACGGTGATGCGGTGTTCGCGTCCGATGGTCTTGTGCTTCTGGTTATACAGGATGGGTCCGCACACGATATATATCTTTCCTTCTTTCGCTGCCCAGTCTCGGCAGGCATCTTCCAATTCTTTCCAGTCGCCCCGGTTCAGGTTGTGGTGCTGCGGGCAGATGTTCGTCATGTAGAAGCTCTCCTGCATCGCCCGCCAGTGCCAACGGTTGTCTGCCGCCGGGCACATGTGCCCCCTGTCCCATCCCGAACGTTTGTAGTCGTCGGTGGTGACGGCCTTTTCTTCGGGCAGGTCGGGGTCGGGGAGGAACTTGTCCGTGCGGCTTTCGCGTTCGACGAGCTTCTCCGGCGTCAGTTCCCAGGCTACCCAGTTGGGCAGGTTGTGCTCCATATTATAAGAAACGGTGTAGCCACGGCGGACGAGTATCTTTTCTGGGATAGATTTCAGCGGTGCGGGCAGCAGGTAGTCCCCTTCCTTTAGGGCGGCAGGGGCGGCGGGAATGTTTCCGGCGGGCAAGCTTCGGACGGGGTCGACGTGCAGGGCACGCGTCAGCGGTTCGTAGCTCAGGCAGGCGAGGACGACGACGAGGAGTGTGTAGAGCAATCCCCGCGATTTCTTCTTTTTCTTTCTTCTGGCCATATATCAGCAAGGGTTTAGGAGCGTTGGATGAGTTGGTTGGCCCTGTCCAGCGCCACGTTGATGTTGGGGCAGATGTTTTCTTCGCCAAGTAGTTCGTAGAAGCCGGACTTCCGGAGGGCGTGGTGCACCTTCTCGTTGACGCCGCTGAGCACGATGGTTATCTTCTCCTTCTGCGACATGCGGCAGAGACTCTCTAAGTTGTGGATGCCCGTGGAGTCGATGAAGGGCACCTTGCGCATCCGCACGACACGCACCTTCGGGCGGTCGCCCAGCCGGGCCATGATTTCTTCGAACTTGGTGGCGATGCCGAAGAAGTAGGGGCCGTTTATCTCGTAGACCTCCACCCCGTCGGGAATGACGATGTGTTCCTCGTGCGTGTCGGCGCCGGTGTCCTTGTTCGGGTCGATTTCGTCTTTGATGACAGAGATTTCCGTCGTCTCCATGACGCGGTGCATGAAGAGGACGCATGCGATGACGAGTCCCGCTTCGATAGCTACCGTCAGGTCGAAGACGACAGTGAGGAAGAAGGTGATGAACAGCACCGTGACGTCGGCCTTCGGGTTGCGCAGCAGCGCGCGGAAGGTGCGCCATCCGCTCATGTTGTAGGCCACCACGGCCAGCACGCCCGCCAGGCAGCCCATCGGGATGTACTTCGCCAGGGGCATGAGCAGCAGGAGGATGAGGAGCAGGACGACGGCGTGCACGATGCCCGCCACGGGCGTCCGTCCGCCGTTGTTGATGTTGGCCATGGTGCGGGCGATGGCTCCCGTCGCCGGGATGCCGCCGAAGAGGGGCGCGACGATGTTGGCCGCCCCCTGCGCGATGAGTTCCGTGTTCGAGTCGTGGCGGTCGCCGATGGCGCCGTCGGCCACGGTGGCGGAGAGCAGCGACTCGATGGCGCCCAGCACGGCGATGGTCAGCGCGACGGGGAAGAGGTTGTTCACCGCCTCCCAGTCCAGGGCGGGGATGGCGGCGTCGGGCAGTTCGGCGCGGATGCTGAAGCGGTCGCCGATGGTGTCGATGCCCGTGATGCCCAGGTGGGTCTTGAGCAGCCAGACGGCCAGCGTCATGACCACTATGGCCACGAGCGAGCCGGGCACTTTCTTGGAGACGCGCGGCGTGAGGGCGATGAGCAGGATGCTGGCGATGCTGACCGCCGTGTTCCACCAGTTGACCGTGTCGAAGTGCCGGAAGTAGAGCATCCATTTTCCCACGAAGTCGCCCGGCACCTGCTCTCCGCCGAAGTGCAGGCCGAAGATGTCGGCCACTTGCGTAGTGAAGATGGTGACGGCGATGCCGCTCGTGAAGCCCACGATGATGGGATAGGGGATGAACTTGATAATGGCGCCCAAGCGGAAGACGCCCAGCAGGACGAGGATGACGCCGGCCATGAGCGTGGCGGCGATGAGGCCCGCCTCGCCGTATTGCTGGATGACGCCGTAGACGATGACGATGAACGCGCCCGTGGGGCCGCCTATCTGCACGCGGCTGCCGCCCAGCAGGGAGATGAGGAAGCCGGCGATGATGGCCGTGACGATACCTTTCTCGGGAGACACGCCCGAGGCGATGCCGAAGGCGATGGCGAGGGGCAGGGCGACGATGCCCACGATGACGCCGGCCATGAGGTCGGCCGCAAAAGTCTGTTTGTCGTAATGTTTCAGTGTGTCGAACAGTTTCGGTCTGAATGCGAAAGCTTTCATAAGCAAATCCTTAATTTTTGTAACGGGCTGCAAAGGTAGTTAAAATCGGCCGTCCGAAAGCATTCCGCCCGCTTTTTTTGTTGCTTTTCATGAGGTTTCTATGCTGCAAAGCCTTAACTTTGTAGGCAAGAGAAACTGGCTAACTTATTTATTCACCCTCAAACATCGAACTAATCATGGGAAAAAGTATCAAAGGAACACAGACTGAGAAGAACTTGCTGACATCTTTTGCCGGCGAATCGCAGGCACGCATGCGTTACACCTACTTTGCAAGTGTAGCCAAGAAGGAAGGCTACGAACAAATCGCCGCCATCTTCCTGGAGACGGCGGACCAGGAGAAGGAGCACGCCAAGCGCATGTTCAAATGGCTGGAAGGCGGCATGGTGGAAATCACGGCCTCTTATCCGGCGGGCGTCATCGGAACGACGCTCGAAAACCTGAAGGCCGCCGCCGCCGGCGAGAATGAAGAGTGGACGGCAGACTACCCCAAGTTTGCCGATGTGGCCGACGAAGAAGGCTTCCCCGAAATCGCGCTGATGTACCGCAACATCGCCGTGGCCGAAAAAGGGCATGAAGAGCGCTACCGCGCCTTCATCAAGAACATCGAGCAGGGCACGGTCTTCGCCAAAGAAGAGGAAATCGTCTGGCAGTGCCGCAACTGCGGATACATCTACGTGGGCAAGGAAGCCCCGGAACTGTGCCCCGCCTGCCAGCACCCCCGCGCTTACTTCGAAGTGAAGAAAGAGAATTGGTAAAATTTTTCAATCTTCCGGTCCGTCCTTCGGTCCGGAAGATTTTTTTTGCAGCAGTTCCTGTTTTCTTTTGATTCCCAACAAGATAGGAACCTCCCCTTGCGGCCTTTGCCCCGGGTACGGCGTTCATTCCCGCCGAGTGCGTCCGGCGTTTGTCCCGAGTGCGTCGGAAGCAACTCCCGAGTGCGGCGCTTGTTCCCGCTGAGTGCACGGGCGGTTTTTTGAGTCCGTTTTGTAAAAAAATAATAGATTCCTGCCCCGTTTTCCGTGGATTCGTTATCTTTGCGGCATATTTACTGATTCAATTTTCTTATATTATGGATTCACAGAAAGTAGACGCCTTCATCTTGGCGAACGGGAAATATTTCCACGACTATCAGATTGGAGCCGTGCGCGACATGCTGCTGAACGTGCCCGACGACAAATGGGTCATCCTCCAGAGCCTCCAGTTCAAAGACCCCACCATCTGCCTCATCATCTCCATCCTGGTAGGATACTTTGGCATCGATCGCTTCTTTGTGGGCGACATAGGCCTGGGCGTCATCAAGCTGCTGACGTGCGGCGGCGCCTACATCTGGTGGATAGTCGACTTGTTCCTCATTATGGGCACGGCGCGCGACCACAACATGCAGAAGCTCCAGCAGGTGCTTGTCTGATGGCGCGGCGTCCGTTCTACGTGCTGGTTCCGGTACTGTGCGCGGCGGGTTACGCCTGGCTGCTGTGCGGGGGGCTTCTCCCCTGCCCTTTCCACTGGCTGACGGGGCTGCCCTGTCCGGGTTGCGGCGCGGCGCGCTCGCTGCGGGCGCTCTTGGCGGGCGACGTGGCGCGGGCTTTCTGCGTCAATCCCGTGGGCATCGTGTTGGCCGTGGGTTTGGCGGCGGTGTCCCTTTGGCTGCTGGTCGACGGCTTGTTCCGCCGCGACACGCTCTACCGCTGCTTCCTCCGCGTGGAGGCGGCCTTGCACCGCCGGCTTGTGCTCGTCGGCCTCTTCTCCCTCATCTTCGCCAACTGGATTTGGAATATATATAAAGGAATATGAAAGACTACTACGTCCCCCAAGGATACGAACGCGAGGCGGCCGCCCACAGCTACCTCATGTCGCTTCTGGTGGTGATGGTGGGTCTCCCCTTGCCCATCGTCAACCTGCTGGCCACGCTGATTTTCTACTTGGCCAACCGGCACAAGACCTACTTCGTGCGTTGGCATTGCACGCAGGCGCTGGTGTCGCAAGTGCCGCTCTTCCTTGTCAACTGCGTGCTCTTCTGGTGGAGCATGCGCATCCTGTTCGATGCTGCTCCGCTCTCCTCGTTCTATTTCGCCTACCTGTTTACGGTGGTATTGTTTAATCTGATAGACTTCGTCGCCACGTTCCACACCATGGTGTCCGTCAACAAAGGCCGCCAAGTGGACTGGTACGTCTATGCTCCCTTGACCGACATGCTATGCAGACCGAACTCCGAAAGACGCTGACACAGTCCCTCGTGTCCGTCGCGGCCTTTTGCGCCGTGCTTTTTGCCTTCTCGCGCGTCGATTGGCTGAATGCCTTCGGCCTGAAGGAAACCGTGGTGGAAGATAAACTGGGGGAATTATGGTGGTCGCTCTACTCGTCCGACGCCGCCTTCGTGGACGATTCCCTTCGGGTGGTGGAGGTGGACTCTCTGCTGGACGAACTGTGCCGCGCCAACGGCATCGGCCGCTCTTCGGTCTCCCTCCACCTCGTCGAGAGCGAAGAAGTCAATGCCTTCGCCTGCCCCGGCAATCATCTGGTGGTGAACACTGCCCTGCTCGACTCCTGCCGCAGCGAAGCCGAGCTTTCCGGCGTCATGGCCCACGAACTGGCCCACCTGACGCAGGGGCATGTCATGCAAAAGCTGGTGAAAGAAGTTGGGCTTTCCGCCCTGGTGGCCATGACTTCCGGCGGCGGTGCGGAAGCCTTGGGCGAGTTGGCGCGGGTGCTCTCCTCCACGGCCTACGACCGTAGCTTGGAAAGCGAGGCGGACGCCCTGGCTGTCCGCTATCTCCTGGCAGCCGGCATTGACCCCAACGGCCTGGCCGACTTCCTGCTTCGCCTTTCGGGGGAAGAAGACTTGCCCGCCCTGGCCGAATGGGTCAGCACCCATCCCGCTTCTGCCGAACGGGCGCGCCGCATCCGCCGTCTGGCGGAAGAAGGCCGTTGAGTTTTATTCTGCAGGGGCGGCGGCGTGCGGGTAATCGATGGTGTAGTGCAGGCCCCGGCTTTCTTTCCGTTCCATTGCCTGCTTGGTGATGAGGTAGCCTACGTTAATCAGGTTGCGCAGTTCGCACAGCTCGCGCGTGGCCTTGCACCGCTTGAACAGGCGTTCCGTCTCCTCGTAGAGGATGTCCAGGCGATTCCATGCCCGTGTCAGGCGGACGTTGCTCCGCACAATGCCCACGTAGGCTTCCATAATCTGGTTTACCTCCTTCATGCTTTGCGTGATGAGCACGCGCTCTTCGTTCGAGATGGTTCCTTCGTCGTTCCATTCCGGGATGTCGGTGTTGAAGTCGTAGCGGTCCAGCACAGTCATCGCATGCTGGGCGGCTGCGTCGGCATACACCACCGCCTCTATGAGCGAGTTCGAGGCCAGTCGGTTGCCGCCGTGCAGTCCTGTGCACGAGCATTCGCCGATGGCGTAGAGGCGGCGGATGCTGCTCTGTCCGTCCAGGTCCACTTTGATGCCTCCGCACAGGTAGTGGGCGGCGGGGGCAACGGGGATATAGTCTTTGGTAATGTCGATGCCGATGGAGAGGCATTTCTGGTAGATGTTGGGGAAGTGCCGCTTCGTCTCCTCGGCGTCTTTGTGCGTTACGTCCAGGTAGACGTGGTCCTCGCCGCGTTGCTTCATCTCGTTGTCGATGGCGCGGGCCACGATGTCGCGCGGCGCGAGCGACAGGCGCGGGTCGTATTTCTGCATGAACTCTTTGCCGTCCAGCGTACGGAGCACGGCTCCGTAGCCGCGCATGGCTTCCGTAATCAGGAACGAGGGGCGGTCGCCCGGGTGATAAAGCGCCGTGGGATGAAACTGAATGAACTCCATGTCTTTGACAATCCCTTTCGCGCGGTAGACCATGGCGATGCCGTCGCCGGTAGCTACCAGGGGATTGGTTGTATGGCGGTAGACCGCTTCGCACCCTCCGGTGGCCATGACGGTTACTTTCGAGAGGAAAGTGTCTACTACGCCGGTCTCTTCGTCCAGCACGTAGGCGCCGTAGCACTTGATACCGGGCGTGTGGCGCGTTACGATGATGCCGAGGTGGTGTTGCGTGATGATTTCCACGGCGTAGTGGTTGGTGAATACTGTTATGTTGGGGTGTTGCCTGACGGCTTCAATGAGGCTGGTTTGAATCTCCGCGCCCGTATTGTCTTGGTGGTGGAGGATGCGGAACTCCGAGTGGCCGCCTTCGCGGTGCAGGTCGAAGCTGCCGTCGGCTTTCTTGTCGAAGTTCACGCCCCAGCGGATAAGCTCTTGGATTTGGGCGGGGGCGTTGCGCACGACCTTCTCCACGGCGGCGCGGTCGCTAATCCAGTCGCCTGCAATCATGGTATCTTCGATGTGTTTCTCGAAGTTGTCCACTGCGAGGTTGGTGACCGATGCAATGCCTCCTTGTGCGAAGTAGGTGTTGGCTTCTTCCATGCCGGCCTTGCAAATGAGAGCTACCGAACCTTTATGCGCCACTTTCAGCGCAAAGCTCATCCCGGCTATTCCTGAGCCGATGACGAGGAAATCGAACTGTCTTACCATGATATGAATGTTTTTACGGCGCAAAGTTAAGTATTAAGCGCTTTTCTTGTACTCTTGTCGGCGTAAAATGCGTATCTTAGCACGCAAAATCTTTCGCGTATGGACCGTACTTTCCACGCCCGGCTGTTGCCCGGGCAGTGCTTGATGCTGTTGTTGATTGGTTTCCTGGCGGTGTGGTGCCTCTGGGAGAAGCGGCCTGTGCTGGCTGCTGTGTGGTGTGTGTGGCTGGTGTTCCTTATTGAACGGCTCATCCACACCGCCTATACGCTGACCGCAGACGGTTTTTTGCTGATAGACCGGGGGCGTTTCAGCCGCCGGCGCGAACGGCCTTTGTCGGACATCGTGGGCGTGGAGCGCGCGTCGTCCATGCAGGTGGCGGGACGGGCGTTGGTACGCTATGTGCTGGTGCGCTATGCCGACGGCAAGTTCGACGCGTTGTCGCCTGCCAACGAGGACGAGTTCGTCCGGGCGTTGGAGAAGCGGCTGCCTGCTTCTTTCTCAACGAAATAATGCGGGCGGCGTTTCACTTCCTTGTATATTTTCCCCACATATTCCCCGATGATGCCGCAGGCCAGCAGCACCATGCCCCCGACAAACCAGACTGACACTACCAGCGAGGTCCAGCCGGGCATAACGTCGTGGTTCACGTAGGAGAAGAGCGCGTAGGCAATGGCTCCTATGGCGATGAGCACGAACAGCAGCCCCAGGTAAGTAATGTAGCGCAGCGGGCGGGTGGAGAACGACGTGATGCCGTCGATGGCGAAGCTCAGCATTTTCTTCAGCGGGTATTTGGATTGCCCGGCGAAGCGCTCGTGGCGGTCGTACCAAACGGTGGCCGAGGGGTAGCCCACCAGTGGCACCAGCCCGCGCAGGAACAGGTTGCGTTCGGGGAACGAGACGAGGGCTTGCATGGCGCGGCGGCTCAGCAGGCGGAAGTCGGCGTGGTTGTACACGATCTGCCCGCCCAGGGCGTTCACCAGGCGGTAGAACATCAAGGCAGTGTTGCGCTTGAAGAACGTGTCCGAGGCGCGCTCCTTCCGGACGCCGTACACCACGTCTATCCCTTTCCGGAAATATTCCACCATCGGCAGGATAGCTTCCACGTCGTCTTGCAGGTCGGCGTCGATGCTGACGGCGGCGTCGGCATGGCTTGCCGCCCATTCCAGTCCTGCCCACAAGGCGCGTTGGTGTCCTTCGTTGCGCGATAGTTTCAGCCCGCAGATGCGCGGGTCGGCGGCGGCGAACTGTTCGATGAGCGTCCAGGTGCGGTCGCGGCTTCCGTCGTCTACGAAGAGGATGCGTCCTTCGCTGATTTGTCCTGCCTGTTGCAGGCGTTCCAGCACGCCGGTCAGGCGGGCGGTGGTCTCTGTCAAGACTTCTTCTTCGTTGTAGCAGGGTACGATGATGGCTAAGTCCATGATTTCTTTTTCTCCTTTCTCTTAAAAACAAATCTTACCAGCAGGAAGTTCACCGGTACGGCGATGGCAAAGACGGGCAGCGGCGCCCATTCGTTGGCCAATCCCGCCCAGAGGAACAGGTTGAGCAGTGCGAGGTGCAGGCCGTAGTTCACCGCGTGCGCCGCGCCCATGCCGAAGAGCTTTTTCCACGAAGGGCGGGTGCGGAAGGTGAAGTGCGCCGTCAGGTAGAAGTTGAGCGCGAAGCCCGTCAGGTAGCCGGCCGTGTAGGCGAGGTTGACGTTCAGCACATGTTGCAGCAGCCAATATACGCCATAATGCACGCCCGTGGCCGTCACGCCCACGACGCCGAAGCGTACGAACTCACTCCCGATTTCCTTCCGCAGCAGTTTCATTTTGGGTGGTGGCGGCGTTGTCCGGTTTCTTATGGAACTTGCAGAGCAAGATAATCTGTTTCGAGTCGCAGCTGCGGTGCCCGCTGTCCCACACTTCTTCCGTGTCGTAGTCGTTGCCGTAGCGTTGCTTGAAGGCTTCGATGTCTCCGCGCCCCGCCACTAAGTAGCCCTCTTCGGGGAAGAAGGCGCCGAAGGGCACGATGCGGTTGTCCAGGTAGAAGTTCAGCGTGAAGGGGTGCAGGATGTTGGCCGACGGATAGTCCGGATGGCACGAGCAGAGCGTGGCGTCCGGCGGCACCAGCGTGGCGATGTGTTCGGCCACGGGCTTGTCCGACTTCACGGCCAAGACGGTGGGCTGGAAGAAGCCGTCCAGCGAGAAGTAGATGGTGAAGACCAGTGCGGCGACTGCGTAGGGCAATGTCTGTGGGTTGTCCCGCCGCGCGGCGCGGTAGAAGGCGGCGATGCCAGCCACCAGTACGGCCAGCGCCAGGACAGCCAGGAAGCCGATGGGCACCGTTTCGAGCGACTGCTTGAAGGCGATGTTCTGTGCGGCATGGCGGCCGGTGCCGAAGATGCTGTCGGGCACCAGTCCGGCCTGCAGGGCGGCGAAGAGCGCCAGCAGGGCGACGGCCAGCGCGGCGAGCACGTGGCCGAAGGCGCGCACCACGGCGCGGTGGTTGCGGCACAGCCACAGGATGTATTCGGCCAGGAAGTAAGCGATGAACGGGTAAATGGGAAGCAGGTAGACACTCCGTTTGCTCTTGGGGATGCAGTAGAAGACGAATATCAGCACCGTGGCCAGCAGGGAGAGCAGGCGCGCGTCGTCCATGCGGCGGATGTAGTCGCGCAGGCGCGTCCACCAGATGCGGACATTTCCATTTACTTTTTTATATTTCAGCACGAAGAGCGACATCAGCGCCAGCAGCGTGTAAGGCGTCCATCCGGCGACGACGGTCACCACGTTGTACCACCATGGGTTCTCGTGCGATTCGTAACTCATCTTGCCCAGGAAGCGCAGGACGTTCTCTTCGAGCACCAGCGACAGGAACTCTTCGCCCCCTTGCCGCCAGGCTGCCAGGTACCAGACCATAGGCAATATGCACGCCCGGATGGCCGTGGCGGCAAACCGGCCCAACAGCCGCCAAAAGTTGTAGCCGCGAATCCACAGGAAGACGGCGACCACCAGGCAGGGCAGTACGATGCCCACGGGCCCTTTGGTCAGGGCCGCGCCGCTCATGCACAGGATGCCCGTCCAGGGGATGCCCCGCAGCCCGCGTTCGCCCCATTTGTAGAGTTGGTAGATGGCCAGGACGATGAGGGCGGACAGAACCATGTCGACGCGGCAGTTGACGCCCGCCCGGTGCACCTCGAAGTTGGTCAGCGTCAAGAGCCCCATGAGGAAGGCCACTTCGACGCCCCGCCGCTTGGCAAAGAACACGTATCCCGCCAGCACCATGACGGCCAGCCAGAAGGCCGAAGGGAAGCGCGCGGTGTATTCGTTCACTTCGCCCGCCACAGTGGACGCGGCGGCGATGCACCAATGGAAGAACGGCGGCTTGTAGGCCATGTCCACCCCGTTGTTGACGGGCAGCGTCCAGTTGTGTTGTTGTAGCATGGAGAGGGCGACCACCGCTTCGCGCGGCTCGCCTTTGGTGTGGAACGGCGTTTGCCCCATGAAAAGGAAGAGGGACAGGAAGGTGATGGCTGCCAGGAGCCAGAAGTGTCTTGTTCGTGTCATAGGAGACGGAATCTGCTTTAATTACTTCATTCTTTTGAACCTTTGCAAAGGTAGGCAGAAATTGTGTACGGCGTATGTTTTTCCCCCGTTTTTTCTTTTTTCTTGTCATCTCCCCCACCCCTTTGCCTCTCCTGTGGACGGCGGTTGTGAACGCCGCACTCGGGAGAAATGAACGCCGCACTCGGGAGAAGCGAACGCCGCACTCCGCGCAAATGAACGCCGCACTCCGCGCAATCCCCCGTAAAAACACTTTCTGGAAGGGGGTGCGGACGAAAATTATTTTGTAACTTGCGCCCAAATATTTTAAACAAAAGAAATCATGGATTACCAAGTAGCCATCATCGGGGGCGGCCCTGCCGGATATACGGCCGCCGAAGCTGCCGCACGGGCGGGACTCCGTGTGGTGTTGTTCGAGAAGCGCGCCCTGGGCGGCGTTTGCCTGAACGAGGGATGCATCCCCACCAAGACCCTGCTCTATTCGGCCAAGGTGCTCGACACGGCGCGCGGGGCGCAGAAATATGCCGTCGGCGTGGAAGGCCTGTCGTTCGACCTGCCGAAAATCGTCGCGCGCAAGCAGAAAGTGGTGCGCAAGCTCGTGCTCGGCATCAAGTCGCGCCTGACGGCTGCCGGCGTGGAAATAGTCGCGGGCGAGGCCGCGATAGCAGACCGGAACCACGTCCTCTGCGGCGGGCAGGCGTACAGTTGTGACAACCTCCTCCTCTGCACCGGCTCGGAGACGTTCGTTCCCCCCATCCCCGGCGTGGAGCGCGTGCCCTACTGGACCCACCGCGACGCGCTGGACAGCAAGGCGCTCCCCCACTCGCTCGTCGTCGTTGGCGGCGGAGTCATCGGCTTAGAGTTCGCCTCTTTCTTCCGCAGTTTGGGCGCGGAGGTCACCGTGGTCGAGATGATGGACGAGATACTGGGCGGCATGGACCGCGAGCTTGCGGCCTTGCTCCGCGCCGACTACGCCAAGCGCGGCGTGCGCTTCCTCACCTCCACCCGCGTCACGTCGCTGGAGGGCGATGACACCGTCGTGCGCGTCGCGGTAGAGAATGCCGACGGCCCCGCCGTGCTCGAAGCGGAGCGTGTGCTGCTCAGCGTGGGCCGCCGCCCCGTCACCCAAGGCTTCGGCCTGGAAAACCTGCCGCTGGAGAAGACTGGGCGCGGACAACTCCGCGTCGACAGCCACATGCAGACATCTCTGCCCGGCGTGTACGTCTGCGGCGACCTGACGGGGCAGTCGCTCCTGGCTCACACCGCCGTGCGCGAAGCCGAAGTGGCCGTCCACCACATCCTGGGACAGGACGACGCGATGTCCTACCGCGCCATCCCCGCCGTGGTCTACACCAATCCCGAGATTGCGGGCGTGGGGCAGACCGAAGATACTCTCCGCAGCCAGGGCATCGCCTACCGCGCCGTCCGACTACCCATGGCCTACTCCGGCCGTTTCGTGGCCGAGAATGAAGGCGTCAACGGCACGTGCAAGCTGCTCCTTGGCGAGGACAACCGCGTGCTTGGCGTCCACGTCCTTGGCAACCCCGCTTCCGAGCTTATCACCCTGGGCGGCATGGCCATCCAACTGGGACTGACCGCAGAGCAATGGGCGCGGATGGTCTTCCCTCATCCCACCGTGGGCGAGATTTTCAAAGAAGCCTGTGCGGAAGGAATCCGGTGAAGAAAGATTGAATCAACGGATAGACTATATAATAAGTAAAGAAATGAAAAAGATTTTAGGAGGCCTTTGCGCCGCAGGACTCCTGGCCGCCTGCGCGCCGTCGGTGCCCGACAACGAGTATTTGATAGAAGGACGTCTGGAAGGAGTGCCGGACAGCACCGTCATAGCGTTGTATGACATGAACGCCAACCTGTTGCAAGTAGTGCGGCAAGACACCCTGATGGGCGGAAAGTTCACCTTCCGGGATACTATCTCCACATTGAAACGCTTCGGCATCATGTCGGACGAACCGGGCTTCCCCAATACCTGGCTGACGGTGTGGGCGGCTCCGGGCAGGCGGATAGAGGTGAGCGGAAGCGGGAAACTCTTCGCTCTCTGGAACGTGAAGAGCGACTTGTTCGAACAGCAGGAAGAAACACGCTTCGTCGACTGCGCGCGCGAGGTGCTGGAGAAGCAGCAGGCATACAGTGCGGCCGAAAAAGACTTGCTCATGCAGATGCACCGCGAAATGCAGAAAGAGAACTCGGCTTTTCCGGAAGAAATATGGACCCAAGTCGATTCCATCCGCCGCCTTTCGGACCCCTTGCAATTTGAAATAGCACGGCGGCAAGTGGAGTGCATGAAGACAGCCCCGCTTTCGAAGGTGTGGATGGATAACCTGAAAACGTATGCCGGTATCTTGTCTGCCGCTCCCAAGTATGACGAGTTTAAGGACTTTGTCGCCTTGGCCGAACCCTTGAAAGAATTGTACGGGACGTTACCCGACTCCGTGAAGCAGATGCCCGCCGGCAAGCGCGTGTACCATCTGTTGTACCCTTCCCCCACGGTGAAGGTGGGCGAGAAGATGTACGACAGTCCGGCTTTTGATGCCGATGGCAACCGGCACTTCTTAGCCGAGTTCAGCGGGAAGTACATCCTGCTCGACTTCTGGAGCCAGGGATGCGGCCCTTGCCTGCGCTCCATTCCCGAACTGGAAGAAATCACTGCCGACTATGCCGACCGGCTGGCCGTCGTTAGCATCAGTTCAGACCCCGAAGAGGCATGGAAAAAGTTCCTCACCGAGAAGGGAATGAAGGGAAACCAGTGGAACGAGCTGCGTCACGACGGAGAAGGGCTGGCTGCCGCCTACGGTGTGCAGGGCATTCCGCACTACGTGCTCATTTCTCCGGACGGGATAGTGCTGGATACTTGGACTGGATATGGCAAGGGCAGTCTTCGCCGGAAGATAGAGGAGGTTTTACGATGAGGAAGTTGCTCTTTTCATTGGGATTGCTGCTGTTGTGCTGGGTTTCGTTGCCTGCGCAGGAAGGGAGATTGGAGCGTTCCGCAGGTGCTGCCCTACCCGATTCTGCCTTGGCCGCCCGCCTCGATTCCCTCGTCGCCGCCCGCCTGCCGCAAGGCTCGGACGTGGGCATCGCCGTGTATGACCTCACGGCGAACCGCCCGCTCTATGAGTATAGAGCCGGATGCCTGTCGCGTCCCGCCTCGACCATGAAGTTGGTAACTGCCATTGCCGCTCTGTCCGAATCCCGCTTTGACGAACCGTTCCGCACGGAGGTGTGGTGCCAGGGGCAAATAGAGGGCGACACTCTGCACGGCGACCTCTATGTGGTCGGCGGGTTCGACCCCGAACTGGACGATGAAGACCTCGACTCTTTGGTGGCAGCTACGGCGCGACGCGCGCCATTCTCCGTCGTGACGGGGCGCATCCGGGGCGATGTTTCGATGAAGGACTCGCTCTACTGGGGCAGCGGCTGGCTGTGGGACGACAATCCGGCTTCCTTCCAGCCCTATCTGTCGCCGCTGATGCTGAACAAGGGGGTTGTCGAGGTTTCGGTCGAGCCGGGGCAGGCGGGCGACACGGCCCGGGTGACGGTTCTCCCCGCCTCTACCTATTATACTATAAAGAATACGGCGCGCACCCGCGTGCCCTCGGCCGGCCCCTTGCGCGTCACCCGTCCGTGGATGGAGAACAGCAACGAGATTCGGGTGTCGGGCAACGTCGTCGGCCGCCAGACGCGCACGCTCAACCTGTATTCGTCGCAGGACTTCTTCATGCACACCTTCGCCGAACGCCTCTCTTCGCAGGGCATCCACGCTTCGCAAGCGACGCCGGACAGCCTTTACGACTTCGCCCCGCTGCGGCGCGACAGCCTTTGTACCCTGCTGGCCGTGCACGAGACCTCCGCGCAGCGCGTGCTGGACGAAATGATGAAGGAGAGCGACAACCTGAACGCCGAGGCCGTCTTCTGCCGTTTAGGTCTGCACCACACGGGCCATCGCCCCGTCCGCGTCAAGGATGCCGTCCGGGCGGTCAGGGAACTGATGGAGCAACTGGGGCACAATCCGGCCGGCTATCGCGTGGCCGACGGCTGCGGACTCTCCCACTACGACTACCTTTCTCCCGAACTGCTGGTGTCCTTCCTGCGCTATGCCTATGCGGACAGCAAGATTTTCAGCAAACTCTACAAGGCGTTGCCCGTGGGCGGCGTGGACGGCACGCTGAAGTACCGCCTGGGGCGCGGCACTCCTTCCTACAAACGCGTCTATGCCAAGACTGGTTCTTACACGGGCATTAACTGCCTGGCGGGATACCTCCAAGCAAAGAACGGGCATTGGCTGGCCTTCGCCGTCATGAACCAGAACGTGCTGTCCGGCCGACGGGCGCGCGCCCTTCAGGATGCGCTGTGCAATGCGTTGGTTGTGCATTGCCCGTAGTTCCGCGAAGGGCGCGCGCAGGCAGGCTTTCGAGTAATCTGTTTGTCCGCTGGGCAGGAGCGATGCTTCTAAGCGTAGAGGCTCCAGTCCGTGTTGCGCATGTCGCCGCTCTTGGCCAGTTCGGCGTGCATCCCCAGTGCCGCTTGGATGGCGTGGGGCGTCTGCGACTTGCCGTCGGTCAGTTTGAGGTAGTCCCAAAGGATGTTCTTGTAGTCCGGGTGCACGCAGTGCTCGATGATGGCTTGCGCCCTTTCCTTCGGACTCTTGCCGCGCAGGTCGGCTACGCCTTGCTCGGTGACGATGACGTTGACGTCATGCTCCGAATGGTCGTGGTGGGAAACCATGGGCACGATGGCGCTGATGCGTCCTTCCTTGGCCACCGAAGGACAGGTGAAGATAGATATGTAGGCGTTGCGCGTGAAGTCGCCGCTTCCGCCGATGCCGTTCATCATCCGGGTGCCGCCGATGTGCGTGGAGTTGACGTTTCCGTAGATGTCGGCCTCGATGGCCGTGTTGATGGAGATGATGCCCAGTCGGCGCACGACTTCGGGGCTGTTGGAGATTTCGGACGGGCGGAGCACGAGCTTGTCGCGGAAGAAGTCCATGTCGTCGTAGATGCCTTGCAGGCAATCGTTGGTCACCGTCAGCGAGCAGGCGCTGCCGAACTTGATGCGTCCCTCGCGGATAAGCCCGATGACGGAGTTCTGGATGACTTCGGTGTACATCTCGAAGGGCGGGATGGTCTTGTCATGTCCCAGTGCGCTGAGCACGGCGTTGGCGATGTTGCCCACGCCCGACTGGAGCGGGAGGAACGTGGAGGGGATGATGCCGCGCTTCATGTCGGCTGCCAGGAAGTCGGCCACGTTCCGGCCGATGCGGTCGGTCAGCGGGTCGGAAGCGGCGAACGAGCGGGCTTCGTCGGGCCAGTTGGTTTCAACCACGCCGACTATCTTCTTCGGGTCGACCTTGATGTAGGTGCTGCCGATGCGGTCGCTGGGTTTGTAGATGGGAATCTCGCGGCGGCAGGGCGGGTCGAGCGGTTCGTAGACATCATGCAGGCCCATCGCCGCCTTGCTGTGGGCAGCGTTCAGCTCGACGATGATTCTCTCGGCCAGGCGGCACACGGTGGGCGCGATGCCTCCGGCGGCGGTCAGGTAGATTTTCCCGTCCTCGGTGACTTCGCAGGCTTCGATGATGGCCACGTCGACTTTGCCCATGAATCCGTAGCGCAGTTCCTGCGCCATTTGCGAGAGGTGGATGTCGTTGTAGGCGATTTCTCCGTTGTTCACGGCTTTGCGGAAGTCGGTGTTCGTGGTGTAGGGGGCGCGGTAGCGGATGGCTTTGGCCCGCGACAGCACGCCGTCGCACGAGTCGCCCGTCGAGGCTCCGGTGAAGATGCCCACTTGGAAGGGCCGTCCGGCTGTGTGTTCCGCTTCTGCTATCTTGGCCAGTTCGGCGGTGACGGCTTTAGCAGTTCCGGCGGGTGTGAATCCACTGAGTCCGATGTTATAGCCGTGCTTGATGAGGCTGGCAGCTTCTGCTGCCGAGATGTAGTTGAGTGCCATGATTTTGTTCTGTTTTATATTTTAATGTGAATATTCCGGTTGTTCTTCAGTATTTGCGGTTCAGTATTTCGCTCCAGACGATGGCGCGCCTCACGTCCTCGGGCGAGCGGAGTTGGTAGTCCGCGTCGTCCGTTTCGGGCAGTGCGCCGGGGGCAGGGGCGGTTTGCAGGGGCTTTTGCGGGGTGGTGCGCCGGCCTTCGGGGCGTGCCACGGGTTTGGGCCGGACGGGTGCTTCCGGCTCGGGGGCTGGCCCGGCGGGGATGTAGCCGCCGTAGGTCTCGTCCGCTTCTTCGGGGGCGGAGAAGGGCGGGACGGGTCCGGCCGTCGGGCTGGGCGGCTTCTGTGCCGCTTTCTTTTTCGCGTTGTCTTGGACGTGTTTGACGATGGCGATTACCACGGTGGCAGCCACAAGTAAAAATTTCAGTAAATCTTCCATACGGCAAAAGCTCTGGTTTTTCCGCCCAAAGTTAAGGAATATTTCCGGTTAAATTAAGGATAGATAATTAAAAATTAAAAACGGCCGGCGGAGAGATTCCGGAAGGCGTTTGCGAACGCCGCACCCGGGGTTTACGTTTGCCGCACTCGGGAGAAATGAACGCCGCACTCGGGGCAAGCGTTTCAAGGGGTAGGAGCGGGGATGGGCAGAAGGGACTGTGTATGAAGGCCTTGCGAAGGAAGGAGCCGGGCATGAAAAAAGGGCAGCTTCACAGCTCCCCTTCATCTTTTTAACCTAAACCTTAACTATGAAAAAATCTAATGTTTCTTTCAGCGGACAAAAGTCCGGATTTTTCTTCATTACACCAAATTAACGTAAGAAAAACTTCATAGAGTTAACACAAATTAAAGCAAAGTTACCCGAATGTGCCGCCGAAGCCGTATCTTTGTCCCCGAAAACCAACAATATTGCGTGATATGAAGAAAGAAAAGAAGGAAGCGGACTTTAAATCCGCAACCGACGGGGGCGACAAGCGCCTGTATATCGAGACCTACGGCTGCCAGATGAACGTGGCCGATAGCGAAGTGATTGCTTCCGTGATGAAAATGGCAGGCTACGACACCGCCCCCTCGGCCGAAGAGGCCGATGCCGTGTTCCTGAACACCTGCTCCGTGCGCGACAATGCCGAGCAGAAAATCCTGAACCGCCTCGAGGCGCTCCGCACGCTGCGCAAGCGGCATCCGGGCCTGCTCATTGGCGTCGTGGGCTGCATGGCCGAGCGCGTGAAGGACGAGCTTATCGAACGCCACGGCGTGGACATCGTGGCCGGTCCGGACGCCTATCTCAGCCTGCCCGACCTCGTGGCGGCTGCCGAGGCGGGCCAGAAGGCTATCAACGTGGAACTGTCCACCACCGAGACCTACCGCGACGTGGTGCCCCGCCGCGTGGGCGCCAACCGCGTCTCGGGCTTCGTGTCCATCATGCGCGGCTGCAACAACTTCTGCACCTATTGCATTGTCCCTTACACCCGGGGGCGCGAGCGTAGCCGCGACGTGGAGAGCATCCTGCGCGAAGCCCGCGACCTGGCGGAGAAGGGATTCAAGGAAGTCACCCTGCTGGGGCAGAACGTCAACTCCTACCGCTTCGAACGTCCGGACGGCACGGTGGTCACCTTCCCCGAACTGCTGCGCACGGTGGCCCGCGCCGTCCCCGGGATGCGCGTGCGGTTCACCACGTCGCACCCCAAGGACATGAGCGACGAGACGCTGCACGTCATTGCCGACGAGCCGAACGTCTGCCGCCATATCCACCTGCCCGTGCAGAGCGGGAGCAGCCGCATCCTGAAGTTGATGAACCGCAAGTACGACCGCGAATGGTATCTGGAGCGCGTGGCGGCCATCCGGCGCATCATCCCCGATTGCGGCCTCAGCACCGACATCTTCTGCGGCTTCCCCGGCGAGACGGAAGAAGACCACCAGTTGTCCCTGTCGCTGATGGAGGCGTGCCGCTACGACTCGGCCTTCATGTTCAAGTATTCCGAGCGTCCGGGCACGTATGCCTCCAAGCACTTGCCGGACGATGTGCCCGAAGAGGTGAAAATCCGCCGCCTCAACGAGATCATTGCCCTTCAGAACCGTCTGTCGGCAGAGGCAAACGCCCGTTGCGTGGGGCAGACCTACGAAGTATTGGTGGAAGGCGTGTCCAAGCGCAGCCGCGAGCAACTGTTCGGCCGCACGGAGCAGAACCGGGTGGTCGTGTTCGACCGGGGCACGCATCGCATCGGCGACCGGGTGACGGTGCGGGTGACGGAGAGCAGTTCGGCGACGTTGAAGGGGGTGGAAGTGACAGAGTGATTATATTATTTCTCTTTTGCCAATCCCCGCGCCAGTTGCCGTGCAGTCGCCCGGTCGGGTTTCCCTGTCCCCGTTTGGGGTAGTTGGGAAACGCTGAACACCTGTTTGGGCCGCCAATACGGGGGCAGGGCGGCGATGGCTTGCGAAAGGAGCGGGTCGTCCGTCCGGGCGTTTTCCACCAACAGCACGATGCGTTCGCCGAATTTGGCATCGGGCACGGAGGTGATGGCAAACGGAAAGGGCAGGCGGGGGCGCAAGGCGTCTTCCACCTGCTCGATTTGTACTTTCACGCCGCCCGTGTTGACGATGTTGTCCCGCCGTCCCAGGATGCGGAAGCGGCCTTGGGCGTCAAACTCCGCCAAGTCGTTGGTGGGCAGTTCGTCGGGGTTCACCGCCGGGGCGTGGATAACCAGGTTGCCGTCTGTTCCCAAGGAGGTGTCCACGCCGGGGAAAGGGGTGTACCACTCCGAGGCTTCCGGGCCGTTCAGGCGGCGCATGGCGATGTGGGACAGCGTCTCCGTCATGCCGTAGGTGCTCCACACGGCGTGGGGGAAGGTTTTCAGGGCCTCGCCCAAGGAGGCATCAATGCTTCCTCCGCCGATAATCAGTTGGCGGACATCCTTCAGCAGGGCTTGTTCGGCAGGCACTTGGAGGGCGTTGAACACCTGCATCGGTATCATGGCCGTGAAGACGGGTGCCTCGGGCAGGTTCTTCAGCGGGTGTCCCGAAGGAGTGACGGGCAGCAGGTTCAGCCCCGCCACCAAGGAACGCACCACGACCATCTTGCCCGCTATGTATTGCAGGGGCATGCAGAGGAGGGCGGTGTCTCCCTTCTGTAATCCCAGGAAATCCACGGTCATCATGGCTGATGCCATCATGCGGCGTTTCTCCACCCGCAGTTCCTTCGGCGTGCCGGTGGAGCCGGAGGTATGCACGCGCACTGTGTCCGAAGCATCGAACCATTCTTGGAGGAACTCCGCCAGGCGGGCGTGGAAGCTGTCCGTGCCGTGGAGGCGGCAGAAGTCTTCGTACAGTCTTTCGCGGCAGTCGTCGGCGGTGTAGGTGCAGCCGTCGATGGTGATGGTTTGCTGTTCTATGTCGGTGATGAAGCGAGTCATGTCAGTTGGAAATTTTAATTCTACTTTTTATTGTCTTGCAGCAAGACTTTGCCCGGTTCGGTAAGCCGATACTTTTGTTTGGGGTGTTTGGGCTGGTCTGGGTAGAGTGGTTCCACCAATCCGGCCTCCAGGGAAGGCCTTAGATAATTATTCAAGAAATTCTCCCTGTTTTTCAGTTCCATCAGTTCCATCAGTTCTCTCAACGAGCAAGTGCGTTCTCCTATCGTTTCAATGAGCTGGATGATGCTTGTCGGGTGCTTGTCGGGCACTTGTCGGGTGCTTGTCGGGTGCTTGTCGGATGCTTGCCCTGCCGTTTCCTTCTCGTAGCGGAAGATTACCCATACGGTACTTCCGTCCGTATGAAATTCAGGGGCGGGTATGTTGACGCGATGGCATTCGTCAATCATCAGTTGGATACCGCGTCCCCAGCTTTCCAACAGTTCACTTTTATAAAGCACATTGGCTATGATGAGGTTGGGCGGTTCGGAACTGTGTCCGCCAAGTAGTTTTTCAAGGGTCATGTCGGGAGAGAACGTGCCGCTATTCTCTATTTCCACACGGTCATCGTAAATGGCGATGCCCACCGAACTGCCCGGACGATGGTAGGCTCTGTGGCAAAAGGCGTTGATACAGCATTCTCTCAATGCCTTGTAGGGTATACCCAGTTCTTCTTTACGGTATAGTCCTTCTATTTTCCCCGACAATGACAGGTGCTTGAAAAAGAACGACATAGCTGCGTCTAACAGCACGTAGATATTTCCTTGAAGACGTTGGTTGTCTATGAATTCCTCTTTGGTCGTGCCTTTGAATCTTGCCAGCCGCAACAAGCATTGGGGATAATTATAAAGATTACGTCCGAACAATACGGCGGCGGCGTTGTTCAGTTTCCCATTGTGTTGCAGGTCGAGTTTTTCAAGGATAGCGGGTATTTCTTCGCGGATGGTGGTTTCCGGCAGGCGTCCGCAGTTGATTCCTGCACGTACCGCACCGATAATGGCGTTCTCGTCAAGGTCACTTATCTGCAAGTCTGGGGCAGGCAATGCTTCCCAGCCATACTTGCCGCCCCGTTGCATCAACAAGTGATTGTATTTGTCCTGCGGCATAATGGACGTGACGCTTTCTATTCGTTGGTAAGCTCTCCCTTTGTATATGAAAGGTCGCATGTAACATTGTTTCTCCGCATCTAAGACTATAACATATTTGTTTGCATCGGGAATGCCTACGTATGCGACTGTTATTGTGGCAAACGGTTCGATGAGGCGGATAGCTTCTGCTATCTCCCGTTTTGTTTTGTCGCTCAGTTCCTGCCCGATGATTTTTCCGTTGTCCGCCACGCCGAACAGCACCGTGCCGCCCTCACCATTAAGAAAGGCGCATAGTGTTTCCATACCGCGTTCTAATTGTCCGGTAGTTTGCTTGAACTCTACTTTGCCCCCTTCCTTTTCGGTTATCAGGTGGTTTATGATAGTGAGATTGTCTATTTTCATTTTGTTTCTCTGTTTATGTCCGCAAGAAATCCAGCAACTCCGGTTCCTTCCCCTCTTTCCGGCACCACAGGCAATCCCCCTCGATGTGCAGCGGATAGTCCACGTTGTCCGTGAAGAGCAGGCCGGTGCCCAGGCCTTGCGGCATACGGGGGTGCAGCGTGGCCGTCCATTGGGCAATGGCG
>CASEKR010000013.1 GCA_949288585.1 uncultured Bacteroides sp. | reverse complement strand
GGTTGGGTCGCTTGGGTCTATACTTATTTCTGCAGAGAGAGAAGAAAAGACACGATAGTGTTCACCTAGATCCTTATAATCCAGCTTGGCAAAATCAGTGGGGTCACCGTTACTTTTCCGATAGCCACTATAAAATTTCGGTTTCTCTTTGAGTTCCAGTCTTAGGGGTTCCCGTGCCGGCACTTGATAACCTGCCGGGGATGGGTCGTAAACGGTCTTGACGGAAGTCATTTTCTTCTCGCTTTCTCCTTTTCGATTATCTGTAGCCCAGGTGTTGTAATACGCTATATCCATATAGGGAGCAGCACAGAATTTATCCGGATTTTTCATACAGTTGATGATGACTTCATTCCCCGTATCGTTTCTATCTCCTGTTGCTTCTATCTCCGTCGAAGCATTACCCTGCGCATTATACCACGTCTTGTTCACCGCCTCGGCTGTGCTTGTCGTTGCGGGCAGCATCGGGTCTTTGCGCCCGAACTGGTAGAAGGGGCAGTTGCCGTCTTCGATGCGATGCTCTTTCTGAGTGATGGTCAGTTCGACCTCCTTGTCCGTCCCGTCCTGCTCGAAGCGCAAGGTGACAGTGCGCAGGTCGTAAATCTTGGTGTCGTTGTAGCAGAATCCCAGATAGCGGTTGAAGAAGTTGTCTCCCGTCTCATACGGATTGTAGTCGGTCACCCAGATGTGCCAGCTCCACATAATCGTCCCCTCGCTGTCCTTAATGGCTATCACCGCATTGCCTTGCTCAATGACCTCTTTGTTTACCTTGAACTGCAAGGCCTTTCCCCCATCTGTCAATTGGACGTTCGTCACCAGGTCCTTTACGTCCTGCCAGAGGAGTTCGGCATCTGTGGCGGACAAATTGTTGCCGTTCGCGTCTTTATTTTCATAGATATACGGTGAAGTTATGCCAAGTCCTAGGTGATTGATGAAAGTCTTCAATATTCCCTCACCGGTATTCTTTGTCTTGTAGGCCGATTCATTTGTACTTCCATTGACGATGGCGTTGCCATACACCAGCGGCAGGGTGTACGTACCGGGGGCGTTCACGATGTAGCTGTTTGCCGTGTTCATTGATTCTTTCCCTCCGCGCGTGGAAAGGTTATACGGGCCGACGATTTCCGCCGCTGCTTTCAGGGCTTCGTTTTGCGGGTTCTGTGTATAGCTGTTTTGGGCTTTTACTGTCATTTTCCCATTTTCACCTTGTGATGAACCGGTACCTTGCGTTGTCAGCGTAAGCCACGTGGGGGCGGTTGTGCTCCATTCGGTGCTTCCTTCTTCCTTGTAGCCCGTTATCTTCCACGATACGGGAGTCTCGGTCTCTGTGCCGTTTTCGGTCTTCTTCTTATAGCTTGTTATCGTAAATGAGAGTTCTCCCCCTTGGTAATCAACCTCCTTTGTGTCAGCCTCGACTATGAAAATGTTTTCTTCCATCACTTCCGTTCTTAAGAGGGTGTAGGTGACCGTATGTCCTTTCGGCCACTCCTTGCCGCTGATGCTTGCGGTCAGTGTCTGCTCTTGGTCATCTTCTGTAAATTTCACTTCAATCTCGGCACCATCCGGCAGCGTCTGCGGAATCATCATAAAGATGTTCTCGCCGGTGGTCAGTTCGGTGTCTTGTGGTGTATTCTCTGGATTTACATCGAGGGTGTATGTGCCATTCGCTTCTCCGGTCATGGTCCACTTACCGTCAGCTACGGAATAAGTGCCACTGCCATATACGTTCTTGATAGAGATGGAGGTGATGGCGTTTTCCAGCCCTTTGCCCACTTTGAACTTCACGGCGGTGCAGAGGTGGGAGAAATTCAGTTTCACGTTTTTCCGCTTGTTGTCTTTTATATCTTCTTCTATTTTTTTCCAACAGGCCAGCAGGTCTTTCTGTTCGGTAATGTCCGTAGGTACGGTATATTGTAATGTCGGTTCACCCGTTTTATTTTGGAAGATAGTCCCGTCCTCATCATAGGGCGCATAGGCAAAGAATGCCATATTATATATTTCGTCGGGCCAGAAGTAGGGCGGATTGAAACCATACGTGCCGCCGCTGGCAGTGGCTTTCGCGTTGTTTATGTAGTTGGGTTCTTGCGTGTCGCTCCATTCGCCTTGGTAGGCCCACGCCAATACGCCGAAACTGCCGTATTGTACCTCGAATGCTGTGGTCGTGGTGACTAAGGCACCGCGTGTGGCGATGCGTGCCGTATCCGGCGCGGCGGGTGCGGCGATGCTGTCTGTCTCCGTAGTGTGGAGGTAGAGGGTCCGGCCGCCCTGGGCGTTGCGCAGTTCCGTCACGCTGTGGCGGGAGGCGGGGGTGAGGGTGCGGGTCTGGGTGGAATCGCCCGCACTCCAGCCTTTGTTCACGATGGAGGGGAGGAAGGCGATGCCGTCGGTGGCAGCCGGACGTTGGAACATTTCTTCGTCCGTGCACGAGGCGGCCAGCGAAAACATCAGCATGACAGCCGCGCCGCCTATCCAGCTGTGTAAATGGATTGGTTTCATAGTTCTTTCGCTTTTATTCATTAGTCAATCATAGTAGCCGGGAAGGGAACATTCAACCCCGCCCGGCTTGGAGTCATGCCTGAAAAACGGCATTAAAGGTTATTAATTGCCTTCTTCGTCTGTGCCCATTTCAATCTCCTGGTCGGGCGTTACTGCGATAAATTCATCCACTGTAACATCGAAGCCGATGCCAACCAATGTGGGATCCGGGTTTTCTTCCTCTCCCGGCTCGTAACCAGCGCCTTCGCCAAAGACAAAGGTGTAGACGTACTTCTTGCCTTGCTCCCAAGTGATGGCCTCGGCAGGAACGGCGATTTCAGCAAAAGTCTCATCTGCGTCCGACGGCCATACTTGGATGTTTTTGTCGGTACCGCTCAAGATTTGGCAGTTCAGCAGGAAGTAAACGTCATCAGATGCCAAGCAACCTTCGTTTTCCGGGTTCCAAGCAGTCAGTGTCTGCGGAATCATAAACAGGGCGCCGCTTGCATTGCTGAGGTCTAAGGCTGTTTCTACCTCGCCATCCAATGTAACTCCGTTAGCTTCCATGCCTGCGCTGAAATCTTCAAGTGTAGAAACATTACTCCATGTGCCCTGTGTGGTTGCTACAATCGTACCATCTACCTCAGTGTTCTGTACAGTTGTTGCCTGGGTAGGATACGTAAAATCGCCGGCTTTCTTGATATTGGCAATCTTCACACCCTTTACGGTAACCTTCAGGTTCTCATTCGTATTCTTGGCCTTAAACACGATTTGAGACAGGGCATGGCGGAAGTTGATGTTGACAGCAGATGCCGCGTGGTCATCTTTCGTTTCACCCTTGTTCACGGCATAGAGCAAATCCACTTGCTTGCTTTGGTCAGCGTCTACCGTAAAGCCGGTAATCTTCTGCGCATCCTTTGTAATGCTTACTCCTGCAACATTGCTCGGCGATACGGAATAGAAGTCCACCGCCGTTGCCGGCCAGAAGATAGTACCGTCATAAGTCCATTTGTTATCGGCTTTCGTAACCTCGATGCCGTTCATCAAAGTCTTGTCATCAGTGAATCCCCAAACCTTGAACTCATTGATAGAGGTGGTCGTCGTTGACGTTGCACGGGTAGACGCCTCTGTTGCCACTTGGAAGCTGATGCCACGTCCTTGGTTCACTTCCATCACTTCATCATTGTTGCAAGCCGCCAATGCGACAGCCGACAACGCTACTACTAAATACTTACTTTTCATTGTTACTTAAATAATTAAAGTGAAACATATAATATTACATGGTGATATCCTCGTTCACCACAATCCAATCGTCTACCGCCACTTCCATGTCGCCACCCGTGATGGGTTCGGGCAGAGTCAGCCCGTCTATGACGATGTGAACACGGCGTTTCTCCGGTGCTTCGTCCACCTGGTCGGTCACGTCGAAGGTGTAGTAATACTTCGAACCGTCTTGCAGCCAAACATAAAGCACCAGTTTGTGGGGAGGCGTTTGTTCCGCATGGCTGTCGGCACGTGTCACGTCTGTCTCCGCATCGTAATGGCCGAAAGTATGAAAATCGCCCTTGATGGTTGCGACTCCGTCATCTACGGCCGTAAAAGGTATAGTAACGTAATCACGTTTTACCTGCTCTGCCGCACAGAACACCGAACCGGACATACCCGACAACGAAGCACACATCTGTATGATGCCATCGAGATTTTCCACATTGCGTATCTCGTAGGTGTAATAGCAGATTTGCTCGTGTGGCATCAGTGTCAGCCGCAATTCGTCCCGTTCAATGGTAGTACGTTCGGTCTCGCCGTCGCGAACGAACCAGTAGCTCAACCCGTCTGCACGGATATTGACATTCATCGCATGGTCGCCCCACATCATTTCCGGCGTGATGACCACCCGTTCATTCTCCGTCCCCTCGGCACGAGGAGCATAGTTCACCGTGTTGCCGTAGATAGGTTCAAACAGATTGCCTTCACGGGTGTAGCATTCCTTCTGCCAGAAATTGTCCACATTGCGGAACTGCACCACCTCGTAATCATTATTATAATAAAGCACCTGGTAGCGTCCCGCCAAGATTTCCACCGTACCGCCCTTCATTCCTGCCAGGTCGAAGCGCAGCGGCTCGCCCGTCTGCGTGCCTTCCTCGTCCACCGGGTAGAACCACAGACACATGCCTTCCACCTCGTTATTCCGCTCGGCATCGGGTGCATAGTTCCAATCAAACTCCACCTGCAACTGTACAGTGTGCGGGTGCAAGTAGCACAATTCTTTGTGTTCGCAGGATACGGCCATCAGCCCGATGACGGACAGGCATATCGCTTGACAATAAGTTTTTACGTTCATCGCTTGCCTCCTTTCTCGTTGGTATTGCCCCGTCCGATGAGCCAGACAAGGGAGATTTCCGCCTTGGTTGGCCCGAACCAATGGCGTTGCTTGGTCACCTGCCACACATAATGATTGTCAATAGGCAGGTACTCCTTATATTCGCCGCCCAAATAGCCGATGCCAATGGTGAAGTCAAGGTTCAAACGTTTGGCCATTGGATGTGAATAACCGTAGCTGATGCCTGCACCGTAACTCCACTTGTCGCCCAAATAGCCGCGCCCGCCCCATTCGAAGTCATAAGTGACAATCTGCGCATAGAAGCCCAAGTGGTGTCCCTGCAAAGGTTTCTCCTTTGCCTTCTTTCCCAACCAATAACGGCCTTCAATATCTCCGCCATAGATACGCCAGTAGCGATGACGCTTATCCGTCTTCCACCAGGCATACATCCAATTAGCAGCCAACGACCATTGCTTACCCAGGTAAACCTCCACGCCGACATTGGGAACAGCCAACGCGTCGTAAAGCAAATTAGTCTTTACAGCTAAATAGTAAGGTTTACGGGGTGCAGCACGTTCTATGTAAATAGTATCATGCTTAATAATATAAATGGTATCATGTATGATTTGAGGGGGAAGAGGTTGAGGCAGTTCCGGTGCGACAAACTCGCAGGTAAGCCGCACGGCAGAATAGCGCATTTTTGGGAAAAAGTGCTGCTTCATGTAACGGAAAGGGATACCTCCACGCAGTGCCATCAGCTTTTGCTTGCGGTATTCCGTCTTATTTCCTTTCTTATCATACGTCCATTCGGGCGTGTTCCGGATAACTTCAAGTACTTCCGCCTGATAAGGGATGGCAGAATGCTGTACACGCTGCTCCAGTTCCTCCCAGTTATAGCAGTCATTCTGCCACACGTTGACTTCGCCAGGAAGCTGAATTCCGTGGCGGCGGATGTATTCGAGGAACTCACGCGTGCGTTCTTTATACAAACGCTGGTTTAAAGAAAGTGGTCCTTCCAGAGACGCATACGACTTAATGCGAAAGTTAAACCGTTGGTAGCGTTCGTCAGAGGTGATTTCCTTCAACCGATTGAGAAAGCGATCCATTGCAACGCCATTTCCGTGGAAAGACGGGTCTAACTGCGCTTTCTCGACCTGGTAATAAACCTTTACCGTATCGGTCTGTACCTGTGCCGCCATATGGCTACCATATAGCAATAAGGCAATTAAGAACATTCTCTTCATGTACACCATCATAAAAATGAGACAATTATCTTGTATGAAACAAAACAGAGTAACTGTTTATTCGTTCGTTTAAACGGTATATCGGAAAAACCTCCTTTAAATCGAGGCAGAGAAGGACGGGCAGAGAGCACAAAACAGCACAATGACAATATTTTATAGCTGAAATATTTGTTATTCGAATAAATATGCTTACCTTTGTCGCCGAAAACGAACGATTAAGCAACTATTTGACATTCGCGCGGCCTTTCCGCCTCTGTTCCTTGGCCTCCAAAGCTTTTTGTACTTCAGAATGTTCCTTCTTAAACTTGGCAAAGGTATCCCTTGACACGTGATAATGCCGACAGATGTCCGCCACCGATTTATCCTGTTTCAACATTCTGACAATAGAAGCTACATTGCCAACCAAGATGTTACGTTTGGTATAACTTCCCGTTTTCCTTCCCAAAGCAATTCCTTCGGCCTTCCGCAGAGCAAGCGCTTCGCGGGTACGCAACGAGATGAGGTTACGTTCTATCTCCGCTACCAAACCAAATGCAAAACAGAGCACCTTGCTGTTGATAGAATTGTCGAACGAATATCCCTCTTTAGTCGTATATAAATTAATGCCCTTCTCCAGGCAAAGCCCCATGATGCCCATGATATCAGTCAACGTGCGGCTCAAGCGCGACACCTCGGTAACAATAAGCGTATCGCCCAATTTCATCTGTCTCAACAAACCGCCCAGTTTGCGCTCGCTTCCCTTCCGGCTTCCGCTTGCCACTTCCGTCACCCATCGGTCTATCACCCATTTCTTGTTCTCAGCATAACGCCGTATTTCCTCTTGCTGGTTGGACAAGAATTGCTTGCCCGTACTAACTCTTAAATAAGCTATTATCATACTTCATTGTTTTTAGGAACAGATATAAGATAGCAGCATGGCCGTATGCGTGCTATGCTTCCAACAACTATTTTTCCGGACAAAAAAGACACATTATTCAGAAATAATCCGTATGTTTGCACTTCGCCGCAGCCTGTTTCAGGCCGGCGACCTGTTTTTTAATCTGAATATACAATGGAAATAACATCTGCCGAATTTGTTATCAGCAACACCGATGTGCGGAAATGCCCGGCCACCTCATGCCCCGAATACGTCTTCATCGGACGCTCCAACGTAGGCAAATCCAGCCTCATCAATATGCTGACCGGGCGCAAAGGGCTTGCCATGACTTCCGCCACCCCCGGAAAGACATTGCTCATCAACCACTTCCTGATCAACAAAACCTGGTATCTGGTGGACCTGCCCGGATATGGCTATGCCAAACGGGGCAAGAAAGCCCAGGAAAGTATCCAACACATCATAGAATCCTACATTTTATACCGGGAGCAACTGACATGCCTTTTCCTGCTCATCGACAGCCGTCTGCCTCCCCAGGCCATCGACCTGGCTTTCATCGAGTGGCTGGGTGAAAACGGCATTCCCTTTGCCATCGTCTTCACCAAGGCAGACAAACTGGGCAGAGAAAAACTGAATGCCAACGTACAAACTTACCTGAAGAAGTTAAGCGAACAGTGGGAAGAACTTCCTCCTTATTTCGTCACGTCTTCCGAGAAACGCATCGGTCGCGAAGAAGTGCTGGATTACATCGAAAGCATTAACAAAGAACTAAAATCTTAATAAAGCAATGAGAAAAAGCAATTATCTAAAACCAATGTTGGCCGTGGCCATCCTTCTGTTTGCCACGAACCTCCATGCGCAAAGCCTGAAAGATTTATTGAACAAAGAAAACATCGAGAAAGCCGTCAACACCTTGACAGGCAAGAACACGGCCAGCATGACCGGCACGTGGGAGTTTTCCGGCTCCGCGCTCGAATTTGAATCGGACAACCTGCTCCAAAAAGCGGGAGGAGGCCTGGCCGCTACTGCCGTAGAAAAGAAGCTGGACGGTTTCTTGGAGAAAGTAGGCATAGAACCCGGGCAGATGAGCTTCACGTTTAATGAAGACAGTACTTTCCAGACCAACATCAAAGGCAGAAACCTGAAAGGAAGTTACAGCTACGACGAGGCAACCCAGAAAATCAACCTGAAGTTTGCCAAACTAATCGGCATCAACACTACGGTGAACTGTACCTCCCAAGAGATGGAACTGCTGTTCCCCTCGGACAAGTTGTTGACCCTGATAACTTTTCTGGCCAGCAAGAGCAACAATGCAACCTTGCAATCCATCGGTTCACTGGCCGGCAGCTATGACGGAATGATGTTAGGCTTCACCTTGCAGAAAAAGCCTTGAAACATCCGGCATATAGATATAAAAAAAGCCCCGCAAGAAAATCCTGCGGGGCTTTTTCATTTTTACCAACACATAAAAAGAGCGGCAAACGAGACTCGAACTCGCGACCCCGACCTTGGCAAGGTCGTGCTCTACCAACTGAGCTATTGCCGCAGAAGAGTGCCCAAAACAGGACTCGAACCTGCACGCCTCGCGGCACACGCACCTGAAACGTGCGCGTCTACCAATTCCGCCACTTGGGCTTCACCATCTCAATATTTCAAATATCACTATGAGCGGCAAACGAGACTCGAACTCGCGACCCCGACCTTGGCAAGGTCGTGCTCTACCAACTGAGCTATTGCCGCCTGTTTTCTTGAAGTGAAGAGAAGGAGACTCGAACTCCCACGACATAATTGTCACTACCCCCTCAAAGTAGCGCGTCTACCAATTCCGCCATCTCTCCGACAAACAAGAAATCAAAGGACTCCTCCGACTTTTTGTTGTTAGTGCCCAGAACAGGACTCGAACCTGCACGCCTCGCGGCACACGCACCTGAAACGTGCGCGTCTACCAATTCCGCCACCTGGGCCTTTCTCTGCCAAACTTGGCACAGCCAACAAAAAGCCAAAGAACCATGAGCGGCAAACGAGACTCGAACTCGCGACCCCGACCTTGGCAAGGTCGTGGAACTCGCGACCCCGACCTTGGCAAGGTCGTGCTCTACCAACTGAGCTATTGCCGCTTTTGCGGTTGCAAAGGTAGACATTTTCCCGGAACTGACAAGCGTTCTACTTGTTTTTTTTCATAGCAAAATAAGCCTTTCTCTGCCCATCCTCAACAACCACCTAACAATCAGTCCATTCTATCCCGGTAGTCTTCGTAAGAAAATTGCCGGAAAAGCTCGGCACGCCCGTCTTTTGTCCACAAGGCGATGGCAGGATGGTGGATTCCGTTGAACATGGTTGTCTTCACGGTCGTATAATGTATCATGTCTTCAAACACGATACGTTCCCCGACTTGCAGTTCGTGGTCGAAGCTCCAAAAGCCGATGAAGTCGCCACTCAGACAGGAATTGCCGCCCAGGCGATAAACGTAGGGGCCTTCTTCGCCCATCTGCGCGCCGCGCACGGCCGGCTGGTAGGGCATCTCCAAGCAATCAGGCATGTGGCACGTAAAGCTGACATTGAGGATAGCGGTACGTATGCCCCGGTTCTCCACCACGTCTACAACCTCAGACGCCAAGACACCGGTCTGCCAAGCAAAGGCGGAACCGGGTTCCAGAATAATGTGAAGATGCGGATAACGTGTACGCAGCCCTTGCAACAAGCGTATGAGATGCTCCACGTCGTAGTCCTTGCGGGTCATCAGGTGGCCGCCTCCCAGGTTCAGCCACTTCAGTTGGGAAAACCAAGGGGAGAACTTCTCTTCAATGTGCACCAAAGTACGTTCCAATTCATAAGAAGAAGACTCGCAATGGCAATGGCAGTGGAAGCCCTCAATGCCTTCGGGCAGGACGGCAGGCAGTTGTTCGGCCATTACCCCGAAACGGGTGCCTGGCGCACAGGGATTGTACAGTTCGGTCTCCACCTCCGAATACTCCGGATTAATGCGGATGCCGCAAGAGATCCCTCCATGCGCCTGCACGGCGGGATAGAAACGGCGGTATTGCGACAAGGAATTGAAGGTGATGTGGCTACTGCAACGCAGGATGCCGGGAAAGTCCGCCTCCGTATAGGCCGGAGAATAGGTGTGCGCCTTACTGCCAAACTCTTCCAGCGCCAAGCGGGCTTCGTAGAGCGAACTGGCCGTGGAGGCTTGCACGTATTCGCGGAAAATGGGGAATGAGCGCCACAGAGCGAACGATTTGAAAGCCAGAATGATTTCCACTCCGGCCCGGTCGGCCACGCTTTTTATCAGCGAAAGGTTCTTCCGCAGCAGGTTTTCCTCCATGATGTAGCAAGGAGAAGGGAAAAGAGAAAAATCTATCATGTCTATAAACACATTGGATTGGTTACTTATTCTATTACCTTGAACCGGGCGAAGCGCAACAGGAGTTGCTTCTCGCCCACGTTTTCAAAACGGATGGCAGCCTTGACATTCTCGCCAGAACCTTCCACGCGCAACACGGTACCCAGGCCGAAACGTTCGTGTTCGATGGTCTGTCCTGCATGCAACGAGGCATTTCCTACGGAGGGAGCGGCAGACGGGGAAGCGGAGGCAGGCACCCGTTTCAGACGGGGAGAGAACGAAGATGGCATGACCGGGACTTGCGGAGAGAACGACGGCCTCTTCTCCTCCGGAAGGCGGTGCGGCCTTTCGTCGGCAGGCAAGTCGAGGTAACAGGCGTCGATATCGCGGAGAAAACGGCTGGGCGCGCCAAATTCCATCTTGCCGTAACGCATACGGGTTTTGGCATAGGACAGGTAACAACGCTTCTCGGCACGGGTGATAGCCACGTAGAACAAGCGTCGTTCTTCCTCCTGGGCACGCAGGGAGTCGCCAGCCATCGAACTGGGGAAGAGGTTCTCCTCCAGCCCCACCACAAAGACGTTGCGGAACTCCAGCCCCTTGGCCGCATGGACCGTCATCAGAGTCACCTTCTCGTCGCCGGCATCGTCGTCCGAATCCTGGTCGGTCAGCAAGGAGACTTCGGAAAGGAAATCTATCAGGGACACGTGCGCGTTTCCTTCCTCCAACCGTTGGGCGCAGAAGTCGCTCAGGCCATTGGCCAGTTCCTCAATATTCTCTTTCCGGCTAAGGTTTTCGGGAGAATTGTCCTGGCAGACGTCGGCCATGATACCCGACGAACGGATAATCTGCGTGCCGGCTTCATAAGCATTGTGCTGGGCGGAAAAGTCTGTCAAGCCGAGTATCAAATCACGGAAACCTTGCAATTTGGCGGCGGTTCCTTTATTGAAGTTCAGTCCATAAGCAAGCGGTTCGCAAAGGATGCCCCACAGGCTGACGGCGTGTTCGTTGGCGGCATCGATGATTTTGCCCAGCGTCGTGGCACCAATACCCCGGGCCGGATAATTGATGACGCGCTTGAAGGCTTCCTCATCGTTCGGATTGGCCACCAGGCGGAAATAAGCAATGACGTCCTTGATTTCCTTACGCTGGTAGAAGGACTGCCCCCCATAGATGCGGTAAGGAATCATCCGTTTGCGCAGGGCTTCTTCGAAGATGCGGCTCTGCGCATTGGTGCGGTAGAGGATGGCAAAGTCCGACCAAGCGTCCTGCTCGCGGCGGTGCAGCCCGCTGATTTTGTTGGCCACGATCTCGCCCTCCTCCACATCGCTGTAAGCCCGGAAAACGCCCAAGGCATCGCCCCGTTCTTTCTCCGAAAACACTTCTTTGCGGATTTGCCACTGGTTCTTGGCTATCAAGCTATTGGCCGCCTTCACGATGGTCTGCGTCGAACGGTAGTTCTGCTCCAGTTTGAAGATGCGCGTGCCCGGAAACGCTTTGGTGAAATTCAGGATATTGTCGATGTCCGCCCCCCGGAAGGAGTAAATGCTCTGCGCGTCGTCGCCCACCACGCAGACATGGCGGTGCTCGCTGCCCAGTTGGAGGACGATGCTGTGCTGGGCGAAGTTCGTGTCCTGGTACTCGTCGACCAGGATATACTTGAAGTGCTCGCGGTACTTGGCCAGCACCTCCGGATAGTCGCGGAACAACAGGAAAGTATAGAGCAGCAAGTCGTCGAAGTCCATGGCATCGGCCTTGCGGCAACGCTGCCAATAGCGTTCATAAATGTCGCGCACGGCCGGCATCCGCGCAGCCTGGTCGGCCTGGAAAATCTCACGGTTGTTGGCATAGAGGGCAGGCGTGACCAAGTGGTTCTTCGCGTTGGAGATGCGTGCCTGTACCGCGCCCGGCTTGTACACTTTCTCGTCCAGTTTCATTTCCTTCAGAATGTCGCGCAGCAGGCTCTTCGAGTCGGCCGTGTCATAGATGGTGAAATTGGGCGTGAAACCCAGCGTCCCGGCCTCGGCATGGAGGATGCGCAGGAACATCGAGTGGAAAGTGCCCATCCATAGCCTCCGGGCACTCTCCTCGCCCACCTGCCGGGCGATGCGCTCCTTCATCTCGCGGGCGGCCTTGTTGGTGAAAGTCAGGGCCAGGATGTCCCACGGCCGATAGCCGTTCTCCAGCAAATAGGCAATCTTATAGGTCAGCACCCGCGTCTTTCCCGACCCGGCACCGGCAATGACCAGCAGAGGGCCGTCGTTGTAGAGCACGGCGGCGCGCTGGCTGTCATTCAGTTCGTTCATATAATCGGACATATACTTGTTAGGGGTTAATCTTGAAAATCCGGGCGAAGATACGCATATATCCTCTGACTGCCAAACAGAAAGCCGAGTTCTTCCATCCCGCTTTCTTTCCAGTGCGGACGGCGCTTGTCCCGAGTGCACTCGGTGGTTGTCCCGAGTACGGACGGTGCAACTCCCGGGTGCACTCGGGACAACTCCCTTCCATCGGGTTAAGAAATAGTAAGACAAGAGGAAGATTCACGCAAAAGATTTATCTTTGCAGAGGCAGTCGGAAATGAGAATTTAGAAGTTGACAAGGGGACGAGTTAACGAGGCAACAAGGCCTGTTAGTAAGCAGACTTGCAAGTGATAAGCCCTGTCCTTGTAGTCTTGTTAACTTGTCCCCTTGCCAGCTAAAACCTTATTTACAAATCATTCAAAACAACAAGAATATGTTTACCATCCGCAAAGCAACGACCGACGACTGCGCCCTGATACGGAAGCTGGCGCAACAGGTCTTCCCTGTGACTTACAAGGACATATTGACTTCCGAACAAATTGATTACAT
Organism: uncultured Bacteroides sp.; assembly: GCA_949288585.1. Taxonomy (GTDB): domain Bacteria; phylum Bacteroidota; class Bacteroidia; order Bacteroidales; family Bacteroidaceae; genus Bacteroides. The sequence continues at coordinate 36,345 of CASEKR010000013.1, read as the reverse complement.
GATGGAATGGATGTATTCCGAAGAGAGCATCCGCAAACAGATGGAGGAAGAAGGGCACGTCTACCTGCTGGCCTACGAGGAATGCGAGGCGGCAGGATACGTCAGCGTCCGCCCCGACGGCCAAGATGTCTTCCATTTAGAAAAGATATACGTCCTTCCCTACTTCCAGGGGGCGCACTGCGGCAAGTTTCTGTTCCGCGAGGCCGTTAAATATATCAAGGAACAGCATCCCGCACCCTGCCGCATGGAACTGAACGTGAACCGCCACAACAAAGCCCTGCACTTCTACGAACACATGGGCATGAAGAAGGTGCGCGAGGGCGACTTTCCCATCGGCGGCGGGTTCTACATGAACGACTATATTATGGGAATAGAGATATAAATTGAGAATGAAGAATTAAGAATGAAGAATTACGCAGCGCATCAGGCAAGAACTTCTTCCGACGCCACACGCCCATTCTTCATTCATAATTCTTCATTCTTCATTTCCGAAGGCTTACGCCACCTTCTCCAGACGCTTCATCACAGAGAAGATGAACAGGGCAGCCAGGAGGCAGAGCACCATCAGCACGCCCCAAACGACCCACAAGGGCATGTCGCCCCAGAGCCAGGCGGCTACGGCGGTCAGGTAGTTGCCGATGGCGGTAGCCACGAACCAGCCGCCCATCATCATGCCCTTATACTTGGGAGGCGCCACTTTGGAGACGAAGGAGATGCCCATGGGCGAGAGCAGCAGTTCGGCGAAGGTCAACACCAAGTAGGTAGACACTAACCAGTTGGGCGACACGAACGAAGCGGTGCCGGCCTCTACGGCGGCAGCTTGCTCAGTGGGGTTCAGCAAGCCAACGGAGGCAAGCAGCATCAGCACGTAGCCGCAGGCGGCCACCAACATGCCGAGACCAATCTTGCGCGGTGCAGAAGGTTCTTTGCCCTTCTTGGCCAAGGAACCGAAGATGGCCATGGAGACGGGCGTCAAGGCCACGACGAAGAAGGGGTTGAACTGCTGGAAAATGGGGGCATCGACGGGAGTAGTGCCGCTGAGGGCGTTGTAGCGGTAGCCTAAGAACATGGCGGCCAACAGGATAACAAGGCCCGAGATGGTCTTTGCCTTGCCCGTCTTGGACTGGAAGAAGGAGAACAGGGCGTAAACGATGAAGATGACGGCCACAAGGTTCCAGACGTCGAACATCATGCTCTCCAGTCCTTCGGAACTCTTGGCGGTGAACTCGTCGGCGAAGTAGGTCAGCGTAAGGCCGTTCTGGTGGAAAGCCATCCAGAAGAAGATGACCACGGCAAAGACGAGGCAGAGAGCGACGATGCGTTCCTTGGTCTCGCGGGGCGAGATTTCTTCGGCAGCAACAGAAGCCTTGCCCGTGGCTTGCTTGGGCGTGCCACCCTCAACATGCTTGAAGGTGCGGCGGAAGCCGTAGTAGATGGCCATGGAGACAATGAGCGAAGCGCAGGCCACGGCGAAGGCGAAGTGGTAGGAATCGTTCACGCTGACGCCCCACGTCTCTTGGGCATAGCGCATGATTTCTACGGCGGCCGTCGGTGCGAAGAGGGCGCCGATGTTGATGGCCATGTAGAAGATGGAGAATGCCGAGTCGCGCTTCGAGGCATAGGCGGGGTCGTCATAGAGGTTGCCCACCATCACCTGGAGGTTGCCCTTGAAGAGGCCGGTGCCCGCGCTGATGATGAACAGGGCGGCGAACATGCACACCCAGGCCAGGGTGCTGCTGCCCAGGGGCAGGGCCAGGAGCACGTAGCCCACGAACATGGCGACGATGCCCACCGTCACCATCTTGCCGTAGCCGAACTTGTCGGCCAGGATGCCTCCGATGAAGGGGAGGAAGTAGACCAGTGCCAAGAAGGTGGAATAGATAGTGCCCGCCGTGGCAGCGGACAGGTCGAAGTTGGCTTTCAGGAAAAGCACGAAGATGGCCAGCATGGTGTAATAACCGAAGCGCTCGCCGGTGTTGGCCAACGCCAATGCGAAGAGGCCTTTAGGTTGTCCTTCAAACATAACGAAATTAGGTATTAAGATGTAAATAAATTGTGTTGTTTCTTATTCGGGATGCAAAGATAGGGGTTTTGGCGGATTATCCTACAAACAAGTCGCAAACTTCTGCCTTTACCTCCCGAATTAAGTCTTGCGGGGCTATTTTCAGTTGCAGACCTCGCACGCCGGCACTGACGTAGATGTAGGGGAAGCCGAGGCACGTGCGGTGGATGTAAGTAGGAAACAGCTTCTTCATGCCGATGGGCGAACAGCCGCCACGGATGTAGCCGGTGAGGGGCAGCAGTTCCTTGACGGGGATGAGGTCGCACTTCTTGTTGCCGCTCACCTTAGCGGCCAGCTTCAGGTCCACTTCATGCTCGCCGGGAATGACGCATACGAAGTGGCCGGTGCGGTCGCCGTGGAGGACGAGGGTCTTGAACACGCAATTGATGTCCTCGCCCAACTGCTGGGCGACGTGGGGGGCGCTGAGGTCGTTCTCGTCCACCTCGTAGGGGATGAGTTCGTAGGCCACCTTATCCCTGTCCAGCAGGCGGGCGGCGTTGGTCTTGTTAATCTTTTCTTTGGTCATAGATGATGTGAGTTTATGAGTGGGTGAGTTTATGAGTTCATGAGGTTTTTAGTCCTTTAGTTTATGGGGTGATTTCATGCCTTTTCATACCCCCCGCCAGAAGGTGTTCTGGAGGGGGTGCCAATACCCATGTATGGGTGTTCCCCAATACCCATGTATGGGTGTTCCCCAATACCCATGTATGGGTGTTCCCCAATACCCATGTATGGGTGTTCACCGATACCCATGTATGGGTGTTCAAAAAGGGTCATTGGGAAGGTATCTTCAGCTCATCCCGGAGGAAGCGGGGCGTATATCCTTTGTCGCTCATCGCCACCTCTTCGGGCGTGCCGCAGGAGAGGAGCACTCCCCCGCCCCGCCCGCCTTCGGGACCCATGTCGATGATATAGTCGGCAGCCTTGATGACGTCCAAGTTATGCTCGATGACGATGACCGTGTTGCCCTTGTCCACCAGGCGGTTGAGGACACCCAGCAGCACGCGGATATCCTCGAAGTGGAGGCCCGTGGTAGGCTCGTCCAGGATATAGATGGTTTTCCCCGTGTCGCGCTTGGCCAGCTCGGTGGCCAGCTTGACGCGTTGGCTCTCGCCTCCGGACAGTGTAGTGCTGGGCTGCCCCAGCTTTATATAGCCCAGGCCGACATCCTGCAGCACCTTTATCTTGTTGAGTATGGCGGGCACGTTCTCGAAGAATTGCACGGCCAGGTTGATGGTCAGGTCAAGGACATCGGCGATGGACTTTCCTTTGTAGCGCACTTCCAGCGTCTCGCGGTTGTACCGCTTGCCGTGGCACACCTCGCAGGGCACGTATACGTCGGGCAGGAAGTTCATCTCGATGGTCTTGTACCCGTTGCCTTGGCAGGCCTCGCACCGTCCCCCGCTGACGTTGAACGAGAAGCGTCCCGGCTTATATCCGCGTATCTTCGATTCGGGGAGGCCGACGAAGAGGTTGCGGATGTCGGAGAAGACGCCCGTATAGGTGGCAGGGTTCGAACGGGGAGTGCGCCCCAGGGGTGACTGGTCTACGTTGACCACCTTGTCTATATACTCCAAGCCCTCGATGCTGCCGTAGGGCAAGGGGTCTTGCAAGGAACGGTAGAAGCGTTGCGAGAGGATGGGTTGCAGGGTCTCGTTGATGAGGGTGGACTTGCCGCTGCCGGACACGCCGGTGACGCAGATGAACGTGCCGAGGGGGAAGTCCACGTCGACGTTCTTCAGGTTGTTGCCGCGCGCGCCCTTCAGCCGGATAGAATGGCCGTTGCCCGGGCGGCGTGTTTGGGGCACCGCGATGCAGCGTTCACCGTTGAGGTATTGCGAGGTCAGCGTGTGCGTGCGCATCATCTCGGCGGGCGTCCCCTCGAATACTACCTCGCCCCCCAGGCGGCCGGCCTTGGGCCCCATGTCGATGACGTAATCGGCGGCCAGCATCATGTCCTTGTCATGCTCCACGACGATGACCGAGTTGCCGATGTCGCGCAACTCCTTCAGCGAACGGATAAGGCGTTGGTTGTCGCGCTGGTGGAGGCCGATGCTGGGTTCGTCGAGGATGTAGAGCACGTTCACCAGTTGCGAGCCTATCTGCGTGGCGAGGCGAATGCGCTGGCTCTCGCCTCCGGACAGGCTCATGGACGAGCGGTTGAGGGAGAGGTAATCCAAGCCCACGTCCAAGAGGAACTTGAGGCGGGTGCGGATTTCCTTCAGTATCTCGGCGGCTATCTGGCGCTGCTTGTCGGAGAGGTGTTCGTCCACGTGCATCAGCCAGTCATACAGTTCGCTGATGTCCATCGTAGCCAGTTCGTAGATATTCTTGTCGTGGATGCGGAAAGAGAGAGCCTCGCGGTTGAGACGGGCGCCGTGGCACTCCGGGCAGACATCGGTCTTGGCGAACTGCTCGGCCCACTTGCGTTCGGTGGCAGAGGCATCGCTCTCCTGCAGCATCTGGATGTACTTCACCACGCCCTCGAACTGCACGAAGTAGTCCGACGACGTGCCCACCAACGAGCCTTTTATCTTCAGCCGCTCGTCCGACCCGTAGAGCACCTCGTCGAGCGCGCCCTCAGGCAAGTCGGCGACCGGCGTCTTCAGCGTGGCCTCGTACCTTTCTAACAAGGCAGCGATTTGCCAGAATATCATGCTGTTCTTATACTTGCCCAGCGGGACGATGGCCCCTCCGGCGATGGAGAGCGAACGGTCGGGGATGACCTTGTCGATGTCTATCAGGTTCACCACGCCCAATCCCTTGCAACGGGGGCAGGCGCCTTGGGGGGAGTTGAAGGAGAAGTTATGCGGGGCGGGTTCGCGATAGGAAAGGCCGGTGACGGGGCACATCAGGCGTTTGCTGTAATGGCGCAAGTCGCCCGTCTGCATGTCCAGCACCATCAGGAGGCCGTCGCCCTGCTTCATGGCCGTGGCCACGCTGTTCTTCAGCCGCACGTCGTCCTTGTCCGAGGGGATGAGCTTGTCGATGACCACTTCCACGTCGTGGTTCTTGTATCTGTCCAGCTTCATGCCGGGCAAGGCTTCGCGCACCTCGCCATCCACGCGGACGTAGAGGTAGCCCTTCTTGCGCACTTGCTCGAAGAGTTCCTTGTAATGTCCCTTGCGGTTGCGCACCAGGGGAGCCAGGATATAAATGCGCTTGTCCTTGTAGTCGCGCAGGATAAGCTCGATAATCTGCTCCTCGGTGTACTTCACCATCTTCTCGCCGGACAGGTAGGAGTAGGCTTCTCCCGCCCGGGCATAAAGCAGGCGGAGGAAGTCGTAAATCTCGGTCGTGGTGCCCACGGTGGAGCGCGGGTTCTTGTTCGTGGTCTTCTGCTCGATGGAGATGACCGGGCTAAGCCCCGTAATCTTATCCACGTCGGGGCGTTCCAGGTTGCCCAGGAAATTGCGGGCATACGCGGAGAAGGTCTCGATGTAGCGCCGTTGCCCCTCGGCAAAGAGCGTGTCGAACGCCAACGACGACTTTCCGCTTCCGCTCAACCCGGTAATCACCGTCAGGCTGTCGCGGGGGATGCGGACGTCGATGTTCTTCAGATTGTGCACGCGGGCACCATATACTTCTATATATTCTTGTTCTTGTTGCATAGTCTTATATAAACTCCGCAAAAATACAGGTTTCCCCCCATATATCAGTCTTGACTGCCCATTTTTCAGCATGATAGCCCCACAATATTATTTCTTAACGCAATCCGTTGGCAGGAATGGCACAATATTCTTACCTTTGCAGCTACTTTGGAAATTTGCAACAGTATAAAGATAACCAATGAAACGAATGAAGCACATCCTTTGCTGCCTGCTATTGCTCAGTGCCTACGGGCTAAGGGCATCGGCACAAGAAAACTCCTCTTACATCCTGCACACCATTGAAAAAGGGCAAAGCCTCTACTCCATAGCCAGTATGTATGGCGTCAGCCAAGCCGACATCGTCCGCCTCAACCCCGGAAGCGACGACAAGATATACATCGGCCGCACCCTGCGCATCCCCAACACGGGCGGGGCAACCTTCCACACCATCGCACAGGGAGAGACGCTCTACCGCCTGACACAACAGTACGGCACCACGGCCGAAGCCATCTGCAAAGCCAACCCGGGACTGAGTGCCGGGAACTTCCGCATCGGGCAGGTCATCCTCATCCCCGCCGGAGGAAAGAAAGAGGAAACGAAACCTGCGGCCGACAAACCGGAGGCATCTGCCATCCCCGGCCCCGTGGAACCGAAATGCCGAGAGATGCACAAGGTGAAACGCCGCGAAACCGTATTCAGCATCAGCCGGGAATATGGCATCACGGAAGAAGAACTCATTGCCGCCAACCCCGAGATAAAAGACAAAACGAAGCTGAAACGCGGCACCCTGCTCTGCATCCCCTATCCCACTGCCCGGCAAGAGGCAACCCAACAGCCCGAGCACATCCCCACCGACAGCGAACTGTTCCAAGCCAACGAGAAGAAGGCTGAACGGTTCAAGACCATCAAGGCTGCCATCGTATTGCCTTTCTACAACGTGGCCAAGAACGAGGCAGCCCGCATGATAGAATACTACGAAGGCTTCCTTATGGCTGTCGACAGTCTGAAGCGCACCGGCACTTCCATCGACCTCTACACGTACAACTCCGGAGGAGAAAACGCGTCGTTGGAGCTTCTGCTTGCCAAGCCAGAGATGAAACAGATGGACATCATCTTCGGACCCCTCTACCAGAAGCATATCAAGCCCTTGGCTGACTTTGCCAAGAAGAACGACATCCGGCTGGTCATCCCCTTCACCTCGAAGGACAACACCGTCTTCCGCAACCCCAGCATCTACCAAATCAATACCCCGCAGTCGTACCTCTACTCCGAAGTCTACGACCACTTCACACGGCAGTTCGCCCAGGCCAACATCATCTTCATAGAAGCCACAGACGGTGCCAAGGAGAAGGCCGACTTCATCAAAGGATTGAAAGAAGAACTGCGGGGGAAAGGCATTGCCACCAAAACTATCAGCGAAGATGCCACCAGCGCCTCGATGGGAGCCGTGCTGGCCTCCGGACGGGAGAATGTCTTCATTCCGACCTCGGGCAGCAACCTGACGCTGATAAAGATTCTGCCCCAACTGACACTGCTGGTGCGCGAGCAACCTGAACAGAGCATCCACCTCTTCGGCTATCCCGAATGGCAGACCTACACGAAAGACCATCTGGATGCCTTCTTCGAACTGGATACTTACTTTTACAGTTCCTTCTACACCAACAACCTGCTGTCCACGGCCGTCAACTTCACCCGCCGCTACCAGCAATGGTACGGGAAGGACATGGACGAACGTTACCCCAGGTTCGGCATGCTGGGATTCGACACCGGATACTTTTTCTTGAAGGGGCTGTCGGCTTACGGGTCGGAGTTCGAGAAGGACATACAGCAACTTGACCTGGTACCCATACAGACTGGTTTCAAATTCCAACGCGTCAACAACTGGGGCGGGTTCATTAACCGCAAGGTATTCTTCGTTCACTTCACGAAGAACTTCGAACTGATGAAGCTGGACTTTGATTGACGGAGAGTGTAACACCCATTTAGCAGACAGATGACAATGAAAACCATCGCAAGAGCCATCTTATTCATAACGTTATGTTGCGCAGCCCTGCCATTACACGCCCAGGTAGGCGAACAACGCTACAACTTCGCCCTGGGCGTTAACGGGGGCGTCAACCTGAACAAGGTCACTTTCATGCCCACGGTCAACCAGAACAACCTGATGGGCATGAATGCGGGCATCACGGCACGCTACATCTCGGAGAAGTTCTTCAAGATGATATGCGGGGCACAGATAGAGGTGAATTTCTCGCAAAAGGGTTGGGACGAATACTACGAGAACTACCCCGACGTGCATTATACCCGCACGATGAACTACGTGGAGATTCCCTTCCTGGCCCACCTGGCCTTCGGCAAGGACCGGGGGATGCAGTTCTTCCTCAATCTGGGGCCGCAGATAGGGTTCCTCATCAATGACAGTCACGAACAGTCGGGGGACATGGAGGGAATGGTGGACGCCAATCCCTATATCGAGGTGGAACAACACGACAAGGCCATCGACAACAAGTTCGATTACGGCATAGCCGGAGGCGCCGGCCTGGAGTTGCGGACGAAGATAGGGAACTTCCTGGTGGAAGGGCGTTATTACTTCGGGTTGAGCGACTTCTATAACAGCACGAAGAAAGATTACTTCTCGCGCTCGGCGCACGGCACCATCACGGCGAAGGTAACCTACCTGTTCGACCTGACGCGCTGACACGGGCAGCCTCCACAAAGCGGATGAGGGTGTGTCGGAAGAGCGTTGCTATCGTTTTGCTCTGTCATCCTGAACGTAGTGAAGGATCTCCTGCTGACTTTTGCTTTCGGGAGATGCTTCACTACGTTCAGCATGACAGTTTGATAGCAACGCTCATTCCGACACACCCTCATCCGCCGTTCTTCGCGTGCCGCCCCTGCGGGCGGCGCTCAATAGCGATGGCTGGCGTCGACGAAGGTGAACGTCGTGCCGTCTATCTCGGCCGAGAGGTAGTGGTCGCGTACCCAGACGTTCTCGAGGTACTGCGCAGTGCCGTCGTTGTAGATAATCTGGATGCACTCTTTGGAGTCGTCGGTCCAACGCCACGAGATTTGCCTGTCGATGGTGTTGGTGCCCGTACCTATGGCCCAGGAGGTTAGCTCCTGTCCCCTGCCGTCCGCGTCGAAGCGCAGCTGGTAGGTGGCAGCCTGTCCCTCGGGCGTGACGTAATGGTCTTCTATCCAGAGCTTATTACAGAGCGCTTCGTCGGTGTTGTCGATAATGTAATAGGTCTCATAGGTTTCATAGATGTCATCTCCACACGAAGAAGCAAACATACCCATGGTGAGGGTGGCAGCAAGGAGCATGAAGAGGCGGTCAAAGGGTTTCAGTCGTTTCATAACGTTTTGTATTATAGCTGTTAATAATAAATGTACCGTGCCGGCCTCCGACTGCCCGCAAGGGCGGGAGGAGGATAGGCACGGCAAACTTACGCAAAAATCCTGAGACAACCTGCATCCGGAGGGATATTTCTTGCGCGGGGCGGCCCCGGGGGGAGGAGGGTTTACGTGCGCCGCTTCTCCTGGTCGCGCAGGTAGAGTGCGTCGATGATGCCGTCGGCCAGGCCGATGACGGGGACGTGCACGTACTCCGCCTGGACTATCTTTGCGATGGCGAGGAAGATTTCGGCGGCGGGGACGATGACGTCGGCGCGGTCTTCCTTCAGTCCGAACTGCTTCATGCGTTGGGCGGGGGTGAGGGGCTTGAGTTGTTCGCAGAGCGTTTGGAGGGAGGTGACGGGCAGCCGCTGGGCGTCCTTGTCCTTGTCCTTGGCCATGCGGTAGAGCTTGTTGATGTTGCCTCCCGAGCCTATTATGTTGATGCCCCGGAAGCCTGCCGTGAGCCGTTGCAGGTCGCTGCGGAGGGTGTCCCATGCTTCGGGCTTGACGGCGCCGCTGAGGGTGCGCACGGTGCCGATGTTGTAGGACAGCGACTGGACGAGCTCGCCGTTGACCAAGAGGTTCAGTTCGGTGCTGCCCCCGCCGACGTCGACGTAGAGGAAGTTGCCGGTGCGGTCCTCGAGGCACTCGACGTGGTTGTTGTATATCATGCGCGCCTCTTCCTGGCCGTCGATGATTTCGATGTTGATTCCCGTGTCTTTGTGTATCTTGTTGATGACGGCCTGCCCGTTCTTCGCATCACGCATGGCGGAGGTGGCACAGGCGCGATAGTCGGTCACCCCGTATATCTTCATCAGCTGACGGTAGGCCTTCATGAGGCGGCGTATTTTAAGGATGCGGTCGTCGGACAACTTGCCCAGGGCAAAGACGTCGAAGCCCAGGCGCAGGGGCACACGCAGCAGGAGTACCTTGGCCAGCTTACGGCTGACGAGGTTTTCGTCTTCTTCTTCTCGCTTAATCAGTAGCCGCGCGGCGTTGGAGCCGATGTCTATGGCGGCGTAGCATTTCTTTTCCATAAGTTCTCGTTTTATGTGTTATAAGATGTATTCTTTGTACTATTAAATGGTGCGAATAAATACCCTTATATGGGTGATTCTTCGCACCCATATATGGGTGCCAGGGAACACCCATGTATGGGTATTGGGTGACACCCATGTATGGGTATTGGGGAACACCCATGTATGGGTGTTCCCACCCCCTCTACAATACCTTCTGGCGGGGGGTCACGGCCGGGCATCTTCTTCGCCCTTTTCTTGCGCGAGGTAGTGCTTGTATAACTCCTCTTGCGAGCGGAAGGGGCGGCCGTCTCCGGTGGTCCATGGCAGGTTCTCGCCACGGCCGTCGACGATGCGTCCCTGGCAGGTGTCGCGCAGGCCGTAGTCGACCACTGTGTGGAGGTCGGCTTTGATGGCGGGGTCGTAGACGGGTACTACTACTTCGACGCGGTTGTCCAGGTTTCGCGGCATCCAGTCAGCGGAGCCTATGAAGCATTTCTCCTCTCCGCCGGCGGCGAAGAGGAAGATGCGCGAGTGTTCGAGGTAGCGGTCGATGATGCCGCAGATGCGGATGTTGTCGCTGATGCCGGGCTGGCCTGTCACGAGGGAGCAGTTGCCGCGCAGCAGGATGTCGATGGGCACGCCTGCGGCGGAGGCTTCGTAGAGCTTGCCTACCATGTCGGGGTCGGTGACGTGGTTGAGCTTCATGCGGATGTAGGCGGGTCGTCCCGCGCGGTGGTGTTTGATTTCGTCGTCGATGAGCCGCAGGAATTTCTTCTTCATCTCGTTAGGCGATACGAGGAGCTCGCGGAAGCGGATGGGTGCATAGGGTTTTTCGATGAAGGCGAAGACGTTTGCGACGTCGGCGGCGATGGCCTTGGCGGAGGTCATCAGCAGGTAGTCGGTGTAGACGCGGGCGTTGCCTTCGTGGAAGTTGCCGGTGGATATGCATGCGATGTCGGGCCCGGTCTTCATGCCGATGTGGGTTACCTTGCTATGCACCTTCAGGCCTTCCACTCCGAAGATGACGTGTATGCCCGCGTCTTGCATCAGCTTCGACCATCCTATGTTGCTTGCCTCGTCGAAGCGGGCGAGGAGTTCGATGACCACGGTCACCTTCTTGCCGTTCCTGGCGGCGTTGATGAGGGCGTTGACTACCTTGGACGTCTTGGCCAGCCGGTAAAGGGTGGTCTTGATGCTGCGTACGTGCTTGCTGATGGCGGCCTCCTGGAGGACGCGGATGTAGTAGTCAAAGCTGTGGTAGGGCACGTGTATATATCGGTCGCGCTCCTGTATGAGCCTCAGCAGGCTGACGTCCTCGTCCAGTTCGGGCTTGACGATAGGCGTCCATGCGGGGTACTTCAAGTCAGTGCGCCCGCAGTCGGGGAAGGCCATCAGGTCCTTGTGGTTATGGTAGCGTCCTCCGGCCAGCACCGTATCGAGCTTGTCGAGGTTGAGCTTGTTCATCACCCTCTTCAGCATGTCCCTTGGCATCGCCGCGTCATAAATCACGCGCAGGGCGTCCCCCTTCCGTCGGCTCTTGACACCCTTGGATATCTTCTGCAACATGCCGTTGCGCAGGTCGTTGTCCATCTCCATCTCGGCGTCCTTGGTGAACTTGAAGGCGTATGCCTCGTAGCGCGTAAGGTCCATGCCGCTGAATATCATGGGGAGGCAGAAGCGGATGACGTCGTCCAGGTACATCAGGTAGCTGCGTCCCTCCTTGTCCGGCAGGTGCAGGAAGCGCCCGCACACGGCCACGGGCAGTTCGATGAGGGCATATTCGGCCGACTTCCGCCCCTCGCCGTGGAGCTTGACGGCCAGGAATATGTTCTCGTCGGCCGCCTCCGTCAGTTCCTTCACCGCCGACAGCCATACGGGGTTGACGAACCCGCTAAGTTGCTGGCGGAAGAACCGCCGTACAAAGGCCTGCTGGTCCTCGCCCAGTTCGTCGTCCTTCAGCAGGTAGATACCCTCTTCGCGCAAGGCCGCCGTGACGTCGCGGATGGCGGCTTCGTACTCCCTGGCATAACGGTTGTTCAACTTCGTGATCTGCTTGATAAGCAAGGATGCGTGCTCGCTCTCCTTGCGGAGGCTCTTGTCTCCGCATTCGGCAATGCGGCTCAGGGTGGCCATGCGCACGCGGAAGAACTCGTCAAGGTTGTTCGAGTAGATGCCCAGGAACCCGAGCCGCTCCAGCAAGGGGATGGGCCTGGTAGCCTCCTGGAGGATGCGCCGGTTGAAGTACATCCAGCTCAGGTCCCGGTCCACGTACATGCCGGGAGACTTTTTCTTATTGATGTTCTTAGCCATATATAGTTATAGTTACATGGATGATCCATTATGCAAGGGGACATGCGAAGATTAACATACCGCACCTGCATCGCGCGGGCACGGTACCAAATGAGAATTTATGGAATAATCGTAAGAAGTATAATGCTTGTCACCTCCCGTCCTACGTTCAGACGTACTCTTCCACCATGTACATGTCGCTGGCGAAGTCGTCCAACACCCGTTCCAGGTTCTCATAAGCCTCGGCGGGCGTCTCGCCGTAAGCGCTGCATAGTAGGTTGTCCTTGTAGTACGCGAAGAATCCGCCGCCCTTGGCAGCCTCCACCGTATATTCATTCTTGTCCAGTTCCATATAAGTGTCCTCCTTGATTAGTTTCGCACTGCAAAGGTGCGCCTTTTATGTTGCAAAGGTGTGACACCCGTCTTACATTCCCGTGAAGATGCCCGGCCTGCCGCTCCCGGCGCAAAGGAAGGGGCGTGCCGGCACGCCCCTTCCCCGCTATGGGTCGCGGGAGACGCCGCCGCCTCCCTTACTTCTCTTCCCCGGCCTCTTGGGCAGGCTCTTCCGCAGAGGGCTCCTCCTCGAAGTCGGTCATCCCGTTGGCCACCAACAGGTTGTACCAAGAGATGAGCTTCTTCACATCCGAGGCATGGACGCGGTCCCGGTCGAAACTGGGCAGCACCTCCGCCATGTAGTCGAACAGTTCGCCGGTCGAAGCCTTCTTCACGTCCAACGCTACGGCCTCGCCGCCCTCCTTCTTCTTCATGGCGGCAAACACCTCGCCAAGGGGCACGTCGTCCTCCTCCGTATAAATGGCGATGTCGCCCAACGAGACAATCCTATCCTTGCCATAAGCAGGGCAGCGCTTCTTGTCAGCCAACGATTCCACAATCAGCATGTTCTTTCCCCGGGACACCAGCTTATACAGCCCGGGCTTGCCCGTGATAGCCAAAATGGTCTTCAACATAAATATCTTCTGTTTGATGATGATTAATACTTGATTTATCGGGCGGCAAAGGTAATCAATGATTTTGGGATAAGGAAGAGATCAGCCCCAAAACCTGCGGAATTAAGGGCCTTTTACCATCATTAACCAACACGTAATCCGCCCGGCGCAACTTCTCCCCATCATCCATCTGGCTGCGCACCCGCTCTTCCACCTGCCTGCGCGAAGCGGCATCGCGCCTGGCAGCCCGCCCGATGCGGACCTCGGCAGGGGCCGACACCATGACAACGGCGTCCACCTCGCCCTCGAAACCCGCTTCATACAGGATGGCCGACTCCATCCCCACCAGCCCGGCCCCGGCGTGTGCCGCAGCCCAAGCCCGGAAGTCATCGCGCACACGGGGATGGACGATGGCATTCACCTGCTGCGCGTGGCCGGGGTCTGCGAAAAGATACGAAGCCAGCAGGGGCTTGTTCAATGCCCCTCCCCGGTAGACCTCCCCGCCCAGCAAGGCGGTCAAATCCCTCCGGATGCCCTCGTCGGCAAGCATCAGGCGCTTCGCCTCGACGTCGGATATATAGACAGGAATCCCCATCAGCCCCAACAGACGGGAGACGACACTCTTGCCGCTGCCTATCCCCCCGGTTATACCTATCTTAATAGCCATTGGCAGACAATTGTTCGATTAAAAAGTCCACTTGCTCCGGCTGGACGCGCACATGGCTCACGCCCCGGGGGGCGTCCTGCAACCTCACGGTGTATTTGTCCGTGCCCAACCGCTGCAGCTCGTCGTAGGAGACCTGGATATGGAAATCATCGGCCGTCACGTCGCGGAAACGGCTTACGCCCACCTGGAAGGTCACCTGCACCTTGGAAGGGAACGCCCGCAAAGCCTTGCCGGCAGGAAAGCCCACGCCTTGCAAAGGCACCTCCACGGTCTTCTCCGTATAAATATCCACCGGTAGCGTCATCTGGATAGCCGAAGGCACCAGCTTCACCCCCCGCTGGGCCTGCAACGGCAACTGGCGGTGCACCGTGTCCGTCACATTCTCCAAAGAGACATACTGGGTATAAACAGCATCAATAGTATCCAACATGGTCCCGGGGGCATAAACCATCACGGAATCGGGCTGGAAAATCGTGTCCGGGAAGAAATACTGGCGGCCAGCCTTCACGCTCCCCCCCAGACGCACCGGCACTCGCTTGGAAGCCCCCATCGAATAAATATACTCCAACGTGTCCGGCACGATAGATAGCAACTGCGTGGAAGCTTTCATCTGACTGACCACCCCGCCAGCAAACCGGGAGGCAGGAATCTTCACCCGGTTCTCCTCATTCAGGTATTCAGTGAAGTCAATCGTGACAGGATAAAAACTCTTCCCCAACATGTAGTTGAGCAGTACCGTCCCCTTGTCCTTCACACCGATGCGCAGCTTCGACACCGGCTCCGAGGTCAAGACAACATTATCGGGCACCTTGCGCAATCTGACCGGCACAGAGAACTCAGCCTCATAGTCATTGTTCAACGTCTGCAACAGCCAGAATCCCCCCGCCACCAGGAAGAAAAACAAAAAAATGAAGAACTCCCTGCTTCTTTCGCTCAGCAGGAAGTCCTTCACTTGTTTACTAAATCTCCAATAAGTCTGCTTTATGTTCCCTACATCGAACATCTATTTATCCCATTTTTATTTAGCGGCCTGAGAACTGTTGGCATCGGCAGCCGCTGCAAAGATAGAGTTCTTATCTATACGGATTCTTACATTAGAGGCAATTTCCAAGATGACGTCCGTGTCATTGATTTCCTTGATAACTCCATGTATGCCGCCGGCAGTGATGACCTTCTGATTTACTTGAAGCGATTTACGGAAGTTGGCTATTTCTTTTTGTTTCTTGTTCTGGGGACGAATCATAAAGAAATACATGATGACGAACATGGCAATCAGGAAAATCCACATCATGCTACCACCCATAGCACCCCCGGCGGGAGCTGCCTGCATTAAAAAAGCTGTCATAAGATTCATAAAATATTCAGGTTTTTAGTGTTTACTTGGCAAAAGTATCAGTTTTTCGTCAACTTGCCGTCTTTTTTCAATTGATTAACTATTCCGTCCAGAGTCCCGTTCACGAAACTGCCGCTTTTAGGAGTGCTGTACACCTTGGCAATGTCTACATATTCGTTCAGCGAGACACTTACTGGGATATTCGGGAAACTCAATATCTCGGCCAACGCGCACTGCATGATGACTACATCCATGAAAGCCACACGCTCCAAATCCCAATTACGGGTATTTTCACTGATAAGATGGCGGTAGTAATCACTATTCAGGATGGTACGGCGGAAAAGACGGCGGGCAAATTCCTGGTCTTCCTCATCCTTAAATTCGGGCAGTAACGGCTGGTTGGCGCCATTCTTCTCATCAAACCGCTTAATCGTCTTCAAGACAAATGTATCAACAATAAACTTGTCATCATTCCAATACAGACTTTGGTCTTCCAACAGTGTGTCCAAATCCTCATTATTATAGATGAAAGTCTTGTAGAGTTTTCGCCACAATTCACGGTCATCTTCATACGAGCTTTCCGGTGACGCCATATACTCCTTATAAATATCAGACGCCAAGATTTGCTCATACAGGCCTTTCACAAAATCTTCGTCATTGCTCCACGAACGCTTCTGGTTTGCCACAAAATCCGCCAATAGCTTGTTCACTTCCAATTGGGCAGCAAACTTATTCTCAACGAATTTCGTATTGGGAGCCAGTTCCTCGGGAGTCGGAGCCAATTTGGACTTAGCAGCATCCATACGCTTCTGTGCATAATTGGTCACAGCCACTATCAACAGTAACAAATAGTTATAAAGGTCGTATGCTTTGGACAGACTGAAAAACAATTCCTTCTCTGAAGCATCCAAATTTTTGCTACCATTCTGATAATACGCATACACAATCTGTATTATCTTAAGACGAATAAGAACTCTGTTGATCATAACTCAAAAGGGTAATACTATTTTCTAACAGGGTGCAAAAGTAGACATTTTTAATGAGTCTGCATAAACAAATCACATTTTTTTCAGGACGCCGCATATTATCCCCCCTTTTTCTTTTGAGAGTTGAAAAAAAATCATCAATTTTGAAGCCAGTTTTTAATTCAGAATAAGAAATGGAAGATTTGAAAAAGAAAAGCAGTAACGAGGCAACCGACAAAGATATCGTATTCTCCCAAGCCGTAAAAGCCGGCAAACGCATTTACTACCTCGACGTAAAAAAGAACCGGAAAGACGAAATGTTCATCGCCATCACCGAAAGCAAAAAAATCGTGACAGGTGAAGGTGAGAACCCGCAGGTAAACTTCGAGAAGCACAAGATATTCCTATATCAAGAAGATTTCGACAAATTCATGAACGGCCTGCAAGAAAGCGTACGCTTTATTCGCGAACGCCAAGGAGAAGGCAACGCCACATCCCAAGAGAGCGAAAGCCATACCCAGGAAGAAATAAAAACAGAAGCCGAAGGCACCCCCTTGCTGAACCAAACCATCAACATAGACCTCGATTTTTAACCGGGAAGGTTTGGCCGATTCAAAAAGATGTCGTACTTTTGCACCGCTTTTTGAAACATCAGGCAACCTCAGGGTTGTATCGTGTGATGGTGAATTAAGCAAAAGAACTACTTAATTTTAGAGTAACACAAAAAAAATCAACAATGAAATCAATTGAAGTAAAAGGAACTGCAAGAACCATTGCAGAACGTTCTTCGGAACAAGCAAAAGCATTGAAAGCCATCCGCAGAAACGGCGGAGTGCCCTGCGTATTATACGGCGGAAGCGAAAACATCCACTTCACTGTACCTGCCGAAGGCCTGCGCAACCTGGTCTACACGCCGCACATTTATGTGGTTGACCTGATTATCGATGGCAAGAAATACAATGCCATCATGAAAGACATCCAGTTCCATCCCGTAAAAGACAACATCCTGCATGTGGACTTCTACGAGATTGACGAAAGCAAACCCATCGTCATGGAAGTGCCCGTCCAAATGGAAGGCTTGGCAGAAGGCGTGAAAGCCGGTGGTAAACTGGCCTTGCAGATGCGCAAACTGAAAGTGAAAGCTCTGTACAACGTTATTCCCGAAAGACTGGTAGTCAACGTATCCCACCTGGGCTTGGGTAAGACCGTGAAAGTTGGCGAACTGCATTACGAAGGCTTGGAACTGATGAACGCCAAAGAAGCAGTGGTATGCGCCGTTAAACTGACTCGCGCCGCCAGAGGTGCTGCCGCAGCCGCAGCCAACAGCTAATATCTACGGATATAACTTATAAGAATAATCTATTACGCGGATTAGTGCAGAGATGCGGTAATCCGCGTATTTTTTAACAAACACCTCATCTATGAAATATTTGATTACAGGATTAGGCAACATCGGCCCTGAGTATCACGAAACCCGCCACAACATCGGATTCATGACCGTAGACGCTTTAGCTAAGAATGCAGGCATCGGCTTCACCGACGGCCGATATGGATTTACGGCCCGGTTTTCCCTGAAAGGCCGCCAAGTGATACTACTGAAACCGTCGACCTACATGAACCTGAGTGGGAACGCCGTACGCTACTGGATGCAAAAAGAGAACATCCCCTTGGAAAATCTGCTGGTGGTGGTAGACGACCTGTCGCTTCCCTTCGGCACATTGCGCCTGAAAGGGAAAGGAAGTGACGGAGGGCACAACGGCCTGAAACACATAGCCGCCACACTGGGAACACAAGCATACGCCCGCCTTCGCTTCGGCATCGGGAACGATTTTCCACGGGGAGGACAAATAGACTATGTGCTGAGTTCCTTCCCCGAAGAAGAATACAAACTAATCCCGGAAAGACTGGAACAGGCTGGTGAAATCATCAAAAGTTTCTGCCTGGCAGGATTAGACATCACAATGAACCAATTCAACCACAAGAAATAACCCCTCGACCAATGAGTGAAGCAAGGATAGACAAATGGATGTGGGCGGCACGTATCTTCAAGACACGCAGCATTGCGGCCGAGGCCTGCAAGAAAGGGCGTGTCAACCTCAACGGGGCACAAGCCAAAGCTGCCCGCACAGTCAAAGCAGGAGACATCATACAAGTCCGCAAACCGCCCATCACATATTCTTTCAAAGTCATACAGCCCATAGAGAAACGCGTGGGAGCCAAATTGTTGCCGGAAATAATGGAAAACGTCACGACACCGGACCAATATGAATTATTAGAAATGAGCCGCGTCAGCGGATTTGTAAACCGGGCCAAAGGCACAGGAAGACCCACGAAAAAAGACCGGCGCGAACTGGAAGAGTTCACCACACCGGAATATATGGACGACTTCGACTTCGACTTCGATTTTGATTTTGAAGATAACGATGAAGAATAATAAGCGACATGAGTGAGAAAATCATCCGATGGGGCTTCATCGGTTGTGGTGAAGTAACCAAATACAAAAGCGGCCCGGCTTTCCAGAAGATAGAGAACTCGGAAGTGGTGGCCGTCATGAGCCGGAACGGCGAAAAGGCAAAGAAATATGCACAAGAACGGGGCATCCCCCACTGGTATGACGACGCGCAGGAACTCATTGACGACCCGGAGGTCAATGCCGTCTACATTGCTACCCCTCCCTCTTCGCACGCCACCTACGCCATCATGTCCATGAAAGCGGGCAAGCCCGTCTACGTGGAGAAACCCATGGCCGTGACTTACGAAGAATGCTGCCGCATCAACCGCATATCCCACGAAACCGGAGTGCCCTGCTTCGTCGCATACTACCGGCGTTACCTGCCTTACTTCCAGAAAGTAAAGACGTTGATAGAGGAAGGAGCCATAGGCAACGTCATCAACATCCAGATACGTTTTGCCCAACCCCCGCGCAACCTGGACTATAACCGCGAGAACCTGCCATGGCGCGTACAACCGGACATTGCCGGCGGAGGCTATTTTTATGACTTGGCCCCCCACCAATTAGATTTACTGCAAGAAATATTCGGCTGCATCCTCGAAGCAAGCGGCTATAAAAGCAACCGGGGAAGGCTGTATGCGGCCGAAGACACGCTCAGCGCCTGCTTCCAGTTCGAGAACGGGCTTGTCGGCAGTGGCTCGTGGTGTTTCGTCGCCCACGACTCGGCACGGGAAGACCGCATAGAGGTCATCGGCGACAAGGGGATGCTCTGCTTCTCGGTGTTCACGTATGAACCCATTGCCCTGCACACGGAAAAGGGCCGGGAGGAAATCTGCGTGGAGAATCCTACCTACGTGCAACAGCCCCTCATCCAGGCCGTCGTAGACCACTTGTTAGGGAAATCGACCTGCACCTGCAACGGCGAGAGCGCCACCCTGACAAACTGGGTCATGGATAAGATTCTGGGGAAGATTTAAAGCCGTCTCCCCGTCAGTCCTCTTCTTCCTCCGACTGCCCGGCCAGGCGGTACACATCCTTGCTCTCACCCACTATCCATACGATGTCGCCCACCAGGAACGGCTCCTTCGGGTCGGTGGCACGCAGCACATTCTCTTCACGCTCCACGCCGACCACGAGGCAATGATACTTGTCGCGGATGCCGGCTTCCTTGACGGTCTTTCCCAGGAAAGGCGAATCTTCGTCGATGCGGAACTGCCTCAGGATGGTTTCGCTCTTTTCGATGACGTCAGAGTCCAACACGCTGGCCTGCTCCATGGCCTCGCCAAACCCGGCCAGTTCCGTGTCCGTGGCAATCACCTGTATCTTGTCGTCGGGGAAGATGCGGACGGAAGCGCCCGGGATGTTGATGCGCTTCTTGCCCCGCAGGATGGACACGACATGGACACCGTACTGCTTGCCCAGGTTCAGTTCGGCCAGCGTCTTGCCGGCCCACAGGGATTCGCCCGGGATGGTGTAATCGGCCAGGTGCAGGTCTTTCGACAACAGGCGGCCGGCATACTGGGGTTTCTTCTCGCCCAGGTATTCCGCCTGGATGTCGCGGGAGCGCAGGTTCTGGAAGAAGCGACGTTCTATCAGGATGGACTGCCGCTTCAACTGGCGGGAGAGTACCATCAGCACCACGAGCAGGAAGGCGATGCCCAGCACCAGCCCGACAGAGACCTGGAAAAGGCCCGTGATGACGAACATCAGGAAGCCTACGGCCAGCAGTACGCGCAGCACGATGGTTGCCACCAGCGGCGCGCGGTTCCCCCGGTCTTCCTTCCACAAGGTGACGAACTCCACGGAATGGTTCTTCTTAATCATGATGGCACGCAAGAAGGGTGACAGGCACAGGATAGTGAGCACGGCGGCCACCAGCGAGCCCCAGACGCCCGGCAGGCTCTCGCGGCACAGGGGCACCAGGAAGCGGAACGCCAGGGCCACCACCGCCACGCACACGATGGAATAGACGACCGTCATGCGCAGCATGGCCATGATGAGTTTCTTCCACAGACTGTCATGGTTCACCGTGCGCGAGCCGGAGGCGTAGCGGGACAAGAAGCGCTTCCAACGCCCGGGCAGGTGGTTGTCGACATAGGTAGAGGCCGGTTCGGCCAGGCGGATCATGTAAGGGGTGAGGAAGGTGGTGATGACGGAGACGGCCACCACAATCGGATAGAGGAACTCGCCCGTCACATGCAGGGAGACGCCCAGCGAGGCGATGATGAAGGCAAACTCGCCTATCTGCGTCAGGCTGAAGCCGCACTGCATGGCCATCTTCAGCGGCTGGCCGGCCAGGAGCACGCCCAGGGTGCCGAACACGGCCTGCCCGGCGATGACCGCCAGCGTGACGACGAGGATGGGCACGGCATATTCCACAATCATGGCCGGGTCGACCATCATGCCCACCGACACGAAGAAGATGGCGCCAAACAGGTCCTTGACCGGGGCGACCAGCTGCCCGATGCGCTCGGCCTCCACCGTCTCGGCCAGGATGGAACCCATGATGAAGGCGCCGAAAGCGGCCGAGAATCCCGTCTCCGCAGCCAGCACCACCATGCCGAAACACAGGGCCAGGGCCACGATGAGCAGCGTCTCGTCGCTCATCAGCCGCCGGCACTTCTTCAGCAGCAGGGGGATGAGATAGATGCCCACCACGAACCACAGGATGAGGAAGAACAGCAGCTTGGCCACGCTCTCCAGCATCTGCGCGCCCTCGAAGTTGTGGCGCACGGCCACCGTGGAGAGCATCACCATCAGGACGATGGCCAGGATATCCTCGAGAATCAAGATGCTGAGCACCAGCCCGGCAAACTGCTTCTTGCGCAGCCCCAGGTCGTCGAAGGCCTTATAGATGATGGTCGTCGACGACATGGCTATCATCCCGCCCAGGAAGAGGCTGTCCATCTGCCCCCACCCGAAGGCGGAGCCCACGCCCACGCCCAGCATGATCATGCAGAAGATGATGGTGCACGCCGCAATCACCGCCGGGCCGCCCACCTTCACAATCTTCTTGAAGCTGAACTCCAGCCCCAGGGCGAAGAGCAGGAAGATGACGCCGATGTCGGCCCACACCTTCACGCTGGCCTGCTCCATCACCGAGGGAGTGAACGGCATGTGCGGACTGGCCAGGAACCCGGCCACGACGTAACCCAGCACCAGCGGCTGCTTCAGCTTCTTGAACACCAGGGTCATCACCCCCGCGCAGGCCAGGATGAGCGCGAGGTCGGAGATAAGAGGAGCTAATTCTGACATAACCTTTCCTTTCTAAGACTTTCGGGCGCAAAGTTACACAAATATCCCGTCCCGACCAAAGGTATATCCTTAGCCTACCAAAGGTATATCCTTAGGCCACCAAAGGTATATCCTTTGGTCACCAAAGGTATATCCTTTGCCCGGCAAGGGTATATCCCCCGCAAAGGAGGGGCATCCGCCCCGCCCCGGAAGAGAAGGCGGCCATCCCGTAATCGGGGTCGAAGCAACCGTAATCCGTCTACATGCGGAATGGGACAAATGTCGTATCTTTGCAAAGTAAAAAACGACATTAAACCTGATAGACATGCAACTGATAAAAGACCAACAATTCGGCGGCGAACGCCCCCTGTTCGCCTCGCACGACCTGCACCTGGACAACGTGACCATCCTGGCCGGCGAATCGGCCATCAAAGAATGCAGCAACATCGTAGCCACCCACTGCCGCTTCGAGGGCAACTACCCCTTCTGGCACGTGCACGGGTTCACCATCGACCACTGCCACTTCGCCGTGGGCGGGCGCTCGGCCCTGTGGTATTCCGACCACCTCGTCATGCGCGACACCGTCGTCGACGCCCCCAAGATGTTCCGCGAGATGGACGGCATCGACATCGAAAACGTCTGCATGAACGACGCCGACGAAACCTTCTGGCGCTGCAGGCGCATCCGCGCCAAGAACCTCACCCTGCACGGCGGCACCTACCCCTTCATGTTCAGCAGCCACATCTACGTCGACGGCCTGGAGAGCGACAGCAAATACGTCTTCCAGTACGTGAAGGACGTCGAGATACACCATGCCAGAATAACGACCAAAGACTCCTTCTGGGAAGCGGAGGACGTCACCATCTACGACTCCGTGCTGGACGGCGAATACCTCGGCTGGCACTCGAAAAACCTCCGCCTCGTCAACTGCCACATCTCCGGCGAACAGCCCCTGTGCTACGCCCACGGCCTCGTGCTGGAGAACTGCACCTTCGACCCCGCGTGCGACCGCGCCTTCGAATACTCCACCCTCCAGGCCGACATCCGTGGCGCCATCACCCACATCAAGAACCCCACGTCCGGGCACATCGTGGCCGACAGCATCGGCTCCGTCACCCTCGACGCCAACATCCACGCCCCCGCCGACTGCCTCATCGAGACGCGCAAGCCGTGACCCGGCAATGAAGCATACGGGACCACACATCTTCCGGATTTGGCCTTGCCTGCGCCCTACCTCGCTCTTGCCTATGCACAAGAACGAGGTACGACGCAGGTACGACCTTGAGAGGAACCGGGTAGGAAAGAAGGGAAATATAAGCAAAAACCGCTTTCTCCTCAGAATAAGAGCTAAAGCTCGATTAGCAGTTATTCCCGTAAATAAATATTAATTTTATGGTAATCAGTCCGTATTATAACGGCATTTGCAGAAAAATATCTATTTTTGCGATGTCTATGCACTTGATAGAAGCCCTGTTGGGCAGAGGCGGGCGGACACATATACATAAAAGGCGTAACTGTACGCTTTGGTTTTGACGGTCTAAGTTTCAATTTCTGATTCTATTACAATATTCAATATGCGACACTTTTATATCAAAACCAAACACATTACCTTGGGTTACCACTTCTTTCGTGTCTGGATGGATAAATACATACTGTTCGAACGTCTTCCCATCACAGACAAAACGAAGCAAATAAATTCGGTCGCCCGGACGGATATACTCGTTTGCGATGGTCTTTGCCATTTCTTTCTTTTCTTTTTTGCTGATAGTTTCTTCCGCAAGTAACTGTATCTCCAATTTAGAATGCCGCTCCATTACATTTGAATCCTGCTTCGCAATCAGTTCGCCACTCGAAACAATCCATGAAGGACTATGGTCAAGGTTCTTTTTTACCAGCTTATGGGCTAACTCGGCGTTCTCTACCGTTCCGACATATTCATAAGACAAAAGATCTATGCTTTCTGCTTTCACATACTTATGAAAATTAGCGAACAAGTTCTTGAAATTCGTTTCACAAGTTTCTAACGGTTTACCATAACGGTATAATGTTGTTGTTTCTTGTGCGCTCAACGATAAGCAACACAATGTTATCATATATATAAATAAAATCTTTTTCATAAATCTCCATTATTTCCAAACCTGTTTCCCCTCCTCATACGTGAAAATCCTCTCCTGGGTGCCCCGGGAATAATTCCTCAACAGCAGCAAGACATTGTCCGGCACCTCCTTATAGGCCAAAGAGTCCGCTCCTGCTTTTTGCTTCCCCAGGGATATCCATTTCCTCCCCGCGCAATAAAACAACTCATAGCGGTCGCCCGGACGCACATAGTTGTCATAACTGCGGGGCGTGTAGACAATCTTGCTGATCTGCCGGGGCGTGCCTAAGTCAAGTCCGCTCCATCCGCCGGAAGGTTCTATGTAGTCAAAGGAAGTCTCAAAATTTCCGTCGAACACATTGGTATATTCGTGCGAGCCGTCTTTCTGGTAGCAACCGGGGGTGCCGATGACCCGGCCTTTCAGTGCGGCAGTGTCCGAGGGAGCATAGAAAGCAGTCTCCGCAATGTTGCAGTGCGAGCCGTCCGGGCCAATATAGCGGACATAGCGGTAGGCGCGAGACGGATGCAGGTGTACCACTGTCTGCAAGCGCATAGGTTGGGCGTCGATGACATGCAACGTTTCGGCAGGGACGAAATCAGGGCGGTCGCTCCCTTCGAACCGTCCTCCTATCATGCGTTCCTGGAACATGCTTTCGCCCCGCAAGGTGTACTTGGCAAAGAGGGTCACATCGCGCACGCTGTCCGAAGGGGTGAAGAAACGGAACTTGCCGGACATACTGACTTCGAAGGGGTCTGTCCAATAGCGGAGCTTGCCCTGTTCGTAGGTGGCTACGCGCATGACAGAGCCTTTCTGTATGTCGGTGAACACAAGAGATTCGTCGGAGAAATCCGCCCATGCCACCGGTTCCCAGTCCATCCGGCGACTGGCACAGAGATAAGCGATGCGGGAACGGGGCGTGCCGGGATAGAGGGCAAACGAAGGAATCTCCAACTTCTTGCTGAACGCCTCGGTATAGGGAAAGGTGACATCCGTAAAGCGGGGATGCCGGAAGAAGGGAACAACGGCTGTATCCAGGTGCTGCATCGCTTCCTCCATTGTCCGGTTCAGGCTGAACGTCTGGCGGTAGACCTTTATCTTGGGCATGGCGCACATCTTGTCCTTCCGCACTTCTTTCAGGGGGTCGGGGAACTCTTCGTAATAGAGCGTGCCATACTTGTCGGCTACGGATATCCATTGGTGGCTGTCGTTCTCGTCGCCGCGAAGGGGCATGAAGTCCACCGCGCAGGGAATGCCCAAGGCTCGGCAGACATAGACCGTGAAGTCGGTAAACTCGCGGCAACTCCCTGCCTTCAGTTGGGAAAGGACAGGGCCTACATGGGGCAAGTCGCCCGGACTTGCGGTAGTGAAGACGACTCTTCCGCCGCGAAGAGAATCAAGCAACACGCGGGCGGCTACTACCGGGTCTTCCTTGTCTAACGTAGCAGAAGCACGAAGCGAGTCGAGCAGAGGGTTGTACATGCGGTAGAAATCTTCCCGCCAACGGCCAAGCGTTTCATCGCCTATCCGATAGGGCAAGATGTATTCGCAAAAATCGGCAAAGGACACATGCTTGCCCCACGGCTGTCCGCGCCACACCCGGAAGGCTTGGTCGATGTTGTCGCAGAGATAGGCGGAATCGACCGTCCGGATGTCTTCATAGCGTTCCAAAGAGTCGAGGCTGAATCTCCCATACCTGTGCCGCACGGAATCGGCCAACATCTTCGGCGTGATTTCCTTGTTCCGGTTCTCTGCCAGCATCCGGTAGTAAGTCTGGTGGCGTTCCAGCAACTTGCCTTTATAATAAATGTAGCCGGGCATGTTCTCTATCAGGAAACAGGCGGCTTGATACTTCAGGCTGTCCGCCGGGTTTGTACGATAACGAAGCAATGCCTTCTCTAACTCCACGCGGTTGTCGCCGGCTTTCCGCAGGGCTTCTTCCAAAGGCGAGACAATCATTGTCTTTTCCCGTCCACCTGAACAAGAAAAGAGGAGCAGGCCGCCCAAGCATAACGCCAGGCAAAGCATGAGCTTCATACCGTCTTTACAGGTACTAAATTTAAAAGTTGATTTCTTCATTCGAATAAACACTTGATTTCTTTGCAAAATTAGGAGAACAAAAAACACAATTCAAGAGGGTGTTACATCACTCAAAAGGCAAATAACTATCTATCAACCCTTTAACTTTCACAAGAACAGAGAAACACCCCTAAAATGTAACACCCCCTTTCTGTATGCACTGGACGGGCGATGCTGACAAACATGCATTTTGAACAGGATTTACCACTTTTTGACCAGGATTTGCTCATAAACAAAACGAAACACGGCCTACTTTTGTACTCAAACAGCCAATAAAAGGATCAAACGATGAAAAACAAAATGAAAGCAATCTCAGAAAGACTGAAAGCAGTCGTACAGATATTACGGGAAAGAGGTCGGCTCTGCAACGCCTTGCCGAAAAACGAGGCACACAAGGAAGAAGAAGAAACGACCCGAAGGAAATGCTCCAAGCAGAAATGCGAACAGGAGATAAGACTGCTTATCCGGCAAGCTGAACCTAATAGCGAAACGAGGTTCTACCGTAAGCTCCTGACAAACGAACCCATCGGCCAACTATCCAACGCCGAACTCTTGTCGCTCGTCAAGGAATGCCAGCAACACCTTGACCCGGAATTTTTCCTTTGGCTCAAACTGAACCGAGTGGAAGGCTTAAGCGCCCGCAGCATCATCCTCTGCATTCTCATCCGCCTGCACAAAAACGCTGACGAGATAGAACAGATTCTCGGAATGTCACACGGCACTTACCGCACTTACAAAAGCCGTCTCGCCCGGCGCCTGCAAGGGACTGGGCAAACGGGAACTTTCGAAAGATTCTTACAGGAACTGGCCAACGAATACGAAGCAAAAGGAAGAGAGGAAACAGGCAGGAAAGCCGTCTATTGTTCACTGTCCGCCCCGTCAGTTAACGATTAAGGAAGTCGTCAGTTAACCACCCGGCAAGTCATCAGTTAATCAATAGAAGACCCATTTCTCGACGGCCGAACGCCTTGCAAAATAACAATTTCCAAAGTACATCTGAAAAAGCATTTTTCCATTATCAGTACCTCCCAATAAATTAATTGCCGATTTATTTCTGTATTTTGCAAGAAATGCCTTTCTTTGTAGGACTTTACACCCTTGTCCTCTTCCCCAAGGACAGGCAAGGAAAAAAGAACAAATTAATATTACCATTATGAAGATTTCACACATCGAACACCTGGGCATTGCCGTTACGAGCATCGAAGAAGCCCTCCCCTATTACGAGAACGTACTGGGACTGAAATGTTACAACATCGAGACCGTAGAAGACCAAAAGGTCAAGACCGCCTTCCTGAAAGTGGGCGAAGTGAAAATTGAATTGCTGGAGCCGACTTCACCGGAAAGCACCATCGCCAAGTTCATCGAAAAGAACGGCGGCAAGGGCGGCATGCACCACCTGGCTTTCGCCATTGAGGACGGCGTGGCCAATGCCCTGGCATACGCAGAGGAAAAAGGCATGCGCCTCATCGACAAAGCCCCGCGCAAAGGCGCCGAAGGGCTGAACATCGCCTTCCTGCATCCCAAATCGACACTGGGCGTGCTGACCGAACTCTGCGAAAAGCCCGAATGAACGGCTTCCCCGGCCAAGAGCGAAACTATCAACAACAGATGTAAATCAATAAAAACAACTAATAAAGATGAGTAACCAACTGGAAAAAATCAAAGAACTCATTGACCGCCGCGCGGCAGCACGCTTGGGCGGTGGCGAAAAAGCAATTGCCAAACAACACGATAAAGGGAAATACACGGCCCGCGAACGCATAGCCATGCTGCTGGACGAAGGCAGTTTCGAAGAAATGGACATGTTCGTGGAACACCGCTGCACCAACTTCGGCATGGATAAGAAGCATTATCCCGGCGACGGCGTGGTAACGGGCTGTGGCACCATCGACGGCCGACTGGTCTACATCTTCGCACAAGACTTCACGGTATCGGCAGGCTCCCTGTCCGAAACCATGTCACTGAAAATCTGCCACATCATGGACAAGGCCATGAAGATGGGCGCCCCGGTCATCGGCCTGAACGACTCGGGCGGCGCCCGCATCCAGGAAGGCATCAACGCCCTGGCCGGCTATGCGGAAATCTTCCAGCGCAACATCCTGGCTTCGGGCGTCATCCCGCAGATTTCCGGCATCTTCGGCCCCTGCGCGGGCGGCGCCGTATATTCCCCGGCCCTGACGGACTTTACGCTGATGATGGAAGGCACTTCCTACATGTTCCTGACCGGTCCGAAGGTGGTGAAGACCGTGACCGGCGAAGATGTGACGCAAGAGAACCTCGGAGGAGCCAGCGTGCACTCCAGCAAATCAGGCGTAACCCACTTCACGGCTGCCACCGAAGAAGAAGGTCTCCAACTCATCCGCAAGCTCCTGAGCTACATTCCCCAAAATAACCTCGAAGAACCTCCCTACATCGACTGCACAGACCCCATCGACCGTCTGGAAGACTCGCTGAACGAAATCATCCCCGACAATCCCAACAAGCCGTATGACATGTATGAAATCATCGGCGCCATCATCGACAACGGCGAGTTCCTGGAAGTGCAGAAAGACTATGCCAAGAATATCATCATCGGCTTCGCCCGCTTCAACGGACAAAGCGTGGGCATCGTGGCCAACCAGCCCAAATATCTGGCCGGCGTATTGGACAGCAACGCTTCGCGCAAGGGGGCAAGGTTTGTCCGCTTCTGCGACGCTTTCAACATCCCCATCGTTTCGCTGGTAGACGTGCCGGGCTTCCTCCCCGGCACGGGACAGGAATACAACGGCGTTATCCTGCACGGTGCGAAGTTGTTGTATGCTTACGGCGAGGCAACGGTTCCCAAAGTGACGGTGACGCTCCGCAAGTCCTACGGCGGCTCGCACATCGTGATGAGCTGTAAGCAACTGCGCGGCGACATGAACTACGCATGGCCTACGGCCGAGATTGCCGTGATGGGCGGTGCCGGCGCTGTGGAGGTGCTCTACGCCCGCGAAGCCAAGGAACACGAGAATCCCGCCCAGTTCCTGGCAGAGAAGGAAGCCGAATACACCAAGCTGTTCGCCAACCCGTACAATGCGGCCAAGTATGGC
This sequence comes from uncultured Bacteroides sp., assembly GCA_949288585.1. Taxonomy (GTDB): domain Bacteria; phylum Bacteroidota; class Bacteroidia; order Bacteroidales; family Bacteroidaceae; genus Bacteroides. Next base: position 7,148 of record CASEKR010000013.1, on the reverse strand, counting down.
TACATCGACGACGTGATTGAACCGCGCAACACGCGCTTCCGCATCATCCGCGCCCTGCAACAATTGCAGACCAAGAAACTGACGAACCCGGCCAAGAAGCATGGCAATATTCCTCTGTAATCAACTAAAAAAACGACGAATCACAATGAGAAAAATTAATATAGGAATATTCTTTTCACTGCTGCTGACACTGGGCATCAGTTCCTCCTGCACCCAAGACGCGGAGAGCAAACTGCTGCTGAACGAAGTGCTGGTAGACAACAAGTCCAACTTCCAAGACGACTACGGCGTGCACAGCGCATGGATTGAAATATTCAACAAATCATACGGCTCGGCCAATCTGGCAGGCTGCTACCTGAAACACAGTAGCCAGGCAGGCGACACAGCCGTATATTTCATCCCCAAAGGCGACGTGCAGACGCAGATTCCCCCGCGCCAACACGCCTTGTTCTGGGCCGACGATAAGCCCAACCGGGGCACGTTCCACACCAACTTCCTGCTGGAAGCGGACAAGGAAAACTGGATAGGCCTCTATGACTCAGGACGCAAACTGCTGGACCAGGTTACCATCCCGGCCGGACTGCTGGCTGCCGACCAGTCGTATGCCCGCGTGGACGATGCGGCTGCCGAATGGGAAGTGAAAGATGAATCACCGGAAAAATACGTAACGCCCAGCACCAACAACAAGACGCTGGACAAGAACGTGAAGATGGAAAAATTCGAACTGCATGACAGCATCGGCATCGGCATGTCCGTCACGGCCATGCTGGTGGTGTTCATCGGCCTTATCCTACTCTACATCTCGTTCAAGTTCATCGGCAAGGCATCCGTGCGCCTGCGCACGACCCGCGCCATGAAGGCCAAAGGCATCACCGACCGCGAAGAAGCCAAGGAGAAAATGCTGGGCCACGCCCCGGGCGAGGTCTATGCCGCCATTTCGATGGCTTTGCACGAGATGCAGAGCGACGTGCATGATGTGGAAGAAACGGTACTCACCATCACCCGCGTCAAGAGGAGCTACTCGCCGTGGAGTTCGAAAATCTACACCCTACGCGAGATGCCGCATAAGAAGTAGGGACGAGGAACGAGTTGACAAGGAAATACAAACCACTTATTATTAATAATAGAAAGAAAATGAAAGAATATAAATACAAAATCAACGGCAACCTCTACAAGGTAACCGTCGGAAACATTGAGGACAACATCGCCGACGTAGAAGTGAACGGCACCCACTACAAAGTGGAAATGGAGAAAGCCCCGAAACCGAAACCCGTAGTGGTGAAGCCGGTAGTGCGCCAGGCAGCCACCACCCCGGCCGCCCAGACTACCCAGGTGACCAAACCGGCCGCCGCCCCCAGCAAGTCGGGCGTCAAGTCGCCGCTGCCGGGCGTTATCCTGGAAATCAAGGTGAACGTGGGCGACACGGTGAAGAAAGGACAGACCGTCGTCATCCTGGAAGCCATGAAGATGGAAAACAGCATCAACGCCGACAAGGACGGCAAGATTACCGCCATCAATGTCAAGCAGGGAGACTCCGTGCTTGAAGGTACTGACCTCGTAATCATTGAATAATATGGGAGAATTTATCAGTTTCTTAAGCCAAAACCTGGCCGACTTCTGGACCTACACGGGCTTTGCCAATGCCACCGTAGGCCATGTCATCATGCTGCTGGTGGGCCTGTTCTTCATCTACTTGGCCATAGCCAAGGAGTTTGAACCCATGCTGCTCATCCCCATCGGCTTCGGCATATTGGTCGGCAATATTCCCTTCAACATGGAGGCTGGCCTACAGGTCGGCATCTACGAGCAAGGGTCTGTGCTCAACATCCTGTATCAAGGCGTCACGTCCGGCTGGTACCCGCCGCTCATCTTCCTGGGAATCGGGGCGATGACGGACTTCTCGGCACTGATATCCAATCCTAAGCTGATGCTTATCGGCGCAGCTGCCCAGTTCGGCATCTTCGGTGCCTACATGATTGCCCTGGCCATCGGTTTCGACCCCATGCAGGCCGGTGCCATCGGCATCATCGGCGGTGCAGACGGCCCCACAGCCATCTTCCTTTCGTCCAAACTGGCTCCGAACCTGATGGGCGCCATTGCCGTGTCGGCCTATTCGTACATGGCCTTGGTACCGGTCATCCAGCCGCCCGTGATGCGCCTGCTCACCACGAAGAAAGAACGCCTCATCCGTATGAAGCCGCCCCGCGTGGTGTCGCACACGGAAAAGGTCATCTTCCCCATCGTAGGCCTGTTGCTGACGTGCTTCCTCGTGCCCTCCGGCCTGCCGTTGCTGGGTATGTTGTTCTTCGGCAACCTGTTGAAGGAGAGTGGCGTGACCCGTCGTCTTGCCAATACGGCCAGCGGCCCGCTGATTGACACCATCACCATCCTGCTGGGCCTGACGGTGGGTGCCTCCACCCAGGCTTCGGAGTTCCTGACCACGGACTCCATCTGGATTTTCGTTCTCGGTGCCATCTCGTTCTTCATTGCCACGGCTTCGGGCGTGTTGTTCGTGAAGATATTCAATCTCTTCCTGAAGAAAGACAACAAAATCAATCCGCTCATCGGCAATGCCGGCGTATCGGCTGTGCCCGACTCGGCCCGCATCTCGCAGATTGTCGGCTTGGAATACGACCCGACCAACTACCTGCTGATGCACGCCATGGGTCCGAACGTGGCCGGCGTCATCGGTTCGGCCATCGCTGCCGGTATCCTGCTGGGCTTCCTTATCTAAGCCATCGGCGAGACAGGCTATTATATTATTGTAAAAAGACAAGGGGCGTATCCGAAGAAGTTCGGGTACGCCCCCTCTGTTTCCGGGCATTCCAAGCTTATCCAACAGCAGTGCGGAGCCGAATTGTCCCGTCCGCACTCGGGACTTACACCGTCCGCACTCGGGGCACGCACCGTCCGCACTCAACAGAAAAGCCTTAAGCAGGAAATATTTTGCCCGCAAGATACACCCTTCTATTACAATCCGAAAGGAGACGAGCAACGACAGAGAAAAAACAAAAACGTGGATTACGCCTGTCATCCCACCTTATCCATGGGAATCAGCGCAATCCACGCTTTACGAAAGCGGCCTGTTATCTGCCGACAGGATTATTCAAATCTCGGTGTACCCGTATAACTGATGTAATGGGCCTTTTCGTAGCCATCGGTCATGGTAGCCGTCAGTGTCATCTGCTCTCCTTCGTAGCTGATGGTAAGAGTGCCTTCGGTCATTGCATTGTAATAAGGAGCTTCCTCCGTACCGTAAGAAGCAGCATTGAAACAACCAGAACCCATCCCCAAGCTATATGTACCAGCTTTGGGTTTTCCATCTTCCATATCAAATATGCCAATGGAGTAATAGACATAATCCGGACTGGTAGGCAGGCTAAAGTCATCGGAATCTCTTTTTCTGATACATAGAGTGCAAAGTAAGACATTCCCATCATGCTGGCAACCTTACCGGCCACATAAGGATTGGTAAATACATAGTCTGCCGTTATCTCAGCACCTTCTTGCGCCACGGTAAATTCGGCATCTACCTTGGCTTCCCCATAGGTGTAGCTGACAGCCACGACAGCCTCGCGGGCTTCAGGCGACGGGTTGGCAGTGACATCAACAGAGATTTCCGTGTTTCCATTGCAGGTAAGGGTAATCCAGTCAGCCTCTGTCGTTGCCGAAAGCACACCTTCTGCAACCGGATTTCCGACGGTGCAAGGAACCGTAGAAACTCCTCCGTCAGCCCCTACGTTGAGCACGCCTTCTTCCAAGTTAATGCTCAGCGTAGGCGGAACTGCCTGTTCATCATCGTCATCACAAGCCACGAACATCGTGGCAGAAATAGCCATTGCGGCCAAGAATACAAATTTGTTCATTGTTTAATCAGTTAAAAAGTTATTAGTAATTTGAATTGCATACTGCCTATCTACGGGACAAACGCAAGGAGTTGTCCACAATGCGCGGCGCAGGCAACGGCTTCCACTCCGCCCGTGCGGCAGCCTTGGTAGTGGCAGTTGACGGCTGCGGCAAGTGAGCTTGGTCGAAAGCCGTAAACTCATCGTAGTCATAAGTCCACCCGCTTCCGTAGGCCGTGCTCATCACACGCTTGTAGATAGCCTCGCGCGAAGGCGCATTGAAACCATTCTGGTTATGGCGCATCATGCTGTCGTCTGTCGAACGCCAAGCCCCCGTCCAATACGAGCAGGCGCCTTGGTACAACGACAACGTTTGCCCGTTGGCATCCATCCCTTGATAACGCGGGTCGGCCAGGAAGCGGCTCCACAACACCTGTTCACGGTCGTCTGTGAAATCGGCATTCACAAACCAACCGATAGCTTGTCTCTCGCGATACTGGTCTACCAGATAAGCCGGAATTTCGCCATTCTGCTCATACGAATACTCGTCTATCAGCTTGGCCAACCCGTGCCCCATGGCTTCATGCACCAGCACCTGGCGGAACCTCTCGGCTTCCACACCATCCACGGTGGGGCAATAGGCTATGGCACGCTCGGAAATAGAACCGGGCCGGCTGCCGACGTAAGCCCGACATTCGTTGTGCCGGCATAGGACTCGGCATTCAGAATCACAATCAAGAGGGCTTCATCGAACAATGCGGCATCATTGGCCAATTCAGGCACAGCCTTGGCATATTCTTCCACCAATCCGTTGTCGCCCGTAATCTCAGTACTTACCGAACTGTCATACGTGCAGCCGAACTTGGTGACATAATCATCGTTGAAAGCATTGTTCAACGAAACGGCTTTCACCATCCAGACGTCGAAATACTCGCGCAATCCCGTCAGAGGCTCTTCCGTAAAAAGATTCTCCATGGCTTGCTTCATCACCTCCTCGTAGAAGCCGCTGGCAACTTCCGTATCGATGAACCCGTCCCCCATCAGGACAATGGGTACGCCTGCCCCCGTCTGGTGAGCTTGCAGCAGTGTCACCTCCTTATCATGGGTGGTCAAATCGGTAGACGTGCCTACTTCTTGTCCGGCCTGCTGGATGGTGATGTAAGGCGAAGCCATGTCTACGGCGTCCACGTCCGATTCTTCCTGGTCGGCAATGTATATCTGGAATTGGGCCGTGCGCTCTTCGCGGGTATCGTTGGGGAGCACGTTGATGACAAACGAGTCATGAATCAACGCCTTCGTATTCATGTCAGCATCTTTCACTGGTTCTATCCAATCGGAAACATTGCTGGTGTAAGTCCACAAGTGAGCTTCTTTGTCCACGAAACTGGTGCTGAACTTAATCGTCACTTCACCGCCTGCGGCAGGCACCTTATACAACGTTTCCTCAACCTCCAGCACATCAGTAGCCTTCTGCTTAATAGCAAGTGCCAACGGGTCTCCGCTGCCAGTCAACGTCAATGTGGCCAAACGCTCGTCGCCCGTCAGGTTTTTCTCTTTGGCAATGACAGAAACGACGGAGTTTTCACCGCCTTTCCCCGTCATGGGCGAAACGGTCAGCCAATCGGCATCCACCTTGGCAATCCAGTTCCCTTCGCTGTAAAACTCCACAGAGATTTGCGAATTTTTATCCGCCTCCAGCACCAAATCGCTTTCCGGGGTAGACACGGTAATGCCCGTATTTCCCGACGTGCCGCCATCGTTGTCGTCCGAACAAGACATAGCTATGGCAGCCCACCCCAACAGTAAATATAAAAATCGAAGTTTCATAAATGTATCCGGTTCTCTGGTTTATAGTCCGTAAACGTTTATATTCTACAAAAAAATTACCATACTCTGTCCACGTTGTTTTCCGGCGTAGACTTCGGAGCTTGCAGCGTACGCAATTGGCATACCTTCCGCTCCACGGTTCCCGTCGTATTCTGCGTGATAGCCTGGAAATCCACACGTTCAATTTCGGTAGTAATCAGCCCGTCATCGCTCAAGCCAAACACGAGCACCATACTGGCCTCTCCAGGCAATACGGCATATTTCAATTCCAAACCGGTCATAGTCTGTGTGCCGCTCTTCAAGAGTTCGGATTTGCTCCAATCAGAGCTTCCGCCATTGTCCTGCTCATCGGCAAGGATCATGTTGAAAGCCAAGTTGAGGACGTCATTCCCATAATCGGCCAGTCTGGACTGCTCCAAGATAGCTACATAATAACGCACGTTTTCATCCGAAGGCGTAACCTTTACCGTAGGGCTGACCACGGTTGTTGTTACGGTTTCCCCGTCTGCTTCTATCACTTCCTGGTCCAAGATTTCCACCTCAAAAGTGCAATCGCTCGTAGCTTCCCACGCCGGAGTGGTGAAAGGTACCTTAATCAACGGAGTAATGACGTGTACGGGGTCTACGACACTGTAATGGTCAAACTCCACGCCATAGGCATAAAACAAATAATCGGTTTCCGGACTCAAGATATGTGTTTCATACTCCTGCGAGCCTTTTTTCGAGAGGGCTTCCATCACCTGATACCATTCGAAGCCGGAAATAGACTGTGCATAGGCCTTGTAATAACCGTAATCGTACCCTTCGATGAATGCCTGGTCGCTGTCATAAGCAGTATATTTCTCGATAGGGATTTGGGCAAACTGATATAACATGTCATTATTGCTGGGCTGGCATTTCATCAACGCCGAGCGGTAGGTCAGGTTTTCCAAGGTCAAGACTATGGCCGGCTCGCTGGTCGTGACAGTAGCGGTAGACACTTCCGACTGTACATTGCCCGCAACAGCTTGCACGGTAAAAGTGTACTGAGTGTCATACAACAAGTCCACTTTGTTTGAATATACAATCTCCACGCTCAGTTCGCCGGTAGTTCCCTCGGCAATCAACTGCTGGTCATCGCTTTTCGTCAACCGATAACTGTATTCCACAGCATCATCCACAGCCATCCAAGAGAAAGCCAACGTAATGGGACTGTTCAGCGTCTCCTCGCTTTGTACAATTTCAGGCGCTTGCAAAGATGTAGGCACAGAGCCTTCACCACCCTCGTCATCACTACAAGACACCACCATGCCTGTGAACAAAGTCAACACAGCCCACATAATGCGGCTTGATAAAAAACTTTTCTTCATACGATTCTTTTTGATTTTAAATGATTGAATATTAGTGGTGCGATAAAAATCAATCTGCTATTATTAAACTATTAATATTTAATCAATTACATTCGTTCTTTGATTTTTTGATTTGAAAATGATTTAT
>CASEKR010000012.1 GCA_949288585.1 uncultured Bacteroides sp. | reverse complement strand
ACTGATTGTTCGTTTAGTTGATGATAAGTAGTGTTTACACCGCAAAAGTAAGACAATAAAAGATATCGAAAAATATGGGAATTACCGAATGCTTACGTTGCATACGGTCATGCTGTGACGGTTCACATATCCCGGTGCGGACGGATCTACGGAAAACGTGTAATCGTATGCCGGGGCGACATGCCACACGCCGTCGTCATTCATCAGGAAACTGAAGTTCTTGTTATGGTCGTCCACGTTTCCTCCTGTTACATTCATGACTGTCAGGAGAAACAACTGCTTGAGTTCAGCCGGCAAGATACCAATCCGGCAGGCCGTTTCGAACAGGCCTTCGTAACTGTTCGCGGTAGGATTCATGGCGGCCAAAGTCTGCACATGCACCCTTTTCCCTTCCCTGCGATCGAACCGCTCTGTCAGGAAATGGGCGGTTTGTTCTCCTTCCACGAGGCGCGACGGCATCATGTTCAGACCGGCATCTTTTGCCATGAGGTAGTAGCTGTACTCGATGCGGGTGGTGGGAACCTCCGAATGTTCGTCGAACTTGACAATCATGGGAACATATCCGGGTGCGGGCGCGGCGACCTGGCCGGAATAGCATTCGCCCGTCTCCGGATTAAGGTTGATGATGGCTTTGGGCCTGCGTCCGCCTGCGGATGTGCCTACTTTGAACAGGCTCTCTATCAGGAAGTCGGGCTGCATCTCGGCTCTAAAGTTCTTAGCCTCGTTCAATGCAGACTGCGCCAGCCTGTAAAGCTCGGCTATCTCCACTTTGAAAGGTTGTTCCATTTCTTCGGCAGCCGGAGGCAGGAACTCCAGCGCGCCCATGCCCCGTCTGCCGATGTACGCCAGGCGGTCGAGGACGGACAGGTTCCTTGTGCTGATGCGGCGCATTTTCGCCCATTCGTTGAACACCTTGTTGCCCCAGTGGTCCGGCAGTGAATCTGCGATGAAAGAGGGCAGCCCGCCGAAGAGTTTCCCGTCATCGCCGTACACGGGCAAACCGTTCCTAACGGAAACGCTATGGATGGAGGCCCGTAAGGGCGCGATGTCGTATCCGCTGCCGAGGAAGTCGCGGTCGAAATAGAAGCATATCTTTTCCGTGTACCTCTCTTTGTAGGCGACCAGCGAGCCTGCTTTCCGGTTCCAAAGGAAAACGTCAAGATTCCGTATCATGGTTGCTCCTCCTTACTCGTTTGGGTATGTATTTGTTCATCTGTTTCAACGCCATCGGGGGTACGGGCAGTTCGGGCAGCAGGTCAGACAGACGCTGTTCCAGCCCCAGCACACGCAGAAGCGAAATGAAATTGTTGAGCGTGATGTTCCGGTTCATCCCCTGTTCGAGATGGCTGATGGTGGTCAGGCTTACGCCGGACCTCTCCGCCATTTCCTTTTGGCTTATACGGGCGGCAAGACGGTACTCCTTCAAGCGTTGGCAAAGAAGGGCGATGATGTCTTGGTTGGTGGTATATGAAAGATTGTCCATATAGTCATATATTGCTATTCCCTTGCAAATGTATAAATAAATATCCATATATAACTACTATTCGTGGATTTTCATTCAGTACCTCGTTTGTCCTGCATCTCCTTTATCAGTCAGTGGAAATCCAAATACCGCACGTGTAGGGTCGCCCCTTGCGGTCGCCCTCATGCCATAGTCAATTTTCTTGATTTATCCGGGTCACACTATGAAATACAACATCATGTGCGCAACCTCGGATTTTATTATCGCTTACTGTCACATTCTTAGCATTCCCAACATAGATACCGCAAGCATTGCCTGCACCCAAAATCATATTCCCCGTTATCCTGATGTCATCGTGCAGATAAGTAGCTTCCGTGTCGTCCGCATAAGCATTCACCGCTATGCCGCAAGCTCCCTGCTGACTACCTGCACCCTTTCCACAACCTATTATCATATTATCCTTTATCACCACCTTTTTAGAATGTGTCCCTTCGTGCCATCCACCTTCCGTTCCTACATGGATGGCTGTCCCAGTCCCCCGGCGGAAAACATTATTTTGCACTAAGACATCACGTGTTTTTATCAACACGCCTCGGGCATGATGGCTGTCAACCAACGAATTTTCAAATATCAATTTCGGCAGTTTCGTTACATTAAACAGGAAAAAAGAAGAATATTCCTGAGGTAACTCTCCGTCAAGCGTAACCATCGGTTCCAGGCTTCCTTCATGCCAGTCCACCTGTTCTACCTTATAAGTACGCACCGGACATAACGTCCGCCTGTCCACAAGTTCCATTTCATCCCCTATCCTTGGCACATCGGGCACTTGGGCATGTGTATAAGTAGGAGCCTTGACACGCAAACGAGTTTTGCAACCGTCTGCCGATAATAACGTCTGATAATAGCCATGCACATTGGTGGCATCATCTCCCTGTCCCCTGAAGCGGCATCCGGAAAAATGTAGTATCCCTTCACAACAAGCAAAATGGGTCGCATCAGTATTAGTAGAGAAATAATACCCAGGAGCAGGCACAACAGCCAGTTGTTTAATGAAAATGTCCTTGCTGTCAAAACCTACAATGCCCATGCCCGGCTGCGAATGGATTGTTACATTTATGACTGACGTGTTTGTGCTTCGTAAAATCAATATTCCTGGACGGAAATGAAAAGAATGGCCCACACCTGCCACACTGCCAGACAATGCCCGAGGAATGGCATGGTGAAAGCGGACTCTGTTGCCACCCAATATTTCTCTTTTAGGAAAATAGATTGGTTCGGGATGCATGGCATCTGCTCCTTCATCCCAAAATGTCATCCTCATTAACGGCGTTTCATTGGTTATCAAACGATCATCCAAAAATTGCACATCAAAATAAGCATCTTCCACAGCCGTTACCCGGCCTGTGGCAAAAGGCTTGCGAACATAATCAATGGTTAGTCCTATCACTGTCACATTCTCACAATCGGTTATAGAAATAGGCTCCATCCATCCGTCGCACATCAACACTGCCCCCCGACCGGACAAAGTTACATCTTTCGCCCCCGTCAAATCCAATCCTTTTACATACGGATAGTAAGGGGTAAAAATGACTTGCTCGGGATTTTCTCCCATTTTCCCGGCCATCACCTCCGTTTCCAATCTTACCGCTTCCTTGTCCCGCAACAGATAAGTTCCCGGAGGGAAAAACAAAGTCACGCCAGCATGTTCCCGGCAATATTGGGCAGCCTTACGCAATGCCCGCGAATCATCTTTACGGTCATCTGGAATGGCACCAAAACGAGTCACATCAATAACTTGGGGAGACGGCAATGCAAATACCGGTACGACGTAGGATGACAACCAGATAAACAAAGATACTAAGAATCTATAACCAGTCATATTCATATTTTATAGTGTGGAAATCAAAACAATAACATATGGGCATTCTAACACGTGGTAAAGTTACAGAGAATCTGTGGAATAACCGCCAATTTTCGGCGAATTAACGCAATGGAAATTGAAGATTAAGCAGTTAGAAGAAAATCGCGGAAGTTGGGCGGAGGGCTGAAAAAGCGTATCAAAGCGGATTGCGGCAGAAGAACAGAATTGCCCCCATCATGGGACGGGTTACAATCAACGGGAAGGTGGCGCAGTTCAGTTAATTTGAAAAACGGCAGATTTCTATTACCCCGAAAAATAGCCGATGTTATTGCCAAGAAGTGCCATGGGCATTTTTATTGATTAAATGTCCCTCCCGACACTTCGAAGAACTTTTCAAAAAAGGCTTGCAGTTTAATGATGACGTTCTTCTTTTTCTTTCCCCTGTCATCCTCCTTGTTTTTTGAGAATAACGGGATGGGCGGCAGGATACGGGTAATAGCTGTGCCAGTTTCCTCTATCTCGCCGTTCTTGAACGATTGTGAAACAAACTCGTAGGTTTCTTTTGGTTTCAGGTTTTCCTCGCTGATTATTTTGTCCAACTGCTCTTTTTCCTGTTGTTTGACGAACCTGTGCCAATCATCGTTTACGTCCTTTTCAGGCGTTAGTTGGTCGATGAAATCCTCGATTAGATCTTTCTTGTTGCGCAGGTCGGGGCTTGAATTGATGGCTTTCTGAATAGACAATCGTATTTCCTTGTCCTTTATGTGGTCGCCGTGCATCTGTGCAATGAGATAAAGAATATAGTCGATGTTTATCTCTACTTGCTTTATAAGCTCCATCTCAAAAATGATGTCATCATTCACGTTCACAATGTCGCCTTCTTTCTGTTTGCGGTACTTGTCGTAAAGGTCAATATAAAGGCTGTGGTAATCCTGCACGTCACGAGGCGACAAGATTTCCATTCCGGCAAACTGGTCGAAGGTGGTAAGCAGGTTGGTGGCTTTCAGGATAGAACCATACAGGCGGATGAACTTCTTTTCCGTGTCCTCGCCAATGATGCGCTGCCCGATGGGATAATCCTCCAACAACTTTTCCACCAAGTCCTTATAGCCAGGATTTTCCTTGCCCTTGTCATCTTTGTAGCCGTAGTAATACTCATCAAAGGTTTTCAGCAACACGATGCCTCCAGCTTCTTTGTCGCCGAAAAGGGCGATACTTTCGTTTGTGGCCTGTTCCAGATTGCGGAAGCAGACAATATTGCCGAATGTCTTAATGGAGTTGAGTATGCGGTTGGTGCGTGAATAGGCTTGCAGCAGTCCATGCATCCGCAGGTTCTTGTCTACCCAAAGGGTGTTCAGGGTAGTCGCGTCAAACCCCGTCAGGAACATGTTTACTACGATGAGCAAATCTATTTCCCTGTTCTTCATCCTTAACGACACATCCTTGTAATAGTTCTGGAAACGGTCGGCACTCGTGTCGTAATTGGTCTTGAACATCGCGTTATAATCCTTTATTGCCGCTTCAAGGAAGTCACGGGAACTTTTATCCAGCCCGTCGGTGTTCTCCGAGTTCTCATCATCGGGCAGTCCCGTGCCGTCTTCGGCCTCATTTGCGCTGTAACTGAAAATAGTCGCTACACGCAGCTGTTTGTCAGGCGGTAACTGCGCCATCTGCCGCTTGAACTCTAAATAATAGAGTTTGGCAGTATCAATGGACGAAACGGCGAAGATAGAGTTGAAGCCCGTCATCCGTGTTTTCTGTTTCTTCTCCTCCACAGCTTCCTTGTTCTTTGCCGCTGCCATTTCCGCGATGTTCACCAATTTATTGAACATGAATGAACGGGCATTACGCTTGGTCTTTTGGTCGAAGTGTTCCAAGATGTAACTTACGATGCGGTTGATGCGTTCAGGGGATACCAACGCACGCTCACGGTCGATGTTGCGCACCTGTTCGTCCCTGATGTCCTCCTGCTCGCGCATAGTGCTGACGTAATCCACACGGAATGGCAGCACATTGCCGTCGGCAATGGCATCCACGATGGTGTAAATGTGCAGTTGTTTGCCGAATGCCTGTTCGGTGGTTTTCAAGTCGAATTTGCCGCCTGTCCCCGCGTTTACCGGGAATATCGGTGTCCCCGTGAAGCCGAAAAGATGGTAACGCTTGAATTACTTGATGATGGCCGTGTGCATATCCCCGAATTGGCTACGGTGGCACTCGTCAAAAATGAACACGATGTGCTTGCCATATACCTCATGTGTGCGGTTCTTGCCGATAAACACGGACAGTTTCTGTATGGTGGTGATGATGATGCGTGCCTGCGGGTCTTCAAGCTGGCGTTTCAGTACGGCGGTGCTGGTGTTGCTGTTGGCTGCGCCTTTCTCGAAGCGGTCGTATTCTTTCATGGTCTGGTAGTCCAAGTCCTTGCGGTCTACAACGAACAGCACCTTGTCGATACCCTCCATGCGGCTTGCCAAGCGTGTCGTCTTGAATGAGGTAAGCGTCTTGCCGCTGCCCGTGGTGTGCCACACGTAGCCTCCGCCCTCTATTGTGCCGTACTTCTTGTAGTTGGTCGAAATGCGGATTTGTTGCAGGATGCTTTCCGTGGCGGCTATTTGGTAAGGTCGCATCACGAGTAACAGTTTTTCTGATGTCAGCACGCAATACTTTGTAAGGATGTGGAGCAATGTATGTTTGGCAAAGAACGTGGCGGTGAAATCTACCAAGTCAGCTATCACCTTGTTGTCTCTCGAAGCCCAGAAACTTGTAAACTCAAAGCTGTTGCTGGTTTGCTGTTTGCCTTGCTTGCGGCTGCGCTTGCTTGCTTCGGCTATGTGCGAGGCGCGGGTGGTGTTGCTGTAATACTTTGTCTGCGTACCGTTGCTGATAACGAAGAGTTGCACATACTCAAACAGTCCGCTGCCCGCCCAAAAGCTCTCGCGGTTGTAGCGGTTGATTTGGTTGAACGCTTCTTTGATGTCCACGCCCCGGCGTTTTAACTCTACGTGGACGAGCGGCAAGCCGTTCACCAATATCGTTACGTCATAACGGTTTTCCCTAACGCCTCCATCCGGTGTGTATTGGTTGATGACCTGCAACGAATTGTTGTGTATATTGTCTTTGTTTATCAGGTAAATATTCTTCACCGTGCCGTCATCGCGCGTCAGCAGTTGGATATAATCCTCTTGTATGATGGCGGTCTTTTCCTCAATGCCGTAGTTGCGGTTGGCAATTTTGTCGGCAAAGAACGACTGCCATTCCTTGTCGGTAAACTTATAATCGTTCAGGCGTTCAAGCTGGCGGCGCAGGTTGTCGATAAGTTCTTTCTCTGTCTTGAATGGCAGATACTCATAGCCTTGTTTTTCAAGCTGGCTGATGAAATCTTGTTCCATTTCCGCCTCGCTTTGGTATTGCGTGGATTTACGGTAAATCGGCTCAAAGTCTGATACGACCGTGCTTTGCGGATTTTCCGCCACCATCTTGTATTGCTCTGACATACGGCTTATTTTGATTGTTTTGGTTTTATTGCATTGATTACTGCTGCGGCTGGTGAATATACATATCCGGTAGTGATGTATTTTCGAGCCGTTTGCGTATTATGAGTAGTTTCTTTGGTGAAATATTCGTATAATTCATCAATACTTAACTCTACGAAATTTTTCGTACTTTCTCTTTGCACAGTTAATACATCTCCTTGCAGAGAATAAATTTTATAAGGTATTTTCTTTTTACCTATACTATAAACTACTTGATGTACTAATCCTTGTATTCGTGCTTTAAAATCTAATTCTTTCATATCAGTTTGATTTTATATGATTAAACGTTAATAATTTATTTCGATAGTATTCGTATTGTTCCTGTACGGCGGCTATCTCTGCCGGAAGTCCTTGGGAGAGGTCGCTTACCAATGTCTCGAATTTGTCGAGGATGGAAACAATACGGTGCTGCTCGGAAAGGGAAGGTATTGGAATTTGAAAATTCGTAAATTCTTCTTTTGTAATAGTCTTTATAGTACTTCCTCTTGCCGTTTTCTCTTTAATCTCAAAAATCCGTTCTAATTGATAAACAAAGTATTTAGGTAATACATTGCTTGCTATATTTTGAAATATTGCAAGTGTACGGTCAATAAAAGCATCATATTGAGTAATTGCAATTTTCCCAATACTGCCTTGTAAACTGATGATTATAGAACCTTTAGGCGCAAATACACTCATTGGTTGAGCTAATAAGGATATTTTTCTTTTTGTATCAGCCACTAATTGCATATTGTCAGCGATATCTGCCACCTGAACAAAAGGCATTGCCCCATCACCATCATACCAATCTTTATTTCCATATGGTTGAGGAAATGAGCCGCGTCTAAATTTTGATAAAGAACCTAATGTCCTATATTCAGCCACATCCAGTTTTAACAATTTGTCTTTATAGTATTTATATTGTTCTTGCCGCGCTTGCAGCTCCGCTTGCAGCTCCGCTTGCAGCGAAGCTGTAAGCTCAGTGAAGTGGTCGAGAATACGGACTATTTCCTTTTGGATAGGGAGAGGAGGAACGGGGATTTCAATGCGTTCAACCCCTTTATTATCTAATGTAGGTATTCCTGCTTTTCGTACTTTGGATTTTATGGAGGATTCCATAGATTGTAATACAAAAAACAGATATTTTTGACTTATGTTTTCATTGTGGGTGAAACAAAAACAGCCATCGGACGACCAAAAATCTACATCGCAGAAACCAACTGTACCAGCAGACGCACCTACATTTATAAGCATCACAGAATTTGCAATACGATTATTTGTAGAATAATAGCCAATAGGTTCAATTCCTCCATGATAAACGGGAAATTTGCCATTTGACGTTAAGTCCCTTGTGGTCAATCTCTTCCCTCTCAATATTTCACACACTTCCCCCAACTTCTTATACTCCACCCCTTCCGGGCAAAGTTCCTGCAACATCTGTTCTATCTTGTTCATTGTTCCCCCTCCCTGTTTAGATTATGTTGTTCTTCCACCATTCTTCGCACGTGGCTCACTTCATCTGCCAACTGGGCTTGCGTGGGCAGGTAAAGTTTATACTCACTGGCCAAGATGGTTTTGTTGTCTTCGGGCAAAGCCATGCGTACCACCGTGTCGTTCTTGTCGGTGCAGAGCAGGATGCCGATGGTAGGATTTTCCTCGGCGGTCTTTTCCGTGCGGTCGTAATAGTTGACATACATTTGCAGTTGTCCCAAGTCCTGATGTGTCAGTTTGCCCGTTTTCAACTCAATCACCACAAAACATCTTAGTAACCGGTTATAGAACACCAAGTCGGCAAAGAACTCATCATCTTCCAACAAGATGCGCTTCTGCCGCGCTACGAACGTGAAGCCTTGCCCCAATTCCAACAGGAAGTTTTGCAAGTGAGTTATGATGGCCGACTCCAAATCTTTCTCATAATAAGCCGCCTCGCGCTCCAGTCCCAAAAACTCCAAATACATCGGGTCTTTGATGATTTCCAAGGGTGATTGTGGGATTCTTTCCTTACGGGCAACGGCAAGAACGGCTTCCTTGTCGTTGCTCAGCAACAGGCGCTCGTAAAGCAACGAATGGATTTGCCGCTCCAATTCGCGCCCTGTCCAGGCATTGTTCACGGCTTCCAACTCGTAATACTCGCGTTTGTTCGGGTCGTCTATCTGAATCAACATGCGGTATTGCGTCCAGTTCAATTGTGAACGCAGTGCGTTCACAATCGGATAAAGCCGATAAAATTGACGGCAAAAAGCCAACTGACGATAGGAGAACCCGCTTCCGTATTCAGGTTCCAACTGCTTAGCCAAGTTCTTGATGAGGTACGTGCCGTAATCGGCACGGTCTTTCCCCTGTTGCTCTTCCTCGAAAATACGTTTGCCCATGTGCCAATACATCTGCACCCGGCAGAAATCCACACTGCGTACAGCTTGCGCCCGGGCTGCATCTATAATGCCCCGAATATCTCGGAGAAACTGGTTGTTCATATTTGTCACTTCGCTCATACCGCTTCCTCCAAATCTGCAATAATCTTGTCTATCTCCGCCCGCAACTCGTTCTCGTGTGCCACGATGCGGCGAATACGCTCGTTCAGTTCCCTGATGTCCGTTTGCGGGCGGGTATCCTCCGCCTCTACATAGCTGCTGACGGAAAGGTTGTAATCATTCTCGGCGATGGCGGCATTGTCTATCAGTGCCGAGAAGTGGGGAATCACTTTGTGCTCCGTGTATTCCTCCACGATGCGAGTGATGTTCTCCGGCGACAGTTTGTTCTTATTGCCTTCGTGGATGAATTCCGCCGAGGCGTCTATGAACAGCGTCTTGTTCTCCCGCTTGTTCTTGCGCAGCACGATGATGCAAGTGGCAATGGATACGCCGAAGAAAAGATTTTGCGGCAGTTGGATAACCGTATCCACATAGTTGTTATCCACAAGGTATTTGCGTATTTTCTGCTCCGCCCCACCACGGTAGAGCACGCCGGGAAACTCGACTATCGCCGCCGTGCCGTCGGTAGACAGCCACGAAAGCATGTGCATGGTGAAAGCAAGGTCGGACTTGGTCTTAGGGGCAAGTACTCCGGCAGGGGCAAAGCGTGGGTCGTTAATGAGTGTGGGGTTGGCATCGCCTTCCCATTTTGTACTGTAAGGCGGATTGCTGACGATGGCATCGAAAGGCTCGTCGTCCCAATGATAGGGTGCGGTCAGCGTGTCGCCGCAATGGATGTCGAACTTGTTGTAGTTGATGTCATGCAGGAACATGTTGATGCGACACAGGTTGTAGGTGGTGATGTTGATTTCCTGCCCGAAGAAACCTACCCGTACATTCTCCTTGCCCAGCAACTTCGCGAATTGTAACAACAAGGAACCCGAACCACAGGCCGGGTCGTACACCTTACGTACTTCCGTTTTTCCCACGGTGACAATCTGCGCCAAGAGGTTGCTGACCTCTTGTGGTGTAAAGAATTCGCCGCCCGATTTCCCTGCATTGCTGGCATACATCGTCATCAGGAACTCGTACGCATCGCCAAAGATGTCAATCTGATTGTCGGCATAGTCGCCTTTCAGGTCGAGCGTGCCTATCTTGTCAAGAATTTTGCACAGCGTTTCGTTGCGCTTCACCACCGTTGCGCCCAACTTGTTGCTGTTCACGTCGATGTCGTCAAACAATCCTTTCAGGTCGTCTTCGCTTTCCGTGCCTTTAGCTGACGATTCGATGTTGGTGAACACCTGTTGCAGGGTTTCGTTCAGGTTGGCATCCGTCTTTGCCCGCTTCCTCACATTGCAAAACAGTTCAGAGGGCAGAATGAAAAAGCCTTTTTCCACTACCATCTGTTCCCTTGCGCTTTCCGCTTCCTCGTCAGGGAAAGAGGCATAGTCGAAACCGTCATATCCGGCTGCACGTTGCAAGTTGTTGATATAGTTGGTTATGTTCTCCGAAATAAAGCGGTAGAACAACATGCCAAGCACGTATTGCTTGAAGTCCCATCCGTCCACGCTGTTGCGCAAATCTTCCGCCACAGCCCATATCGTTTTGTGCAGTTCCTGCCGCTGTTGGTTGCTTGTTGCCATTGTCTTTCAATTTTATAATTTAAAAACTCCTAACGAATAGGACTCCAGAGGAATGCCTCTCTTCGTAAGGGATAATGGTTGTTCTGCAAAGGTATGTATAATATTGAGATTTAGCGAAAATATGTAATGCTATTTTGCTTAGAGCCTATTTAAAAATGGCTATTTCTGTCATGTTGAACGGAGTGAAACATCTCCTGAATGCTGCTCTTGCATAGGGAGATTCTTCACTCCGTTCAGAATGACAGAGACAATGAAAATTTAAACAGACTCTTAGTCACCCGCATCTTCTTCTCATGCCGGTGAACAGCTGTATGCTTTGCACCGCTAAACCTGACATTTACGCCGCTCATCCTTAGGTTTACGCCGCTCACCTTGATGTTTACGGATTTGAAAGGGGATGTGGCTGTTTCTCGGATATATTGGCTACATTTGCATCCAAATAATGATATGATGACTTTACCTACTGCTTTCGACGAACAGCTTCGCGCCTTGCTGGGCGAGGCCGGCACTGCGGCCATGCGGGATGCCTTGCAGGTCGGGGCATCGGTCAGTGTGCGTGCCAATCTGAAGAAAATGCCCGGAGACGGGGATGGGGCGGGGATGCCTGTGCCTTGGTGCCCGGCAGGGCGGTATCTGGAGGACAGGCCCTTGTTCACGCTCGACCCCCGGCTTCATGCCGGAGGCTATTACGTGCAGGAGGCGTCGTCCATGTTCCTGTGGCACGTGCTCAAGCATTGCGTGGGGGACGGGCCTGTGGCCATGCTGGACCTGTGTGCCGCCCCGGGCGGGAAGTCCACGTTGGCTTGCGACGCCTTGCCCGACGGCAGCCTGCTGGTGGCCAACGAGGTGATGAGGCAGCGGGCGCAGGTGCTGGCCGAGAACCTGACGAAGTGGGGGAATCCCTCGGTGGTGGTGACCAACAGCGACCCGGCGGATTTCACCCCGCTGGGCGCGCTCTTCGATGTCGTGCTGGTGGACGCGCCTTGTTCGGGCGAAGGGATGTTCCGCAAGGATGCCGGGGCCGTGGACGACTGGAGCCTGGAGAACGTGGAACTCTGTGCCCGCCGGCAGCGGCGTATTCTGGCCGACATCTGGCCTTGCCTGAAGCCGGGAGGACTGTTGATATACAGCACGTGCACGTATAACCTGCGGGAAGATGAGGAGCAGGTGCGTTGGTTGCGCGACGAGTGGGGGGCATGTCCCGTTTCCGTGCCTGTTCCGGCGGAGTGGGGCGTCACGGGGTGCCTGCTTCCGGGCGAGGACTTGCCGGTCTGCCGCTTCATGCCCCACCGTACCCGTGGCGAAGGCTTCTTCCTGGCTGTCCTGCGGAAGCCCGGCGAGGAGGACGATAACCCTGCGGCTTCTGCCGTCCGCCAGAAAAAAGGGAGAAGCGGCAACGGACGCGACCGTGTGCCGCCCCTCCCCAAGGAGATGATGTCGAGGGCTTCCGCCTGGCTGTGCGAGCCGGAGCGTTATGCCTTGTCTGCCCACGGCGCGGGCATCTTTGCTTTCCCTCTATTGTATCATAACGTGCTGGAACGCCTCCGCGCCGGCCTCCGCCTGTTGCAGGCGGGCGTGCCCTTGGCCGAGGTGAAGGGGCGCGACCTCTTGCCCGTCCATGCCCTGGCCATGAGCACGGCGATGAGGCCCGACGCCTTCCCGCGTGTGGAGTTGGACCGGCCGCAGGCCCTCAGTTACCTGCGCCGGGAGGCCATTGCCTTGCCGGGGGATGCGCCCCGTGGCTTCGTGCTGGTGCAGTGGCAGGGGCTTCCGCTGGGTTTCGTGAAGAACATCGGCGCGCGGGCCAACAACCTCTATCCGCAGGAATGGCGCATCCGGATGCAGCAGTAGGCGCGTGCGGCTTATAACCGGCTCTTGAATAGCTGCGCCATCGTCTTCTGGTACTGGTTCTCCAGTTGGAGCAGGTTCAGTTGGCTTTGGTAGATGACCGACACTTCCACGAAGTATTCAATCATGCTGATTTCACCCCCGTCCAACGCTTTGCGCAGCAGGGTGAGGTCGCGCTGCCGGGCAAAGGTCTCGCGGTATTCCTGGATGGAGGCGTGCAGGCGTCCGGCTTCCTCGTAGAGTTGCCACAGGCGCGAAGAAGTGTTGATGAAGGCCTGTTGCTCCTGGTATTCCGCGCTGGCCAACTGTGCCTTGGCTGCCTTCACTTTGTGGCGGTTCTCGAACAGGGGGAAGGAGAAGCCCACCACGATGCCGTTCAGCGGGTGGCGCGTCTCGGTGTTGCGGCGGTAGCCCACTTCCAGCTTGGGCAGCCAGCCTTGGCGGCTGATGCCCACCTGCTTGCCGGCCGCTTCCCGTTCCATGCCCAAGGTGCCCAGTGCCGGGTCGCCTTCCATCAGGGGCGTGCATTCCTTGGCGAACTCTTCGGCTGTGGGGAGGGGGAGGGGCTGGTATTCCACGAGTCCCAAGGCTTTCGCTCCCGGCACCTGCGGTTCAGGCAGGGGGCGTCCCGGCACCAGGGATTTGCCCCCGTTCATGGCTTGCAACTCTTGCAGCTTGCTTTGCAAGGATGAGGCGTTCAGCCGGGTCTCGGTGCGGACGTTCAGCAGTTCCAGGTTGATTTTGTTGGCTTCCAGCGAATTGACGGCTCCCATCTGGCGGCGTTCGTCGTAGAGCTTGGCGAGGGCCTCGGCGTTGCGCAGGCGTTCGTTCAGGAGTTGTTGGGTCTGGTAGAGCCAGATGATATCTATGCACAGTTCCTTGGCCCTGAGCAGTACATCCTGGCGCGCGGCGGCGGCTTGCAGGTCGAGGCTTTGGGCCTTGGCACGGTTCTGCCGGGCACGCGAGGCGTAGAGAGTGGGGAAGTCGAAGCCTTGCGAGATGACCAGTTCGCCCACGGTGATGTTCTTGTCGTCCGAGTCCCAGAGGTGGGAGTAGGAGAGCGAGGGGTTGGGCAGGTTGTTGGCCGCGCGGTTCTCCAACTTCTGCGCGGTGGTGGTGCCGACGGCGGCGCGTATCTCGTGGTTGTTCGTTTCGATTTGCTCTAAGATGCGTTGGATGGCTTCCTGGGCGTGCAGGGGCAGCAGGCTGCCTGCGCAGAGGACGGCCGTCAGGAGGGTTTTATGGAGTTGTTTCATAGGGTAGTTCGTTTATCAGTTTATAAATCTATCGGTTTATCAGTCTCTGGCCCTCCATCTCCTTCCGGTGCATCCACAGGTAGACGATGGGGATGATGAAGCCGTTGAGGAAGGTCGATGTCAGCAGCCCGCCCAGGATGACCTTGGCCATGGGGCTTTGAATCTCGTTGCCAGGCAGGTCGCTGCCCAAAGCCAAGGGAATGAGGGCGAGGGCCGAGCAGAGGGCGGTCATGAGGATGGGGTTCAGTCGGTCCAGCGAGCCGTGGACGACGCTCTGGTAGATGCCGTAGCCCTCAGCTTCTTGCAGGTGGCGGTAGTGGCTGATGAGCAACATGCCGTTGCGCGTGGCGATGCCGAACAGCGAGATGAAGCCGATGACGGCCGGTATGCTTACCTCGCCTGTGGTCAGCAGCAGGGCGAAGACGCCGCCTATCAGCGCCAGGGGCAGGTTGATGAGGATGACGGCGCTCTCCCGCGCGCTGCGGAACTGGTGGTAGAGCAGCAGGAAGATGACTACTATGGCCACGGCCGAGGTCAGCGTCAGCGTGCGGC
This sequence comes from uncultured Bacteroides sp., assembly GCA_949288585.1. Lineage (GTDB taxonomy): Bacteria > Bacteroidota > Bacteroidia > Bacteroidales > Bacteroidaceae > Bacteroides. The sequence continues at coordinate 27,800 of CASEKR010000012.1, read as the reverse complement.
TGGCGGCCTGTTCGCTTTCAAACTGGCCTCCATATTCCACGTGGTAGCCTTCGGGCAGGGGGACATCTTTGTCGATGCGGGCTTGTATGTCGTTGACCACGCTGCGCAGGTCCCGTCCTTCGACGTTGGCGCTGATGACTATCTTGCGCTTCACGTTCTCCCGGCTGATGGTGTTCGGGCCGGCGGCCGATCGTACGTCGGCCACGTAGCTGAGGGGTATCTTCTGCCCGTCCGCCGTGTCAATCATCAGGTTGCGCACTTCGTCGATGCGGTCGTGCAGGTCGTGGCGGACGCGCACGACGAGGTCGAAGCTCTTGCCCTGTTCGTACACTTGGCTGACGGCTTCCCCGGCCAGGCAGGCGTTGACGAACTCGGCGAACTGGGGCAGCGTGATGCCGTAGCGGGCCAGCATCTCGCGGCGGGGCCGGATGACCAACTGTGGCCGCTCTATCTGTTGCTCGACGGTGAGGTCGGCCACGCCGGGCACGTCCTGGATGTTCTGCTTGATGTCGTTGCCCAGTTGGAACATGCGGTTCAGGTCGTCGCCGAAGAGCTTGATGGCGATGTTGGCCTGCGTGCCGCTGAGCATGGCGTCGATGCGGTGGCTGATGGGCTGTCCGATTTCGATGTTCGCCCCGCTGATGGTCGATAGCTTCCGGCGCACCTCGGCGGTCAGTTCCTCGCGGCTGCGGTCTTTCAGTTCGAACGGGGCTTCTATCTCGCTGACGTTCACGCCCAGGGCATGTTCGTCCAGCTCGGCTCGTCCGGTCTTGCGGGCCACGGTCTGTATCTCGGGGATGGTCATCAACAACTCCTCGGCGCGGCGCCCGATGCGGTCGCTCTCTTCCAACGAGATGCCGGGCAGGGAGGAGACGTTGATGGTGAACGACCCTTCGTTGAAGGGCGGCAGGAAGGAGCGTCCCAAGGTGAAGAACAGTCCTAAGGCGATAAGAAAAATCGCGATAGTTCCGGTCACCACCGCCCGCCCGTGCCGCAGGGACAGGATGAGGGCGCGTTCGTAGTATTTCTTCAGCCATCGGGCCACGGGGGAGTCTCCGACGTCGGTTTGCACCCCTTCTACAAGGCCTTCTGACGGGGGTAAGGAGGGGGCTGAAGTGCTCACAGTAGTGACGGCCGCTTCGTCACTATGGTGGAGGTTAGAGGTTGGCGCCTGTCCGTTCTCGGCCTCCGCCGAGGTGGACTTCTGGTTCTCATTACGGTGGTCATAAATAATTACACCAGAACGTTCCCCTTTCTTCCTCAGCATCAGCGAGCAGAGCACGGGCGTGACGGTCAGCGCGACGAGCGTCGATGCCGCCAAGGCCGTGATGAAGGCGATGCCCAGCGGCACCAACATGCGTCCCTCCATGCCGCTCAGGAAGAACAGGGGCACGAAGCTGACGATGATGATGAGCGTGCTGTTCAGGATGGGGAGGCGCACTTCGCGCGACGCGTCGAACACCACCTGGCGCACCGGCCGGCGTTGTCCCTCGGGCAGCAGGCGGTTCTCGTGCAGGCGCCGGTAGACGTTCTCCACGTCGACAATGGCGTCGTCCACCAGCGAGCCGATGGCAATGGCCATGCCGCCCAAGCTCATCGTGTTGATGCTCAATCCCAACCAATGAAGCACGAGCAGCGAGGCGAGCAGCGACAGGGGCAGGGTGACGAGCGAGATAATCGTGGTCCGCGCGTTGGCCAAGAAGATGAACAGGACGACCACCACGAACAGGCCGCCTTCGACCAGCGACTTCTTCACGTTGCCGATGGAGCTTTCGATGAAGCGGCTCTGGCGGAAGATGTCGGTCGACACGTGCACGTCCGCCGGCAGGTTCTTCCCCAAATCCTTCAGCGCGGCCTCCAATTTGTCCGTCAGTTCCAGTGTGCTCGTGTCCGGCTGTTTGGTCACGGTCAGCAGCACCGCCGGGCGTCCCTTCTCCGAGGCCGTCCCCAGCTTGGGCTGCTTCGCGCCGATGCGCACGTCGGCAATGTCTTCCAGCAACACCGGCGCCCCTTGCGGTCCCGCGCTGCGCACCACGCTGCGGCCCATCTCGTCGGCCACCGTCGTGGCCAGCAGCCCGCGCACGATGTACTCATTCCCGTACTGGTAGAGCACCCCGCCGTTGGCGTTGATGTTCATGCCCCGCGTGGCGTCCAGCACCTCGCCGAGCGTCACGCCGTAGTGGCGCATCCGCTCCGGGTCGAGTTGTATCTGATACTCCTTGATGTCCCCGCCCAGGACGGCCACCTGGGCCACGCCCCCGGTCGAGAGCAGGCGCGGGCGGATGGTCCAGTCGGCCAGCGTGCGCAGATCGAGCAGGCTGGTCGAGTCTGCCGTCAAGCCCACAATCATCATTTCGCCGAGGATGGACGACTGCGGCCCCAGCGTCGGGCGTCCCACGTTGGGCGGCAGCGACTCGCCTACCACGGCCAGCTTCTCGCTCACGATTTGCCGCGCCAGGTAGATGTCCGTGTCCCAGTCAAATTCCACCCACACCACCGAGAATCCGTTGGTGCTGGACGACCGCACGCGCCTGACGCCCGTCGCCCCGTTCACTGCCGTTTCGATGGGGAAGGTTACCAACTGCTCCACCTCTTCGGTGGCCATTCCGTTCGCTTCGGTCATGATGACCACGGTCGGTGCGTTCAGGTCGGGGAAGACGTCCACCTCTGTGTGCATCGCCGTATAAGTGCCCCCTACCAGCAACAGCACCGATGCCATCAGCACCAGGATGCGGTTGTGCAGGGAGTAGTGTATGATTCTGTTCAGCATCTTTGTAAATGAAGAATTAAGAATGATGAATTAAGAATGATGAATTAAGAATGAGGAATGAAGAATTAAGAATGATGAATCGCGAGTTTAGAATGCTGTGGAAACCCCAAGGCTGCGCCATAATTCTTCATTATTAGTTCTTCATTGAATAAGATTAGTGTTCATGCGTATGTGCCGGTATCGCGTTCGAGGCCGAGGCCAGTTTCACCTGATACGCTCCTTGGGTCACGATGCGGTCGCCCGCCTGGATGCCGGAGAGTATCTGCACCCGCTGGCCGTCGTCGGCTCCCACGGTGACCAATTGCTTCTCGTAGCATTCCTCGTCCAACTGACGGTAGACGAAGAAGCTGCCTTGCTCCTCAGTCAAGGCCGTCTCGGGCAACGTCAGCACGCCCTCCATGGGGCGCGAGAGCAAGAAGATTTCCACGAACGAGCCGGGCACCACGCCCCCCCGGTTGTCGAACTCGAAGGTCACGGGGATGTAATAGCCTTGTCCGCCCGATGCTTTTCCGTAGGACAGCAGCCGTCCGTCCAGTTTCTTCAGGTCATACACCTCGTCGTCGTAGGGCGTCCGGAAGTGAGCCGAGGCGATGCTGCCCAAGTCCGCGTAGTACCGTTCCGACACGTCGGCCCGCAGGTACAGCCGCCGGTTCTGCGTGATGCTCACCAAGGGCTGTCCCACGGTCACGTAGTCGCCCTCCTTCACCAGCAGGCTCTTCACGTATCCCCCGATGGGCGACGTCACTACCTGCCCGTCCTCGCTCTGGTTCTTGGCCACTGCCTCGTAGCTGATGCGGGCGCTCTCGTAAGCCTGCCAGGCTTGGGTGAAGTCTTTCTCCGAGACAATCTGGTCTTCCCGTAGGGCTTTCATGCGCTCGTATTCCTGCTTGGCCGCCTCGTAGGCCACGCGCGCCTTGCGCACCGGGTCTCCCTCGGCCATGTGGTTGGACGACAGCACTACCAGCGGCGTTCCCTGGCTGACGTTCATGCCTTCGGTCACCCGGTGCCTGAACGACACCACCCCGGCCACGGTGGCCACGGCCATCCGCTCATCGCCTTGCGCGGCCAGCACCTGCCCGCTGGTCTTGATGACCTGGTGGAACTGGCCGGGTTGCACTTCGCTCACTTCCACCCCGGCGGCTTTCGCCTTCTCCGGTGTCAGTACGATTTCATTGCTGCTCCCATGCGATTCCTCTGCCTCGTGGTTATGCCCCTCGTGTCCGGGACCTTCGGCTTCGTGGTCGTGTTGTTCGGTGGCGTGGTCGTGTCCGTCATGGTCCACGCCGGTCTTGCTGTGGCAGGCGCCGAGCAGGAAGAGGCCCAGCGTCCCGATGAAGATAGTCTTTTTCATATATAATATAATGTGTAGGTTGTTTGAATGAAAATTTGTTTTTGTGGAGTTAAAGGAGTTCGAGGAAGTTATCGTCCGCCAAGGCGGTCTCAGAAGTTAAAGCCAATAGTTGGTCCGGCGATTGGTATGTATGCCATACACAAGGTATTGGCTTTAACTTCTATAACTCCTATAACTTCTATAACTTCTTTAACTCCTATAACTTCTATAACTTCTTTAACTCCTATGACTTCTATAATTTCTATAACTCCTTCTGCGGGCAAATCCCGCTAAATTCCTGTTTCCTCGCCGCAAAAATAGCAGTTTTTCCCTTGCAACCGGTTTGCAAAGAGTTCGCGTAAGGAATGAGGTGGATTAGAAAAGAAGAGAAACGGGAGGGGCGCGAAGTCCTGTGGCATGCGCGATGAGCGTGCCGTGCAGCGATTCTATATAAATAGGTATGTCTCCCTTGGGGGCAATGGCCCGGCTGGCAGCCAGCCGCAACAGGAGGGGGGAGAGAAGAGGAATAAGTTCGGAAACAGCCGGATGGGGGCTGGTCCGCATGTCTGTCGGCATTTGTTGGAGGAAATGGTGGGCGATGCATCCCGTCTCGCAGCAGCAGTGTGTTTCGCTTCCCGTTTCAGAAGGATGCTGCTGGCAGCAGTGGGTGCCGATGTCGTTTTTCATGCAAAGCAGGCCGTTGGCATGGTGATGGTGGGGAAAGACAGGCACTGCCATCATCAGCAGGCTGACGACGAGCAAGAAAAATGGGATGTATCTTTTGCGCTTCATGCCGGTCAATTTCTTTCGGCGCAAAGATAAATCTTATGGGGTGATTGGCCAAATATATAGTAAGAAAAATAATGAGGTGTTTGGGCTTGAAACGGGGAGGGTTATTGTTTTTCTTGGGCGTATTTCTCTTCATAAGAGAAGTATTTGGGGGACAAAGGTAAGGAAAATAATATTTAAATCAAGAGTTTACGGCCCTAAAAAACGCATGATTGTTTAGCATTTGTTTTACATGTTTTCCAAATCCTCTGTCTTGCTGAAAGTTGCATTTTCCTATATTCTATACCCCAGGCAGTTACGTAATCTTCTTATACCTGTACTTCTCTTATGAAGAGAAATACGCTTAAAGAGCCCTCGCACACGTGTTTCCGACAGGTGCGTCCAGGTCTCCCAACTTTGAGAGAATTGTTTGTAACTGATTGGAATATAGATAAGTATGTGTCCTTTCAGGATTAGGAGAATTGCAATAAATCAAACAAACGCTTTGGAAATTCCCCAGCAACCATCCCCCGTTTCATGGTTCGTGCTACGCGACTTAAAGCGTCCGAACGCCAAAGATCCTGCCTATCTCCATTTGTCCGGCGAAGGGTTGGAGGTCTTTACGCCGATGACGACCCGCTTGGTCATGCGTGGGGGGCGCCGTGTCCGCGAGGAACGTCCTTTTCTTTCGGACCTGTTGTTCGTCCACAGCAGCCGTGCTGCCCTGGATCCCTACGTTGATTTGATTCCCACTCTCCAGTACCGTTACCTTCGTGGTGCTTATTGTATGCCGATGACGGTTGGTGAGCGCGAGATGTCCCGCTTCATCCATGCCGTGCGTTCCACGGCCGCTCCCCGTTTTTACCTTCCTGGCGAACTGACCGCCTCAATGTTCGGCCGTAGTGTACGTATCGTGGGCGGGGCTTTGGATGGTTATGAAGGACGCTTGTTGTCGTTGCGTGGCACCCGTGTGCGCCGCCTGCTGGTGGAAATCCCGAACCTGTTGGCTGCCGCCATCGAGGTAGCTCCCGAGTATGTGCAGTTAGTAGAATGACATGAAGAATGGTTATCCTTCATTTTCCATTCTTCATTTTTCAATTTTTAATTTTTAATTCTCAATTAACCATGTTCCCTTCTCCCTGCCTATCCGACAGCCTCCTGCGCCTCTCCTTGCAGTCCAGGCTGTGGCAGTCCCTATACGCCTTGCTTTCGACAGGTTGTCAGGTGGATTCCTTTCCCTGTACGCTGTCAGAATGCAGCCGCTGTGCCGCCAGCTTATCCCGCGTGCTGTGGGACAGGCTGGTTTTGACCGGCGATTTCTGTGAAAAACTATTCTTCCTCTCCTTGCTCTACGATGTGGAGACGGGTACGGCATGGGTAGCCGACCGGAAGAAAACGGAGAGGTGGGAACGTGCCTTCGAGGAGGCGGCTGGAGCTTGCTTTGCGGAGACCGAAGCCGGTGATAACCTGTTGCGTATCCGCCTGTGCCGTTGCCTGGCAGATTATTTCTATTTCGACCCTTCCCCCGAAGAAGACGACTGGTTCTTGTTTCTGCGCGGGACGGTCCGGCATTGGGCGGCGACTTATAGTCCGGCGACGGGCTGGGAAGGTCTTCCCCTGTCCGATGCCTTGGAACGTGTGGAAGTGATAAACCGCTATTCCTATATGTTCCTCGACCCTTCTGCCGACAGGGTTACGGCTGCTGCTTATGACTTCTATTCGCGTGCTGCCGCTTTGTCTCCCGTTCCGGATTATCCGCTGTGGAGCCTCTGCCATGCCCTTGCGTTGGAAGGCCATGCCCTTCTGCTGGAACCCGACCGTGCGGCCCGCATTGTTTCCCGCCTGGCTTCCTATGCCCGCCTTCATCCAGAAGATGGGGACATGGCGCTTTGCCTCCTTTCGTGCCGGATGGCTTCGCTGGCTGCGCAGTGCGATCTCCATCTGGCTGCTGACTACTAACTACTAACTATTGACTACTAACTACTGATAACAATAATCATGGAAAACTTATTGATTATTGCCGCCGCTTTTGCGACGGCTGTGCTGTTGGGACGCATCATTATTCCCAACATCCTGCTGGTTTCTTTTCGCAAGCGTCTGTTCGACGTTCCCGATGCCCGCAAGATCCATCACAGCCTGGTTCCCCGCCTGGGTGGCGTGAGCTTCTTCCCCGTTGTGTTGTTCTGCGTGTGCCTGTTCATCGCTTTGCGCCTGCTTTGGGGCGGCGATGCAGAAGGGTTGTTTCCCGGCCGGATGACCACCGAACTGTTGCTGTTCGCTTCCGGGCTGACACTGCTCTACATCATCGGTGTCGCCGACGACCTGGTCGGTGTCCGTTACCGCAAGAAATTCCTGGTGCAATTGTTGGCCGCGCTGATGCTGCCTTTGTCCGGGCTTTATATCAATCATTTTTACGGTCTGTTCGGCATCGGCTTGATTAGCCCTTTCATCGGCATTCCGCTGACCTTGCTGCTGGTGGTGTTCATCACGAACGCCATCAATTTGATTGACGGCATCGACGGCCTGGCTTCGGGGTTGAGCATGGTGGCGTTGGCTGTGTTCGGCGGTTTATTCATCTACGACGGTTTGTGGGTGTATGCCTTGGTTTCGTTCGTTACTATCGGCGTGCTTATCCCTTTCTTCTCCTACAATGTTTTCGGGAAAGCCGAACGCGGGCGCAAGATATTCATGGGCGATACGGGCAGCCTGATGCTGGGTTATCTGCTGAGCCTGTTGACTGTGAAGTATTGCATGTTTACGGGCGATGCTCTCATGGAGGTGGCCGGTTCTCCGGTGCTGGTGGCTTTCAGCGTGCTGCTGGTTCCCTCGCTGGACGTGGTGCGCGTGGTGCTCCGCCGGGTGCGTAACCGTACGAACCCTTTCCTCCCGGACAAGACCCATATCCACCACAAGTTCCTGGCGATGGGTTGCACTCCCCGCATGGCGATGGTGGGCATCCTGCTGATGTCCGCCTGCTTCTGCGGTTTGAACCTCTGCCTGGCCGAACGGATGAACAACACCTTGCTGTTTGTCATGGATATCCTGGTTTGGACGGGGCTGAACATGTGGTTCGATGTGCGGATTAAGAAGAGGCAGAAAGACAAAGCCGGTGCTGAATAAAGGTTTGCGAATGCGGAAACAATTCTTTATCTTTGTGGCATTCATGTAAAGGAGGAAATAAAATGGAATCTATCGCAACTCTTCACACACCGAAGGAGGCTGATTCCAATGCATATTGGAATTTGTTGAAAGATTTAAGTTCAGAAATCAAATTGGATTTGATTTCCAGGTTGTCTGCGTCTTTGTTGAAACGTAAGACAACGGATGATGCGCATTGGTTTTCAGAGTTTGCAGGGCAGTGGAAGGATAGCCGCTCTGCCGATGAGATAGTGTCTGATATGCGTGAGGCGCGTACCTCAAACCGGGAGATTGAGTTATGAAACGGTATTTGTTGGATACATGCATTTGCGTTTTCTTGTTCCGCAACAAGTATGGCATTGCCGAAAAATTGAATCAGATAGATGCTTCAGCCTGTTTCATCTCCGAAGTTACCATCGCAGAGTTGAAATATGGTGCATACAAAAGCGGGCGTAAGGAAGAAAATTTGGCTTTGTTAGATCGTTTTATATCTAAAGTGAACGTGGTTCCTTTTGCGGATTCCATAGAGTTCTTCGCACAAGAGAAAAACAGGCTCCGTGCTCAAGGTACGCCGATCGATGATTTTGATCTGTTGATAGCTGCTTCTGCCTATTCGAATGATTTGGTCTTGGTGACGGACAATTTGAAACATTTCCAGTATGTCGAGGGGTTAAAACTTGAAAATTGGGTGAAAAGATGATTGTTTCAGTTCAAGTTTGGTAGAGAAGGAACAGATTCTTATCTTTGTCCCACGAACCTAAGAACGTATGGCGAGATGGAGCAGCAGAGACTTTACCCGGTAGGGATACAGACTTTTGAAAAGATCCGGACAGGCAATTATTTGTATGTCGACAAGACGGAGTACGTGTACCGCATGGCACGCGGTGCTTCCAAATACCTGTTTCTGAACCGTCCTCGGCGTTTCGGCAAATCTTTGCTGACCAGTACCCTGCATTCCTACTTCGAGGGTCGTAAAGACCTGTTCCGGGGTCTGGCCATCGATCGGTTGGAGACGGAATGGGCGGAGTATCCGGTGCTGCATTTCGACATGAGCCTGGGCAAGCACATGGGGTGGGAGCAATTGGAGCGTTACTTGTCTTTCCAACTGGCAGGCTACGAGGAGCAGTACGGGCTGGAAGTCCCCATGCCCGATCCCAATATCCGCCTGACCAACCTTATCAGGGGTGTCTACGGACAGACCGGGCACCAGGTGGTCGTGCTGATTGACGAATACGACGCCCCGCTGCTGGACGTGGTTCACGAGGAGAAGGACCTGCCCGTCCTGCGCAACGTGATGCGCAATTTTTACAGTCCGTTGAAGGCGTGCGACCCCTACCTGCGCTTTGTCTTCCTGACGGGCATCACCAAGTTCTCGCAACTGAGCATCTTCAGCGAACTGAACAACATCCAGAACATCAGCATGGATGAACGTTATGCGGCTGTTTGCGGCATCACGGAGGAAGAAATGCGGATGCAGATGGGTGAAGATATAGAGGGCTTGGCCCGATGCCTGGGTACGGCCTCCGGAACGGTGATGGCCAAGTTGAAAAGTTATTACGACGGTTACCATTTCACGTCTCCTTCTCCCGACATTTATAATCCGTACAGCCTGATGAATGCGTTTGAGTCTGGAAAGCTCAAATCTTATTGGTTCGGCAGCGGCACTCCCACCTACCTGATAGAGATGTTGCGTAAATTCGGCACCTTGCCTTCCGAGATAGACCATATCATGGCTCTGTCGGAAGAGTTCGACGCGCCTACGGAACGGATGCAAAGCATTACTCCTTTGCTCTACCAGAGTGGTTACGTGACCATCAAGGATTATGATGCGGATATGGAACTTTATACGCTGGGCATCCCCAATCGGGAGGTGCGCGTAGGCTTGATGCGCAGCCTGCTGCCTTTGTACGTGATGCCTGACACTCAACGGACGACGACCATGGTCGCTTTCCTTTCCCGGGACATCCTCCAGGGAAACATGGATGCCGCCCTGCACCGCTTGCAGGAATTTTTGGGCACCGTGCCCTATGCCGACCACACGGACTATGAAGGCCACTACCAGCAGATGCTTTATGTCATCTTTAGCTTGTTGGGCATGTATGCGGACATCGAGGTGCGCACGCCCCGGGGGCGGGTAGACCTGGTAGTGCGCACGCCCGATATCCTCTACCTCATGGAACTGAAGCTGGACAGGAGCGCGGAGGAGGCGATGGGGCAGATAGACCTGAAGAATTATCCCGAACGCTTTGCCCTGTGCGGCCTGCCGGTGGTGAAAGTCGGCATCAATTTCGACCGGGAAAAGAGGACGCTGGGGGATTGGAAAATCGAACCAGCCTCTCCGTTGCAGCAGGGACAAGGCTTATAAATATTCCCGCACTGCGTCGAAGCACGGGCATTCCTTCATCGGGTCCAAGTCCCGGTGGCCCACGGCCAGCGCTTGTGGAAACTTCCGTTTCAATCTGGAGATTAATTGTTTCAGCGCCCTCTTCTGTGGCGGCGTGCGTGTGTCCTTGGGCCGCCCCTGCGCGTCCAGCCCGCCTTCGTAGCAGATGCCGATGGAGTGGCGGTTGTGGTGCTTGCAATGCGCCCCGGCTTGTTCCAGCGGTCTTCCGGCATGGATGTGTCCGTCGCGTGTGATGTAGAAATGATACCCGATGTCCCGGAATCCCCGGTGGCGGATGTGGTCCTTGCGGCAGGCCTCCAAATCCAAGCTCCGCCCCTCTGGGGTGGCGGAGCAATGGATAACCAGTAACGTGATGGTCCTCATGCCTGCGTTTACTACGGTTTGCATGCGCTGATGCCGAACGCCCCGGCAATGGCCGAAGCCACGGTGAGGATGATTTTCACGATAAGACCCCATTTCGTTTTGGGGCTGCGGGAATGGTTGTTAGATGCGGGTGTTTTCATTGTGGGTGTGATTGGTTAAAAATAGGGAGAACAAGTTAACGAGGGGACGAGTTAACGAGGCTACAAGGACAGTTGTCACTTGGAATCCTGTTCTCCAACTCACCTCGTTGTCTGGTTAACAGGTTCCTTGTCAACTACTAAAGCATCATCATCCGAACGTTCCCTGTCCGCTGTCATCGTCGTTGTCGTCGTTGCCGTCCGGGCCGGTGGACGTGGAACCTTCGTCCTCCACGGCATAGGGCATGGCTTCTTTGAGTTGCCCGGCCAGGTTGATCTGCTCGTTGCTCAGTTCGCCGGTGGCCCGTGCGCGGAGCTTCAGCCCCTTGACGTGTTCAGACACTTTGAAGGCTTGTGCGCTCTCCGCCCCGTGGTCGCTGACGATGCCTACGGAGAAGATGGCAAGGTCGTCGAGCTTGACGTTCTTGCCGTCGAGGATAAGTTCTTTGATGCACGCCACCATGTCCGCCAGTACGCCCTTGATGACGCCGGGAGAAAAAGGGGTGTTGTGGTTCGCCATGTGCTTGGCCAGGGCTGTGATGTCCAGCGTTTCGCTGATGACGGGCCGGGCGTACCACAGTCCGTTGATGGGGCTGTTCTCGCCGTTGATTTGGATTTTGCGATAGGTAATCATAAATAATTAATTAAGAATTAAGAATTAAGAATTAAGAATTAAGAATTAAAAATTAAAGTTCGCTATACCCCGGAGGGTTGATAGGACAAAGATACGGGGCTTATCGGGCGGCTTTACCGGTATTGTCCGGTCTTTGCGGGTTGGTGTTGATTAGGGTTGATTATAGTAATGCAGGAGGTAGGAAAATTCATGTTTATTCTGTATCTTTACGTGTAGAAATAACCTGATAAAGAACAAGAAAGACATGAATCCGACAGAGACAGACTCCTTCCCTATCCGCGCCTATGGGCGCACGGAACTGGCGCAATGCTATTTCCCTCACCTCAACTCCCAGGCCGCTTACCGCAAGCTCCAGCAGTGGATTGACTATTACCCACACCTCCGTGAACGCATCAATGCTACCACTTCCAATCCCCGCAGCCGGATGTACATGCCTGTGCAGGTGCGGATGATTGTGGAGGCGATAGGGGAACCTTAGGAAATTGAAAATTGAAAATTGAAAATTAAGAATGAAGAATTAAGAATGATGAATGAAGAATTTTGGGGGCGCTAATCCTTTGTTTGGGGACGCTAACTCTAAGGTTTAGTGTTCTAACCTTTAGGTTTAGTGTTCTAACTCTTAACCTTGATTGTTCTAACTCTTAGAGTTTGCTTACACATCGCTTTCCCTGTCATTAGCTACGCTCAAAACATCTTTTGATTGTAACACTAAGGTATAGTCTGAACGCAGTGAAGAATCTCCCTATGCAAGAGTAGTATTCAGGAGATGTTTCGCTCCGCGAAGTATGACAGAAACAGCCATTTTTAAACAGACTATTAGCTTTTTCTTCCATCGCCTATTGCTTGGTTTATAATAAATTTCTACCTTTGTCAAATATAAGAATTCTGTAAAATAAGATGCCATGTTAGGAATAAACGAAAAAAGAGAATTGATTTCCGGTTCTTTTGCCCATGAGATACGTGAGCGCATGCGTCGTATCCAGTCCGGCAAGTTGAATGAGAAAGATTTGGCAGAGATACGGAAGCACCAGCAGATAATGAAAGGCGTTACAATAGTCTGGAAATAAAGTTAAAGATGAAGCTTGATATTGCAAAACTGGATGATGCAAGTTGTTTGTCCGATTTCCGATGCGGGATTCCCGAAATGGATGAATTTATCCGGGAAGGATTAATTACAAGCATTCTTCACCATTATTGTCAGGCGTATAAAGTATGTTTAAATGCGCAAATCGTAGCTTTGTTTGCGCTTAGTTTTGACTCCTTGAATTTGGACTCGGATGACAAAAACGATATGATGGCAGGTTATAGCGTTTCCAAACCTCCCTATCTGGCAACTGATTATAAAGATATTTTTCTGAACAAGTCTCATTATCCTGCGCTGGAAATTACTTATTTGGCTGTGGATGAAAGGGCTGGAAAGCAAGGGTTGGGCCGCATTATTGTTGAGGCTGTTATGGAAAAAGCGCAGAGCCAAGAATTAGCCGGATGTCAGTTTCTAACCGTAGAAGCATTGCATACGAAAGGATACAGTGCTGTCGGCTTTTATGAAAAATGCGGCTTTTCTCCGTGTGATTATCCCGATCCGAATAAAGATACCTTGCGCATGTTCAGAACATTATATCCTGAGCAGGTAACCTTTTAGCATATTGTTTTCTACGGAGACTTAAGGCTTGTTTAAACATTGCTTTCTTTGTCATAGAGCCTGTCGTTTAAGAATCGCTTTCTCTGTCTTACTTCGTGGAGCGAAGCGAAGTCGAAACATCTCCCTAAACGCTATGTGAGACCCTTCGACTTCGCGAAGTAAGACAGAGAAAATGAAAAATTAGACGGACTCTTAGGAAGTCCTCATTATTTAATTCTTCATTCTTAATTCTCCATTCTCAATTTATCAAGCGTACCTCGCCAAAGCCCTCCGCCGGATTTCGATTTGTTCGGCCGTAAGCTCGACGACCTTATAGCCCCGCTTGCCGCCTTCGCGGATGGGCGTGAAGCCTAATTGGCGCATGATGATGCCTATCTTCACGGCACTGAGCTTGTGCTTCAGTCCCGCATTGATGCGCATGAGAATCTGCGCGGTGGCCGCGAAGGTGCATTCCTGTCCCTCCATCGGCCGTTGGTAATAGGTCAGGATGAGTTCCCGCTCCAGGCAGGGCGCTTCGAAATGCTTGTTGTGCTCGTTGAGCCGTTGCAACTCTTCCTCCTCCAGCCAGTACCGGAAGCCCTCTTTCCACAGGGCGTATGCCTGCGCGTAGATGCCCGCATAGTCCGCCGGGTGGTCATAGGGGCTGTCGATGCTCTCCACCTCGAAAGGCATCCAGCGGCGGTTTCCGGTCAGGTCGGTCAGGAAGTGCACGTTGTTTCCCGTGCCGCACAGGCTGGCAATGTGGGGGCGGTTCTCCTTGTAGTGCGCGTAGGCCGCCCGCTCGTTGATGTGCCGGGTGGTGGTGAGCGCCTTGAGTTGGTTCAGTTCCCTTGCGTCCATCTCGTCCAGTTCTTCCAGGCAGACGATGGCAAACTCGGAAAGCGTGAGGTTGTCGTCCTTGCTGATGTTGCGGCTGTTGGCCTTGAGGTAGAAATAGCGGCGCAGTTCCGGCGGCAGCAGGTTGTTCAGCCAGGTGGTCTTGTAGATGCCCTGCCGGCCGATGAGCACGAGGATTTCGTGGTTCACCACGTCCTCGTCGGACAACGAGGCAATCATGGCCACGAGCCATTTCTTGAAGAAGAGGGGAAACAGTTCCGCCCCCGTTCGGACGTGCACCTGTGCGGCCAGTTGCCCGATAGGGTCCGACTGCCTGTCCCAGGCGGGGAGGCTTTCCAGGTAGTTGGTAAAGGGGTTGTACAGTTCCGTGAACTCCGATTCGAGTACGGCCCGCAGGTCTTGTATGCGCACGGGGCGCACCCCTTTGCACATGCGGCACCACAGCGTGTTGACCGTGCGGTCCGTCAGTTCCCGGTACGTCCGGCTGCCCGCTTCGGCCATCTCGCACTTGCCCGTGATGCTGTTCTTGCGGAAGTGCCCCTGCGTGGCGAGGAAGGCTTCGATGTCGGCCACGGTGTTTTCGTCCGCCTCCTTCTTGTCGCGTCGCGGTTCGAGCCTCAGGGTGCCGTGTTCCCCGGTCTGCTGGTAGCAGGAACGCAAGATGGCCGCCACGTCCCCGTCGTAACCGGCGAATTGCCTGGTTGCCCATCCGGTGGCCTCCTGCAAAGGGATGCCGTAGGCGTTGAGCAGGTAGCCCGTGCGCATGATGTATTCGTTGTGGTGGTGGGCGGTGTATTCGATGCCTTCGTCGGCCAGTTGGCGCCCGATGGCGTCCACGACCCTTTTCAGCCTTTGCCCTGCTTTCCGGGTCTTGTCCGCCGCCACCGGCTTTTTGACCTCGAAGGGGACGGCTTCCGGGTTGAACCATGCGTCCGGGTCGTGCGCCAGTCCGCTCAGGCGGGTCGCGTTCTTACATTGGCTGTCATATTCCAGGCCAATCAGTGCGGCGTAATGCCGGTTCATCTGCAGGAAAGCCTGGGCATGCAGTTCCGTTTCCGTCCGGCAGTTGCTCTCCTCCAGCGGGGCGTAGGCGCTGATGACTCGGATGCCGTTGCCGCCGATGGTGGTGTATGCCAGCAGCGTATGGCGGTCGTCCCGTATGCGCTTCAGGCATTCTTCCATCTGTTCTGCCGGGATGTGGTCGAAGTCGGCCAGGCAAAGGTGGGTCCAGCCTTGGATGTCGGCCTTCAACTTCCCGCCGGCGAAGCGGACGGAGACGGCAAAGCAAGGGCAGGAACTTTTTTCGCGGGCGGCCTCCCGCTTCCAGCCTTGTTGCAGGTTGTAACGGTGTTTCTCGGTGTGGGCCGCGATGCCTGCATCTTCGCGGATCAGGCCGACGATGTTTGTTAATGGGATGTCTGCCGGGCAAGTGTCGGCATAGCCTCTGAAAATAGAAAGTGTCAAATCTTCCATGGTGTTTGGGGATTAATGGTTATCAAAATTTCCGGCGAAGATAGCGGGAATGCTGGGGATTGTCAAGCCCCCTGATTCCCATAATGTGGGTATCAAAAAGCCGTATATTTAACATAAATTACATTTGAAACGATATAGAAACTACCTTGGCAGTGAGTTGTTACGCACCATCACGTTTAAATTTAAAAAACTGAAAACAATGAAGAAGAAATATGACAAGAACCCCGTCTTGGGGCTTTTTTTCGAAACTTCAGGACGAAGTCAAGGTAGGCAACCGGCGTTTGTCGCAAGCCGCCATCTGTAAACAGGCCGGTCTGAATACCGCCACGTTTGCCAGTGTCAAATCAGGAGAGAACCCGAAGTTGTATCCCTACTACGCCGTGTTCCGTGTTTACCTTCCTGAGTTGTTGCGGATGGACTCCCGTCGCCTGCTCCGCTTGAGGGACGAACTGCTGGAAGCCTTGGAGGCTGACTACGCCGCCCGCCGGCGCCTGTTGTAAGCGTCTCCGCAGAGCCGGGTTTTGACAGGTTGCCACACTTACCATTACTTTCCTTACACGTGCGGGCGTAGTTAACTTTCTTTCACGTGGTATTCCTCCGCAAGCGCGCGTGTAAGGTTATAGGGTTCGTGTCAACCTGTCAAATATCGGTTATGGTTGATTAATTTGCCAGTCAGGCATTGGGCAACTCTGATGTTTTGTTTATCTTTGTAGCACGAACCTAAGAACGTATGACGAGATGGAGCAGCAGAGACTTTACCCGGTAGGGATACAGACCTTTTCAGAGCTTATTAGTAAGCATTACCTGTATATCGACAAGACGGAGTACGTGTACCGCATGGCGAACGGCGCTTCCAAGTACCTGTTTCTGAGCCGACCCCGCCGTTTCGGCAAATCCTTGCTGACCAGTACCCTGCATTCCTACTTCGAGGGCCGTAAAGACCTGTTCAGGGGGCTGGCCGTCGACCGGCTGGAGACGGAATGGACGGAGTACCCGGTGCTGCATTTCGACATGAGCCTGGGCAAGCACCTGGGCCGGGAACAGTTGGAGCGTTACCTGTCCTCCCAGTTGGAACGCTATGAGGAACAGTACGGGCTGGAAGTCTCCATGCCCGATCCCAATATCCGCCTGGCCAACCTCATCAGGGGGGCTTACGGACAGACCGGGCGCCAGGTGGTCGTGCTGATTGACGAATACGACGCCCCGCTGCTGGACGTGGTGCACGAGGAGAAGGACCTGCCCGTCCTGCGCAACGTGGTGCGCAATTTCTACAGCCCGCTGAAGGCGTGTGATCCCTACCTGCGTTTCGTCTTCCTGACGGGCATCACCAAGTTCTCGCAACTGAGCATCTTTAGCGAACTGAATAATATCCAGAACATCAGCATGTTGTCTGAATATGCGGCTATCTGCGGCATCACTCAGGAAGAGATGGAGACGCAGATGAATCCGGACATAGACAGGTTGGCGGCCCGTATGAAGCTGTCCCGCGAGGAAACCTTGCAACAGTTGAAAGAAAATTACGACGGCTACCACTTCGCGTGGCCTTCGCCAGACATATACAATCCTTATAGCCTGCTGAGCGCCTTCAACGAAGGACGGCTGAAGTCCTATTGGTTTGGCAGCGGCACTCCCACCTACCTGGTGGAGATGCTGAACCAATACCGGGTGCTCCCCCAGGAGATAGGCGGCCGAAAATGCGAGTCGAGCGACTTCGACGCCCCCACAGAGCGCATGACCGACATCACCCCGTTGCTCTACCAGAGCGGTTACCTGACCATCAAGGACTATTCGTCGTTCTCCGACCTCTACCTGCTGGACCTCCCCAACAAAGAAGTGCGCATCGGTCTGATGAAGAGTCTGCTGGTGAACTACGTGCAGCGTCCGGCGCAGATCAACACCTTGGTAGGCGAGATGGCCGAGCACATCCACTTCGGGCGTATGGACGAAGCATTGCGCCTGATGCAGTCCGTGCTTTCCACGGTGCCCTATTGCTCCCACACGCACTACGAGGGCCACTACCAGCAGATGCTCTACCTGGTCTTCACCCTGCTCGGCAACTTCGCCGACGTGGAGGTGCGCACCCCTTCCGGGCGTGTGGACGTGGTGATGCGCACGCACTCCACGCTGTACCTGATAGAGTTGAAGCTTGACAAGGGGGCGGAAGCCGCGCTGGCGCAGATAGACCTGAAGAACTACCCCGAACGCTTCGCCCTGTGCGGCCTGCCGGTGGTGAAAGTCGGCATCAGCTTCGACAGCGGGAAGAGGACGCTGAAGGAGTGGAAGATAGAAGGATAAAAACCGTGCCATCTGCGTGCCGTTTTGATGATTTTTTGTATCTTTGCAAGTAGAATTCATAAGAGGAGGAATGATAAATGGAAGCAATCGCATTAAATCCGGTTCAATTGCATCTGCTGAAAATGTTCTCTTTTGCAAAGTCTGAAGAAGATTTGGAAGAAATCAAAAAAGGATTGTCTTCTTATTTTGCGAAGAGGGCGGAAGAAGAGATGGATAAATTGTGGGATGAAGGTTTGTGGAATCAGGAGGTAAACGAGCAAACTTTGCACGAACATTTGCGAACTCCTTATGAAGAATAGGTTTGTCTTGGATACGAATTGCTTGCTCGCATCTATTTCTCGTAGAGGTAATTATTATGATGTGTGGTCTAGCCTTCAGAATGGTCGCTATGTACTTTGCGTTTCTAATGAGATATTAGAAGAGTATGAAGAGATTATTGCGAGGAAGACAAACGGGCTTATTGCAGGCAATGTAATCCAAATGTTGATTAATTCTCCTTCAGTCTGTTTTGTAGTTCCCTATTATCACTTTCGGTTAATTGAATCAGACAAAGACGATAATAAATTTGTAGACTGTGCAATAGCTGCCAATGCTACACTTGTTTCAGAGGATGCTCATTTCAATGTTTTGAGAGAAATTCAATTTCCGTTGTTGGAACTTATGAGTTTGACGGAGTTTAAGAAATGTCTAATGAAATGATTGATGATACTGCCTGCAACCTTCGTCGGATGGAGCTTCCGATAAAAGACATCGCACAGGCTACGGGATTGACGGAAGAAGAAATCGGGCAGTTGGAGGTTTCTTTGTTAAACGAGTGAATGCAGATTGTATAGTCATTCGTAATAAATATTTGTTTCTCAGATATTCCTGTATTTAAGTTGGAAGAATTCCTGTCAGATAGTTCTTTGTGATTATCAAAGATTGTCATTAAAAATCTAAACTGGATCTTGATTTGTCGGATAGGGAACTGCCGGAGGACGGTTTCCTGCGGTTTCGTGTGAAAAATAGAATTGTTATAAGGGTAAATTTATGGGTAAATACCGTCGTTTGGGGAAAAATGCCCTTTTGATGTTTTTAGGAAATATAGGGAGTAAGTCTCTTTCTTTCCTCATGCTCCCGTTTTATACATCTTTTCTTTCCGTGGCCGATTATGGTACGGTGGATTTGATACAAGTATATGTACAGTTGTTGGTTGGAATTTGTACTTGTACGTTGACAGAGGCAATATTTGTGTTTCCAAAAGGACAAGATTTTTCCAAGCAGCAGACTTATTTTACATCAGGGGCGGTTTTCTCAGCGGCAACTCTTACTCTTACCGGGCTTCTATTTGTCATTTTGGTCTTTTCCCTGCAGGCTTTTTCTTACGAAGGCATATTTACCGAGTATAACTTCTGCATTTTCCTGATGCTTTGTGCAACATTCTTCCAGACTTATACCCAGCAGTTTGCCCGTAGCATCGACAAGGTAAGCGTATATGTTATATCCGGAATAGTTCTGACGTTGACCACCGTATTAACATCTTTGCTCACCTTGCCTTTGTGGGGTTTGAACGGTTATATTTATTCGATTGTCATTTCTTATTTTGTAGCCGCTGTTTATACCGTTATTGCAGCCAAAGAGTACAGATTTTTCTCTTTCCGGCGGCTTTCAAGAGTCAGCTTGAAAGAGATGTTGAAATATTCCATTCCGATGATGCCCAATAGCATCATGTGGTGGGTGTTGAGCACGATGAACCGCCCCTTGTTGGAACACTATTCAGGAATAGAGTCGGTAGGAATTTTGGCCGTAGCCAACAAGTTTCCCATGCTGATAAGCATGTTGTATACGGTGTTTACTTATTCGTGGCAGATTTCGGTATTGGAGGAATTTAATAAGCCTGATTACAAACAGTTTTATAATAAAGTGTTTCGTGTACAGTTCCTCGCCTTTGTTTTGTTTGTGCTGGGATTGACTTTCCTGAGTCGTCCGTTGATAGAGTTGATGACCACACAAGGCTATTATGATGCCTGGAAATATATAGCACCGTTGGCATTGGCCGTAGTATTTTCCAATTTGGCCGGTTTTGCCGGAACGAATTTTGTGGCAACAAAGGAAAGCAAGTATTATTTTACGACCAGCTTTGGGGGAGGTTTGATTTGTGCCGTGTCAAATTTTCTGTTAATACCTTTATTGGGAACTTGGGGAGCTGTCGTTTCGATATTGGTGTCTTATGTTTTAATTTTCCTGTTGCGGATACAAGTTACCAAGCGATATGCACCGCTATGGAATTGGGGGCTTTATATTAAAGTCCTGTTCGGGGTGCTCGTTTATATCGGGATTTCTTATTTTATTGATGATATTTGGATCAACTTGTTGTGTCTATTGCCCGTATTGGGCTTGATTGCATTATTGAATAAGGATTGTATATATGACTTTGTGCATATATATAAAAGTATGAGGCGAAAATAAAAGTTTAATAAATGAAGAAAATATCCTTGCTGACTATTCATGTTGGGGAGAATTTTGGCTCCAATCTTCAAACCATCGCGACTGTAGAGGCGTTGAAAAAGCATGGTTGTGTAACAACTGTGGTGAATTACATTCCTGATCGTCGTACGTGGAAGCGGTTTTTTAAGCGTTATCTCGTTTCTATACAGTCTGTGGTAAAGATGCCTTTCTTACTCTTTGTGGAGATAATGAATAAGCATATATATAATTCTTATCTTGCGAAACATGTTAAGGTGTCTAAGCCCATTTATCCGAAAGATAATTTTGTGGATGCTTGTCCGAAGGCTGATACTTATGTGACAGGTTCGGATCAGGTTTGGAATAGCATACATAACGAAGGCTTGGATAAACGCTATTATTTTGATGGTTTTCCTCAGGATACGGTCAAGGTCGCTTATTCTTCTTCCATAGGACGTGAAGAACTTCCCGCAGATGAATATGCCGAAGTAAAACGGATGTTGGGCAGCTATAAAGCCATCTCTGTCCGTGAGTTGAGTGCCAAACATCTGATTGAAGATATGGGATATGACGCAACTCATTTGCTTGATCCGACTTTCATGCTTACCCGGGATGACTGGAAATATTACATGTCCAGACGCATCGTTAAAGAACCCTATTTGTATGTTTATTTGCCATACAATATCCATGATAAGAGCTTGATCTATCAAACTATACGTCGGGTGGCCGGTAGACGTGGTTTGAAAGTCGTGGCCTCTTCTTGGCATATCCTTCCAGAAAGAATGGCAGACCGTACAGTTTACTTCTCTAATCCGGGCGATTTCCTGTCGTTAATGTATTATGCTGATTATGTCGTGACAAATTCGTTTCACGGTACTGCTTTTTCTATTAATCTGAATAAACAGTTTTGGGTATATCTTCCTTCAGGTTTTGGTACTCGTATCTTGAGTATATTGGTGCTTTGTCGTTTACAGGACCGGCTATTGGCGTCTGATGAAATTGTGGAAGATAGCCAAATCAATGTACCGATAGATTATGTTCCGGTGAATGCCATCTTGGACGGAGAACGCGAGAAAGCGCATGCATTTTTAGATAAAGCATTGAAAGATTGAACTATGTATTTTAAAACTCTTGATAAGAAAGAATGCAGTGGTTGCACCGCTTGTTTGTCTGCTTGTCCCCAACAATGCATCTTAATGCAGGCAGATGAAGAAGGTTTTTTTTATCCCGTTATTGATAAGGCTGTTTGCATCGAGTGTGGCTTATGCGAAAAGGTATGTCCGTTTGACAAACCGGTATATACAGGTTCTGTTACCCCTCAAGTGCATGCTACTTATCTGAAAGATGAGGGTCAGCGTGTACAGAGTACCAGTGGTGGAGTTTTTTATGCAGTAGCCAAATGGGTTATTGAACAAGGTGGTATTGTGTATGGGGCGGCGTTCGATGAGCATTTCAAATTGCGGCATATAGGAGTAGATACGTTGGATGGACTTCAGCAATTGCGCGGATCTAAATATTTGCAGAGTTATTTAGGAACTGTTTTCAGTGATATTCGTCAGTATCTGAAAAATGGCCGTTGGGTTTATTTTGTGGGAGTCGGTTGTCAAGTTGCCGGATTGAAAGCCTTTTTGCGTAAGGATTATGAAACCTTGGTAACTTCAGATTTGGTGTGCCACGGAGTACCTTCGCAGCAGATGTTTGATTGGCACTTGAATTATTTGCGGGAGAAAGAACATGGTGAAATTACCTCCTATCAATTTAGAGATATGGGGGGGTGGGGGGTTTGCGAGACGTACACGTACGTCTCGCAAACCCGTGGTAGAGGCACACGTAAGCAATGGAGCTACTGCCTGAGTCCTTACCTTCACTCCTTTATGGGGGCTTATAATTACCGTTACAGTTGCTATAATTGCAAATTTGCACGGATTCCTCGTCAAGGTGATATCACACTGGCTGATTATTGGGGCGTTCGCCACTATTTCCCGGATTTGGATGCAGGCAAAGGCGTTTCTCTTGTACTTGTCAATAATGGCAGGGGGGCTGGAGTCTGGGAGAAGATAAAGGAAAGTCTTGTATGTCGTTCTTCGTGTGTGGAAGATGCAGCCAAGGAGAATGCTAATTTGGTACATACTACGACAATGCCCAACATCCGAAAGACTTGTTACGGCATGATACGCGAGCGCGGCTACAAAAGTGTGGCAGAAAAGGAGTTCCGTGCTCAACATTATCATCGTACCCGGTTAAAGATATTCTTATCGCACACGAAGTTATGGGGAATTTTGAGAAAGATTAAACGTAAATAGCTTGTAACTAAATGGTCATAATTTCATGAGAAATTTGTATTAATCTTCGACATTCTTTAGTCGTATAATTTGACAATGTTAGGATGAAAGGATATGTGCATTTCAAGAATACAATCGTTTGCTTGTTAAAGGAATAAATGGTTTATGACTTGTTAATAGTTAGTTTTCTTAAAATCAGGATAGGAAATATAGCATGAGCATTACTTTAAGCGGATCTATTTGCATATTTTTATTCTTGCTTTTAGCTTTTCATTGTAAATTTAGGCTATATGCATTAGTAACAATGCCATTGTTTGTGGTTTTGTTGGTAAATTATGTGTATTTTGGTTCTTATAAAGTATTGGATTTACTTCCGCAAGTGAATGGATTATTAGCTCTTTCATTATGTGTTTTTTTAGTCGGTTATACTATTGGTAAGCGTTTATCTTCTAAACGAGTAGAATTTTTTTATTATCAACTCTCCAGTAAGATATTAGCGGATGATAAGATATTTATATCAAGGCATAGTATAAATGCATATTTATGGGTAACTATTTTATATTGTGTGTTTGATTTATGGCTTAATACACAGTTATATGGATCATTAGAAAACGCATTGATTCGTTTCTATGCAAAACCAATGAACGAAGATATTCCGAGTTTTTTGAAGACAATGCAAGGCTTTTTATATAAAGCATTGATTGTTTTTATATTTGTTTTCCGCTTTTATTTCAATAAATATCATATAAAATCGGCATCTTTTGGGGTTGCTGTTATTTTGTTGGTGCTAATAGCTATTCCAAGAGGTTCAAGGGGTGCTGTTGTTTATCCTATGTTATTGCTGGTTATGGCAGATTTTTTTTCTTTTACTTTTCTGAAAGGGTTATCTATAAAAGGGAAAATAAAAGAATATATGGTAATAGGTGTTTTGGCTATTTCTTTGATTTTGTCTTTGACAACGCTTCGTAATATAGATTTTGAGGACTTAAATGATTTATATGAAGCTGTTACAGAGTTAAAATTGAAGCAGTCTGCTGATACTTATTCTAAAGGTGAAGGAGAATTGCTTTTGGAGGATGTTCAGCGAAGTTATGTGGAATTTGGCCATCGAATGCCTTTTTTATCTCCATTTTATACATTAGAAACTATGCTTTTAGCCCCTTTGCCTCGAGTTTTGATGCCAAGTAAGAAAGTTTCGTATGGATATGTGTTGAATGAAGTGAAACAGGGTGGTATGAGTTTTGAACCGAAATCCTTGATTTATCATGGTGCTGTGGGATGGGCTGCTGGCCTTGCAGGAGAAGGCTGGGCTAATGGAGGCTTATTTGGTGTTGTGTTTTATTCTTTGTTGTTTGGACTTTATTCGGGATTTTGTGCGAGGATGTATTACAAGTTATTGCAAAATTTGACACCACTATCTTTGTTATTTGCTTTACTATTCTTTCAGATGTGTTTTAGCTTTATACGAGGAGATTTATTAGCAGGTTGGGTTCAAGGGTTATATCCAATGTTGCTTATAACATTTTTCTTTTGGATATTAAGCCATTGTAAAAGGTTTGTTATAAGAAGGAAGAAAGTATAATTGATCAATAAAATAAGACTATTTATGAAGGTTATAATGATTTGTGCTGTGTGGGGAAATACAAAGGATAATCACGCAGGTATGTGTTATTTGGCTAAACAGTTGCAACAAAGGGCAAAATATAAAATAAAAGTTATATCGATACCGGTAAGAGGTTCATGGTATCTTACTCCTGTCTATCGGATGCTGAATATTTGCATAGGTTGTTATTTATATTTTGTTTTGAAACCAGGAGATGTAGTCTTTTTGATGGAGTATTTGTTACCAGTATGTGAGCAGGCCGATATTGCTCGAATTGTTTGTAAAAAGGCCAAAGTATTGGCGTTGGCACATTTAATACCGGCACGTATTGAGAGTAGTTATACGACGGAAAGTCTGCAAAGAAAAATCTCTTATGTAGATAAACTTTTTGTATTGGGTTCGTCATTGCGAAACTATTTCCTTGGAAAAGGTATTAATGAGAATAAGGTAATAAAAACATTCCATTATGTAGATAATGAATATTATACTTCGGAACCTCACAATAATGAAACACTTAGTGTAATATGTATGGGGAACATGGAACGAAATTATGAAGATTTGCGTATGCTAATCAAGCATCTTCCCAATTTGCATTTTCATGTATGTATGGGGGTTAGAAATTTGTCGAAATATTTTGCAGATTTATCTAATGTGACGCTACATGGTTTTATGCCAGAATCGGAATTGAAGACATTAATGCGCTCTTCGGATGTCTCTTTGAACGTGATGAACGATACTGTAGGAAGTAATGTGATTACGACTTCATTGGCTTCTGGACTTGTTGTCTTGGCTTCTAATGTCGGATCTATTGAGGATTATGTGACAGATGGAAAAGATGGTTTTTTATTTAATAAGATAGCAGAGGCACAAGAGAAATTGGAAATGCTGTCCCGCAATAAAATACTTTTGGATGAGATGAAAAAAAATGCGGTAAATAAGGCTACAACTTTTGGTGTAAGTAAATTTTTAAAGTGGTTTGATCAATGGATAAAATGATACAATACGAAGTGTCTCTTGTTATTCCTATTTATAATGTTGAGACTTATGTGCGTGAATCCTTGTTGTCTGCTTTGAACCAGACATTTGAATCTATTGAGTATATTATTGTGGATGATTGTGCTACAGATCACAGCATGGAGGTAGCCATTGAGGTGATAAATGGGCATCCAAGAGGGAAGAATGTATATATTTATCATCATGAAAAAAATGGTGGCCTTTCTGCTGCGCGAAATACCGGGATGGCAAAAGCGACAGGTAAATATATATTCTTTATGGATTCGGACGATGAGATAACGCCTGATTGCATAGAAAAGCATTATGCAGCAATTATAAAAGAAAAAGCATGTTTTTCTATAGCTAATATTAATCTGGTAGGGGGAAAGTCAATTCATATAAAAGACTTTTCTGAAGATTGCAGTAAGAAGGATTTATTGTCATCTTTCTTTTTAAGAGAATGGAATGTAAGTGCTTGTAATAAGTTGTATTTAAAGGATTTTATATCCAGAAATAGATTATTGTTTCAAGAAGGACTACTTCAGGAAGATATAATATGGACTTATTATTTATGTTTATATGCCAATAAGGTGGCCTGGATAGATGATAGGACTTATATTTATAAAGTGAGAGAAAACTCTATTAGCCATTCGAAGATTTCTTCCAGAAAGATTGAAAGTTTGTTGTTTATTTTGTGTACAGTGATGAATGATTGGGAAAAAGAAGTAGTAAATCACAAGTATAAAAAGGAATTTGCTTTTATGGTAAATTTCTATCGTCTAAATGCATCTTTATTGTTACTGAACTATTCGGGAACAAAGGAAGAAGCAGCTTCCTATTATAAGCAATTTAATTCTGGACGTTTGGCATCTTTTTCTTCTCTTTCATGCCAGTCTATAGTATTAAAATTGCCATTCTCTCTATTCCGAGTATTAATTTCTCCGCTATATTCCTTTTATAAAAAGATAAGCAGATGAGAAGAGTGTAGTCATTCAATTTAGGGGTATAAATTAGAATAGAAATTCCCGCTGCAAGTTAAACTTTAAAACTGTGAATAGCAGTGTATTAGGGAATCTAGAAAGATATGGTAATATCCGAAGTCTGACATGATAGGAAATAAGTCTTAAAAGTTATATGTTATAAAATGTAATACTTAACAAGTAAATATATGGTTACAGCATCAATAGTTGCTTATCATACTCCCGTAGATGAACTTACGCATTTGTTGGATTGTATTATCCAATCAAAGATTGATACTCTTTATTTGATAGATAATTCTTCTAATGATAGTCTACGAGAGTTGGGAAACAAATCTTCCAAAATAGTTTATATTTATAGTGATAACCTGGGCTACGGTCATGGACATAATATTGCTATTCGAAAAGCCATAGAAAGAAACTCGGATTACCATGTTGTAATCAATCCTGATGTGTATTGGGAAGGAGCAGTAATAGAGGGGCTGCAGGCGTTTATGAATAAGCAACAGGATTGTGGATTGGTGATGCCCAAAGTGCTTTATCCGAATGGAGAGTTGCAGTATCTCTGTAAGTTGTTGCCTACGCCGATGGATTTGTTTGGTCGGCGTTTTTTGCCGTTTAAAGGTATAAAACAGAAGCGTGATGCCCGTTTCGAATTGCATGCTTCTGGTTATGATAAGACAATGGAAGTGCCATCACTTTCTGGCTGCTTTATGTTTATGCGGGTGGAGGTGTTGAGAAAAGTCGGTATGTTTGACGAACGTTTCTTCATGTATGCAGAAGATTTGGATTTGTGTCGCAGGATAGGCGAGGTTTCTAAGACGATGTATTACCCTGGTGTTACTATTTATCATGCATACGGGAAGGGTTCGTATAAAAATAAGAAATTGCTGAAATATCATATTTGCTCGGTCATTAAATATTTTAATAAATGGGGGTGGATATGGGATGGAAAAAGAAATCGTATTAATCGTCGTATTCTTGGAAGCATTGTCAAACTTTTGCCTCCCCAAAGTGAGTTGTGAACTTTCCATTGGATTTACAATTGAAGAAGAAGTCTTGAAGAGTTGTTTTATCCATATATTCTCTTAATCATTTTTTTTGACTAAAATGCATAATATGGAAACAACGGTTTTTAATCCTGTTCAGCAACACCTTTTGAAGATGTTCGCTTATGATGGCTCGGAGGAACGGCTTTCCGAAGTGAAAGAGGTGCTTTCCCGCTATTTCTTTGACAAACTTGATGAGAGTCTGAACAAGGCTTGGGAAACCGGTGGGCTTAGCCAGAAACGTCTGGATGAGTTGAGAAACGTGGATATCCGAAAATTGTTGAAGGATGAAAAATAGAAGGATCGGGTTGGATACCGCACTGAACCTGAAAGATTGTCCATTCATTACAAGGTAGAGGAGGCATCGGCAGGAGAAGTAAAATGGAATGCTTTTCATTGAATTTGCAGACAAACTTTAGAGCCTGTCGTACATTCTTATTTGCGCTGTCTTACTTCGCGAAGTCGAAGGGACTCACATAGCGTTTAGGGAGATGTTTCGACTTCGCTTCGCTTCGCTCCACGAAGTAAGACAGAGAAAGCGATTTTTTAACGAACTCTGAAGTAAGCAGTCAAAAAAAGGCTATTGATTGAAATGGGTACCTTCGCTGCCAACCCAATTTATAGAATTATGTATAGCAGTGAAGATCTTGAAAGGTTTTA
>CASEKR010000011.1 GCA_949288585.1 uncultured Bacteroides sp. | reverse complement strand
CCGTAGAACTTGGCTTCGAACATGCCTTCGCCGCCCATGGCGATTTCCTCTTCTTGAGGCAGGGAAGTGAACGTCACATCATCTACGATGCCGATGGTGAAGTGGTTCTTCGGCGTGTTCAGCTTCAGGTTGTCATATACAGCCAGGATTTGTGCCGGCGTGGTGTCTTTCGAACCCAGACCGTAGCGTCCGCCCACGATAAGCGGGGCATCTTCTGCACCGTAGAAGCAGTCCTTCACGTCCATGTAGAGAGGCTCTCCGTTGGAACCCGGTTCTTTCGTGCGGTCCAGCACGGCGATGCGCTTGGCCGTCTTGGGCACAGCTGCCAGGAAGTGCTTGGCAGAGAACGGACGATAGAGGTGAACGGCAACGAGACCCACCTTTTCGCCTTTGGCCGTCAGGTAGTCGATGACTTCGCGGATGGCTTCCGTCACGCTGCCCATGGCGATGATGACGCGCTCGGCATCGGGAGCACCGTAGTAGTTGAACAAACCGTATTCGCGGCCGGTGATTTCGCTAATTTTCTTCATGTAGTCCTCTACGATGGCGGGCACCTGTTCATAGAACGGGTTGCAAGCCTCGCGGTGCTGGAAGAAGTGGTCGGGGTTCTCGGCCATGCCGCGTGCAACGGGTGTCATGGGATTCATGGCGCGGCTGCGGAACTCTGCCAAAGCCTCCTGGTCGATGAGCGGAGCCAGATCTTCGTTGTCCAGCTTCTCAATCTTCTGGATTTCGTGAGAGGTGCGGAAGCCGTCGAAGAAGTTGATGAACGGCACGCGGGCCTTCAGCGTAGCCAGGTGAGCCACACCGGCTAGGTCCATAACCTCCTGCACGGAGCCTTCAGCCAACATGGCGAAGCCCGTCTGGCGGCAGGACATTACATCCTGGTGGTCGCCGAAGATACACAGGGCGTGGCTGGCCAAGGTGCGGGCGGATACGTGGAACACGCAAGGCAGGTTTTCACCGGCAATCTTGTACATGTTCGGAATCATCAGCAACAAACCCTGAGAGGCCGTGTAAGTGGTGGTCAGTGCACCGGCTTGCAGAGAGCCATGCACGGCGCCGGCGGCACCGGCTTCAGACTGCATTTCCTGTACGAGGACTGTTTCGCCGAAGATGTTCTTGCGGCCTGCGGCAGCCCATTCGTCCACGTGCTCAGCCATTGTGGACGACGGAGTGATGGGGTAGATAGCCGCAACTTCTGAGAACATATACGAGATATGCGCTGCAGCTTCGTTGCCATCACAGGTGATGAATTTTTTCTGTTTAGTCATAACTAAATGAATTATAAAGGTGATAAAATTCGTTATTCTTTTTGTTCCTTACTTATTTAATATAGAAAACCGAACATCCAAAGCGGTATTTGGTTTCCATGTCCTTTTTCCATCCGGTGTATGGCATAAGTGAGGCGGGGATTGTTCTTGAGGCGGACGCCTTCCGGACAGACTTTGAAGGGCATCACCTGGTCTACCATGAACGAGACGGACTTGTCTCCTTTGTTCACCTTGTGGTCTTTCCACAAGACGTTGACAAAGAACGTGTCCAGTATGTCTTGTTCTTCTACACGGATGGGATAGATGGAATACATTAGATTGGGATTGTGCATCATGATCATGGCCGGTTTCTTCGGAAATTCCTCCCCATAGGGATAGACCATGTTGATGAGGCGTGCATCGGCCAGGTATTTGATGTAGTTCATGACCGTGGCGCGCGAGGTCTGTATGTCGTTGGCCAGCTGGCTGACATTGGGCGCCTGGGGGCCGTCGACGGACAGGAGGTAGAGCAGTTTCTTTATTTTCGAGAGATATTTCAGTTCTATCTGCTTGATGAGCAGGATGTCTACTTCGACCATCATGTTCATGGTTTTCAGCAGGTTCTCCGAGAAATTGCGCTTTTCCAGAAAGAAAGGGTAGAAGCCGTGGTGCAGGTAGTCTTGGAAATAATCCAGTGGGCGTACTTTGGAGAGGATGCCACGGGCAATCTGTTCGTGGTTGCCCATGATTTCTTCCAGCGTGTAGGCGCGGAATTTCAGCCCTGTCTGCAGGTTGAGGTATTCGCGGAAGGAAAATCCGCGCAGGTTGTAGCTTTTGACGACATCACACAGTTCGGGGTTCTCTTCCTTCAGGCGCATGACCGACGAGCCGGTGAAGATAATTTTCAGGTCGGGGAAGAGGTCGTAGCAGCGGCGCAGTTCGTTGCTCCAGTCGGGGTGCTTGAACACCTGGTCGATAAGCAGCACACGCCCTCCCCGGCGTTGGAATTGTTCGGCAAATTCCACAATGCCGTGGTTGGAGAAGTAGAAATTGTTCATGTTGATGAACAGGCACGAACGGTCTGTCCCGAACTTCTCCTTGGCATATTGCAGCAGGAACGTGGTCTTGCCCACGCCACGGGTGCCCTTGATGCCGATGAGCCGGTCATTCCAATCGATCTCGTCCATGAGGTCGCGACGCACGGGGGCATTGGTGTGCTCCACAAGATAGGCATGTGTACGGTAGAATGATTCCATGCTGCTGGTTATTATTATTGGGGGCAAAGATAGGCCTTTTTTGTCTAATTGCAAAGTGGGGTTGGCAAAATATATTTTTCTTGTTTGCATTTATTACCTTCCCAGACTGCAAGAAATATATCCGCAGAAGCACTTAAGTATTTCTTCCGCTTTTCTTAAGTATTTTGGCGGAAATACGGATGCCGATTGCCAGTTTCCGGATTTCTGCGTAGCTTTGCAGGCTATGAGACTGTATCTTTTCAATCCGGATGCCGACATGGCCCTGGCCGATGGCGGCAGCACGTTCATTGCCCCCGTCGCAGCCCGGCGGATGGAGGCCGACCTGGCGGCACTTCCCTGGTGGTATGCCGCACCGGGCGATGGCGTGCTGGCTGCTTCGGCCTATAACGACGTTTTCCTTCGGCGGGTGTCCGGCCTGTTCGGCAAAGAGGTGCGCTTGGTGACGGAGCCTGAAGTTTCGGAATATGCTCATGCCCAGCCGATGCCTTGGGGATGGAACGCCTCCGTACGCAGGCGTTTCCACCAGGCCGGGCTACCCCTGTCCGCGCTTCCCACTGACGATTGCCTGAGGCATTGGCGCACGCTGGCCTCCCGCGAACGGGTGTCTGCATGTTTGGAAACCTTGTCACGCATTCCCTGTTGTGGCGGCGAAAGCGTGAATCTCTACTGCGCGGAAGATTGCCGAGGCTATGTGGAGAGTCGAGGGCGCACGGTGCTAAAGGCACCCTGGTCGGGGAGCGGGCGCGGATTGTTGTGGTGCGACGGTGCCTATACTTCTCCGGTGGCCGGTTGGTGTGCCAACGTATTGCGCCGCCAGGGATGCGTGGTGGCAGCCCCTGTTTATGACAAAGTGGAAGATTTCGCCTTGGAGTTCTGTTCCGACGGGCGGGGGAGCGTCTGCTTCATTGGTTATTCCCTGTTCCGGACGAATGCATACGGCGCCTACTTGGGCAACCTGCTATTGCCAGACGACAGGTTTGAGGAACGGATGGAGGTACGCTACAATATAGCGAAGGAATCATTGCGGCGCATCGGCGAAGCTGTTCGCGGGGTATTGGAGGCATCTTTCGCCAGTTACTCCGGCGTTTTGGGCATAGACATGATGGTGTGCCGGGCAAACAACGGTTTCTTCATCCATCCTTGTGTGGAAATCAACTTGCGGATGAACATGGGAGTTGTGGCCGGACAGTTGCGCAGACATGTGTTGGCTCCCGGGACAGAGGGATATTTCCGCATTGAATACCATCCGTCTTCCGAGCCTCTCCGGGCACTTCATGCACGCGACGAGGCCGAGGCGCCCTTGGTCGTGGAGGAACGCCGCATTGTCTCCGGTTACTTGCCTTTAGTGCCTGTTACTCCCTTCAGCCGCTACCGTGCTTATCTCAAGGTTGCCCCTCTTGGCACGGCGCGCTCTCATTCCCATAACGGTCAATGGCTGTGATGGCAAAGTATCGGTGTTTCTCCCACGGGAATACGGGCCGGAAGGTGAAGCTCGTGTCTCGTACCCCTTGTGTTACGATATGGTGTGGGTTGTCAGTGTCTACGGGATACGTTTCCGAACTGTAGATGACGTAAGCAGGAGGATTATGGGCATCGTTGTCGGTCGCAGCCCGCCAGGTGAGCCGGGAGCAACCGTCCGCCTGCCGCTCCACACGCAAGGCATCTGGTGCAGTAGGAGCCTCGTCGTCCAGCCAGGGCATAGCAGGCTGCAAGGCCGGGCAATCGTAATACTCTTCTTTCAAGACTTCGTACAGCCCCTGCACGTCTTGTTCCAATAGGAAAGCCGCCCGATAATGGGCTTCTCCGGCCATGCCTTCGGCCCGGATAAAGTTGATCTGGCGTTCTATCTCTTCTATCGGCCATTCACCTTCGCTGGGATGCAGGAAGTAGATGCCCAGCCCGGGTACAATGTGCCGCCCGTTGCTCTGCTCCTGCCAGTCGAGCGCGAAAGGGTAGAAGTTGTTGCCCCGGAAATACATCATGGGATATATCTGGTCTTGTATGCCTTCTCCCAACCATCCCTGCACGTCCTGGTAGACGGCGTTGTATGCGTTCCATCCCCGCGAGGGATAGCGGCTCGTGTCGCGGTATTTGCCCACAGGGCTGGTGCTTACCTTCACCCAGGGCTTCATATCCTTTACACCTTTATATATATAGCGTAGTATTTCCGTCAGGTTGTCCCGCCTCCATTGGCCGATGCTCCGGCCTTGCCCATGTTTGCGGAAGTCATATGTGTCCGGGAACCGCCGGGCATTATCGGGGTAGCGCAGGTAGTCGAAATGCACGCCGTCCACATCGTAGCGTCCCACAATCTCCCGCACTAAGCTCATCAGATATTCTTTCGTTTGCGGATGTCCGGCATTGAGATACATATATCGGCGGTAGGACAAGCAGAGGTCCGGGTGCTTCTTGGCGACGGAGTGTCTCCCCAGCGAGGCGACATGCTTGCGATTACCCAAAGGCAGGGCGACAATCCAGGCATGGCACTCCATTCCGCGCTTGTGGCATTCCTCTACGGCAAAGGCCAAGGGATCATAGCCGGGGTCTCCGCCGGGCTTTCCGGTGAGCACGGCATTCATGGGTTCGATGTCCGAACGATAGAGCACGTCCCCCCGCGTCCTTGCTTGGAAGAGGATGGTGTTGAAGCGGGCCTCTTGCAGCTTGTCCAGTATCTCGGTCAACTCCGCTTGCTGCCGGAGCATGGAGGCATAGGTAGTGGCGCGCGTGTGCGGCCAGTCAAGCCCGTAGGCGGCGGTAATCCAGGCGGCGCGGACTTCCCGCTTAGGTTGGGAGGCGGCGGGTAGCGGCCAAGCGGCCATCCAGCATAATAATACCAACAGGGGCAAAGTAACAACGTGATTCTTCTTCATTATTGTCTATTTTGTGGCGAAGGTACATAAAAGCTGCGATTATTTGGTGCTAAATAGCGGGGAAACTACTACATTTGCACGCATTAAACAGATAGAAGCCATGATTACCTTTACACTTTGCTTGTTGGCACTTGTTGCCGGTTACTTTATCTATGGTCGTTTTGTCGAGCGCATCTTCGGTCCGGACGGCCGCAAGACGCCTGCCTTGACGCACACTGATGGCGTGGATTATATCCCAATGCCCACGTGGAAGATATTTATGATACAGTTCCTCAATATCGCCGGGCTCGGGCCTATCTTCGGCGCTATTATGGGCGCCAAGTTCGGTACGGCCTCTTATCTTTGGATTGTATTAGGCAGCATCTTTGCCGGTGCTGTACATGATTACTTGTCGGGTATGCTTTCCATGCGGCATGATGGTGCAAGCCTGCCGGAACTGATAGGCCGCTACTTGGGCGTGACGACCAAACAAGTGATGCGGGCATTCACCGTGATACTGATGGTCCTCGTGGGGGCTGTGTTTGTAGCCGGGCCTGCCGGGTTGTTGGCCAAGCTCACCCCTGATGTGTTGGATACCACGTTCTGGATAGTGGTTGTCTTCCTATATTATATATTGGCGACGATGCTGCCTATCGACAAGATTATCGGGAAGGTTTACCCCATCTTCGCCTTTGCGCTATTGTTCATGGCGGTGGGCATTCTTGTCATGCTGTACGTGCACCACCCGGCCTTGCCCGAATTGTGGCAAGGCTTGCAGAACACGCACCCCAATGCAGAGGATCTCCCCATCTTCCCCATCATGTTCGTCAGCATCGCATGCGGGGCCATCAGCGGGTTCCATGCCACGCAAAGCCCCCTCATGGCCCGTTGCATGAAGAGCGAGCGGCATGGGCGTCCGGTCTTCTACGGCGCGATGATTACCGAGGGCATCGTAGCCCTCATTTGGGCGGCAGCGGCTACCTGCTTCTTCCATGAGCATGGGATGGGGGAGACCAATGCTGCCGTCATCGTGGACGCCGTCACCAAGGACTGGCTGGGCACGGTAGGAGGGGTGCTGGCCGTGCTGGGTGTGATAGCCGCCCCCATCACCAGCGGCGACACGGCCTTCCGCTCCGCCCGCCTCATCGTGGCCGACTTCCTGGGGATGGAACAGCGCACCATCCGCAGGCGGCTGTACATCTGCGTGCCTATGTTCCTGGCCGCCATCGGGCTGTTGCTCTACAGCCTGCGCGACGCTGCGGGGTTCGACCTGATATGGCGTTACTTCGCCTGGGCTAACCAGACGTTGTCCGTCTTCACCCTGTGGGCCGTGACCGTCTACCTTGTGAGGGTGAAGGGCGGGCGTGCCTTCTGCCTCACCTTCTTCCCCGCCATGTTCATGACCGCCGTCTGTACCACGTACATCTGCGTCGCCCCCGAAGGCATCGGCCTGCCGCCTGCCTGGTCGCCCTACATCGCCGTGGCAGCCTTAGTGGCAGCGGGGGCATGGTTCGGCGTGTGGTACTCCAAGCATAAGACGATTGTTTAACTATAAATAGATTGAGAAATGAAGAAGATTGTAATCCTGTTATGCCTGTTGGCGGGCGTCGTTTCCGCCCATGCGCAGTTTGAGAAAGGTAAATGGCTTGTAAACCCTTCGGCCACGGGCTTGGGCTTGTCCTATGACACTCAGACAGACAAGGCCGCCTTCGGCCTTGACGTGAACGGGGGCGCCTTCGTGGCAGACAACCTGGCGTTGCTCATACGTGGGGGCCTGTCGTTCAACGAAGCCGGGGGCGACACCGATGTCTATTCCCTCGGCGTGGGCGGCCGCTACTACTTCAGCCAGGTGGGCGTCTACCTGGGCGCCAACGTCAACGTAGACCGTTACGACTGGGGCCGTTATGACGATACGAAGTTCTCCTTCGGCATGGAGGCCGGCTATGCGTTCTTCCTGTCGAAGACCGTCACGCTGGAGCCTGCCGTCTACTGGAATATAAACGGAGACCGTTCGAAGCTGGGGCTGAAGCTGGGCTTCGGGCTGTACTTCTGAGGCACTGCCCATTGATGGGTAAAACACAGGCGGGCTGGATCTGAGTATCCGGCCCGCCTGGCTTGTGTTCCAACGCATCATCAGGCTGTGCGCCTTGCTGTCCCCGGCCTATCCGAGGGTGCCCTGGCCGCTGTCGTCCCCTTCCGTGCTTCCGCCCTCGGAGGAAACCTCCTTCTTGCCCCGGTCGATGCTCAGTTCTACCCGGTTGGCAGCGTCGCGCATCTTCTGCTTGGGGGTGAAGATGATCTTCGGGTTCTTCAGCGCCTTGGCCACGGTGACTTCTTCCTTAGAATCCATCATCCGGGAGGGCACGGACAGGCGCAGGCTTCCCAGCTCAGCCAGGTCTACGCTCATCCCCATCTCGAGGGCCTCGCACACCACGTTGGAGAGGCTGATGAGGGCGTTCTTGACGTCGCCCTCCGACAGGGAGGTCTCGCGCACGATACGTGCTACAAGCATGTTGTTCGTAAGGTACTGTTGGCTCTTGGCCTGGGCAAAGTAAACCGTTTGCCCCTTGCGCTTCCCGATGGGTTGCACTTTTTCGCGAATGTCAAAGTCCATCATAGTTGTTTCTCATTTTAGAAGGTTAATGATACATCGTCTTTTGTACCCTTATATGGGTGTTCCCAGACACCCTTGTATGGGTGTTCCCTGATACCCTTGTATGGGTGTTCACCGATACCCATGTATGGGTGTTCCTTGGCACCCATGTATGGGTATTTCCCGACATGCTTGAAACACGTGATAAAGATAGGCTTTTAGGGGGAGATATGCAAAGGTTGGTGTGTTAAATATGTTGAAATAGCATGGGGTGCCTATCCTTCGCTTGGACGGGGGATACAGGAAGGGCGCGGACGGCGCCGGCCACGCAGGTTGCAAGCCCTGCCGCCGGCGCTGTCCGCGCCCTTTCGTTAGTTATCGCCGCTGTCGTTTACCTACATGTGTTTGCTTCTACGCCCAGGCTGTGCCGCACGGGCTTGAGCAGGAACGTGAAGGTGTAGTCCTGATAGGGCAGGCGGTATTCGGGCAAGGGGAGCGCGCCCCAGGTATTGACGCAGCCCACGCCCATCTGCGCCTGGTCGATAAGGACGTTGGTCAGGTCTGCCTGCTCTACTTCGTTGGAGTGCATTTGCACCTTCTTCGTGCCCTCGTCAAGGGATTCGATGGTGTAGTGCAGGGCCGATGCGGAGAAGGGGGCTTCGGACACTACCTCCAGGCCGTTGCCTCCGGCGTCCAGCATCCGCCACCAGCGCAGGTCGGTCTTGTTGCCGTTCTCTTGCGGACGGATGTAGGGGTAGAACTGGCTCTCCACTGACTGGCGGTAGTGGCCCAGGAAGGCGCAGTGGTTGCGGTCGGCATAATTCTCCACGGGGCCGCGCCCGTAATACTCTACGGTGCCGAACGCCCGGGGCATCTGTAGTTGCATGCCGAAGCGGAACATGTCCGGCGCCTTGGCCCCTTCGCCGGCCTTCAAGGCTTGGGTCACGCGCACCGCGCCTTGGTTGTTGACGACGTAGGTCAGCGTGAGTTGCCCTTTCACTGCGGGGAGGTCGTACTTCGCCTCTACCACGGCCATTCCCTCTTCCGTGCGTTGGGCGAACGAGGTCAGCTTCATTTCAGGGTCGAGCCACACCCTGTAATAGTTTTGCAGGTTGGCCCCGAAGTCGTTGTCCGTGGGGGCACGCCAGAAGTTAGGTTTCAGCACGCTGCCCTCCTTCAGGTACGACAGCCCGCCTGCTTCGTAGTGGGTGATGAAACCGTTGTCCTTGTTGAACTCCATGCGGAAGTCCTCGCCGGTTACGATGAGGTAGTGGCGGTCGTTGTCGCGCACCGTCGGCGCCGTTGCCTGCTGGTTGCTGCCGGCCTCGTTCCGGATGGCCAGGGCCTCCGGCTTATAGGGGTTCAGCACCAGTTGTTGCCTTGCCACGGTGTGCCCTGCGGGCAGCAGTCCCTCGGCGGCTTTCAGCTTGTAGGAGACGTTCAGCAGCCACTCGGCGTGCCGGCAGTAGCGTCCGATGGGGAGGGTGAGCGTGGCGGACTGGCGGGGCGCCACGTCGAGGTCTTCCACGCGCCCGCTACGTACGGGTTTCCCGTTCTTCAGCAGTTGCCATTCCAGGCGGTAGGCCGAGAGGTCGCGGAAGAAGTATTCGTTGAACACCTTCACCTGTCCTTGCTCCAGGTCGGCAGGGGTCGTCCAGATGTCTTGGTAGAAGTATTGCACCTCGTACGCATGGGGGTTAGGTACACGGTCCGGGCTGATGAGCCCGTTGTTGCAGAAGTTGATGTCACTGGCGTCGAACTTGTTGAAGTCGCCCCCGTAGGCGTAGATGAGCTTGCCGTTCTTCCCCACCTTGTGTATGCTCTGGTCCACGAAGTCCCAGATGAAGCCTCCCTGGTACTTAGGATACTTGCGCACCAGGTTCCAATATTCCTTGAACCCGCCCATCGAGTTGCCCATGGCATGGGCATATTCGCACTGGATGAGGGGCTT
This sequence comes from uncultured Bacteroides sp., assembly GCA_949288585.1. Classification (GTDB taxonomy): domain Bacteria; phylum Bacteroidota; class Bacteroidia; order Bacteroidales; family Bacteroidaceae; genus Bacteroides. The sequence continues at coordinate 67,797 of CASEKR010000011.1, read as the reverse complement.
CACCTTCGAGTCGTCCTCGCTGTAAGCCTGGCAGGAGCGGTAATCGTAATACATGGGGCAGAAGATGTCGGTCTTGCCCTCATACCCTGCCTGTTCATATTGCACGGGACGGCTGGGGTCTTCGGCCTTCACCCAGTCGTAAGCGGCTTCGAAGGTGGGTCCGTAGCCAGCCTCGTTGCCCAGTGACCAAAAGATGATGGCGGGGTGGTTGAAGTTACGCTGCACGTTGCGCTGGTTACGCTCCATGTGCGCCAGCTTGTAGTCGTCGCGGCGGGCCAGGGTTTCATCCCCATACCCCATGCCGTGCGACTCGATGTTGGCTTCGGCCACCATGTAGAGCCCATACTTGTCGCAAAGCTCGTACCAGTAGGGTGCATCGGGGTAGTGGCAGGTGCGCACGGCATTGATGTTCAGTTGCTTCATAAGGAGGACATCCTGCAGCATCCGCTCGCGCGACACGACGTAGCCATAGTCCGGGTCCATCTCGTGGCGGTTCGCCCCCTTGAAGAGTACCGGCTGCCCGTTGACCAGCACCTGGGCGTCCTTCAGTTCCACCTTGCGGAAGCCCACCTTGACGGGGATTACTTCGGCCGGCGCCATTTCCCCTATCTGCGCGTAGAGCGTATATAAATAAGGTGTCTCGGCCGTCCATTTATGGGGATTCTCTACGCTCAGGGTCACACTCTCGCCCCGGGTGGTAGCGGCGGCCACCTCCTTGCCTTGGGCATCCTCCAGGCGCAGGGTAACAATGCCCTTCCCCTTCAGCCGCACGTCTACGGCGAGGGTACCGTCCTTATACTCTGCGTCGAGGTCCGGGGTGACGCGGATGTCTTCGATGCGGCGTTTCTCGCGGGCGTAGAGGTAACAGTCGCGCCCGACGCCCGAGTAGCGGAAGAAGTCCTGGTCTTCCAAGTAGGTGCCGTCGCTCCAGCGGAACACCTGGAAGGCGATGAGGTTATCCTGTCCGGGACGGAGGTAACGTGTCAGGTCGAACTCGGCCTCCAGCTTGCTGTCTTCGCTATAACCTACATACTTCCCGTTCACCCAAAGGTAGATGTTGGACGTGACAGAGCCGAAGTGGGCAATGATGTCCTTGCCCTTCCACGAGGCGGGCACGGTGATGGTCTTGCGGTAGGAACCCACGTGGTTCTCCTCCGTGGGCACTTGGGGCGGGTTGTTCTTGAACTGTTCGCGCCAGGGATAACCTACGTTGACGTATTGCGGGTCCCCGTAGCCGTTCAGTTCCCACACTCCCGGCACGGGCATCGTGTCCCAACCCTTGTCGTTGTAGTCCGCCCTCCAGAAACCGGTGGGGCGGGCGTCAGCATGGCGCACCCAGTTGAACTTCCATTGCCCGTTGAGGGACATGTAATAGGCGGATGAAGTGCGTTCGCCTCTCTCTGCCAGTTCGGGCGATTCATAGGCGAAGTAATCGGTGTGCATCGGGGCACGGTTGACGGCGTTGACCTGCGGGTCGTGCCATTCGGTGAATGTTTGTGCGTGGGTCGCGAGGCTTAGTAAAGCCGCCAGACCAAGTGTCAAATGCTTTTTCATTCTCATGGTTTTGTTGTTTTAGTTTATAAAAAAGATGTTTCCATCGTATTGTCTTGCTATCATTCTTTGCCAAGGGGGGACGCCGCATGTCATATATGGGGCATACACAATTTCTCCCGCAGGAACTGCCCCGTATAGCTGGCGGCGCAGGCGGCCACTTCCTCCGGCGTGCCGGTGACGACGATGCGTCCTCCCCGGTCGCCGCCTTCGGGGCCGAGGTCGATGACATAATCTGCACACTTGATGACGTCCATGTTGTGCTCGATGATGGTGATGCTGTGCCCGCGCCGGATGAGGGCGTCGAAGGTTTCCAGCAACTTGCGGATGTCGTGGAAGTGCAGGCCCGTGGTAGGCTCGTCGAAGATGAACATCGTCGGGTCCGCCTTCTCCTGGCTGAGGTAGAAGGCCAGCTTGACGCGCTGGTTCTCGCCGCCGGACAGGGTGGACGAGGACTGCCCCAGCTTGATGTAGCCCAGGCCGACATCTTGCAAGGGTTGGAGTTTCTTCGCTATCTTCTTCTGCTTGTGCTGGGTGAAGAACTCGATGGCCTGGTCAACGGTCATCTCCAGCACGTCGTGGATGTTGGCGTCGTGGAAGCGCACTTCCAGCACGTCGGGCTTGAAGCGCATGCCGTGGCAGGACTCGCACTCCAGCACCAGGTCGGCCATGAACTGCATCTCCACGGTGATGGTGCCCTCGCCCTTGCACTCCTCGCAGCGGCCGCCTTCGCTGTTGAAGCTGAAGGTACCGGGCGTGTAGCCCATCTGCTTGGACAACGGCTGGTCGGCAAAGAGCTTGCGGATGTCGTCGTAGGCCTTGAGGTAGGTGACGGGGTTGCTGCGCGAGGACTTGCCGATGGGGTTCTGGTCGATGAACTCCACGCCCCGCAGGTCTTGCAGGTCGCCCCCGATGGAGACGAACTCGCCCGGCCGCTCGGTGCATTCGTCCAGTTCGCGCTTCAGGGCGCGGTAGAAGATGTCGCGCACCAAGGTTGACTTGCCCGAACCGCTGACGCCCGTCACCACCGTCATTACGTTCAGAGGGAAGCGCACGTCCACGCCCTTCAGGTTGTTCTCCCGCGCGCCTTTTATTTCGATGTAGTTGTTCCACGGGCGGCGTTGCACGGGGACGGGGATGGTCTCCTCGCCCAGGAGGTAGCGGACGGTGTAGCTCTTTTCAGTTGACGAGTTAACGAGTTGACGAGTTGACGAGGAGTCAGTCCCCTTGTCCCTTTGTCCCCTTGTTGCCTCGTTCCCTTGTTGCCTCGTTCCCTCGTCAACTTGTCTCCTTGTCAACTCGTTTACTTGTCCTTGGTACACCACTTCGCCGCCCAGCCGTCCGGCTTTAGGGCCTATATCTATAATGTAGTCAGCGGCGCGGATGATTTCCTCGTCGTGCTCCACCACGACCACCGTGTTGCCCAGTTGTTGCAGTTGGCGCAGGACGCGGATCAGCTTGTCCGTGTCGCGGCTGTGGAGGCCGATGCTCGGCTCGTCCAGGATGTAGAGGCTCCCCACAAGGCTGCTCCCCAGCGAGGTGGCCAGGTTGATGCGCTGGCTCTCGCCGCCGGAGAGGGAGTTGCTCAGGCGGTTCAGCGTCAGGTAGCCCAGACCCACGTCCAGCAGGAAGCGGATGCGGCTGTTGATTTCCGCCAGGATGCGGGTGGCCACTTGCGCGTCGTGGTCGTTCAGCTTCAGGTGGTCGAAGAAGTCCTTTAGTTCCGTGATGGGGAGGTCAACGAGTTGCGAGATGCTCTTGCCCCCCACGCGGACATAGCCGACTTCGGGCTTGAGGCGCGTGCCGTGGCAGGCGGGGCAGACGGTCTTGCCCCGGTATCGCGCCAACATCACGCGGTATTGTATCTTGTATTGATTCTCTTGCAGCATCTTGAAGAAGGCGTTGATGCCCTCGAAGTAGCGCGTGCCTTCCCACAGCATCCGGCGTTGCTCGTCGGTCAGTTCGTAGTAGGGGGTGAAGATAGGGAAACCCGCTTTCTCTGCTCCGCGTATGACCATCTCGCGCCATTCGCCCATCTTCTCGCCCCGCCAGCAGACGACGGCCCCGTCATACACCGAGAGGGCGCGGTTGGGCACCACCAGATGCTCGTCGATGCCGATGACGCGCCCGAAGCCTTCGCACACGGGGCAGGCACCGATGGGGGAGTTGAAGGAGAACATCTGGTCGCTGGGCTCCTCGAAGGTGATGCCGTCCGCCTCGAACTTGGTGCTGAAGCGGAAGAGGCTCGTGCTGCCGTCCGTCTGGTAAAAGCGCAGGAGGCACGCCCCGTCGCCCTCGTACATGGCGGTCTCGGCGGAGTCGGTCAGGCGGCTCAGGGCATCCTTTTCGTGCGAGGCGGTCATGCGGTCAATCAGGAGGAAGACCGTATCGTCCTCCGCAGGGGTGTATTCGTCGATGCGGGTCATCTGTCCGTTCACTTCCAGGCGGGTGAAGCCCTCCTTCTGGTAGGTATCCAGTTGCTGGGCGAGGGTGCGGCCTTCGCGCAGGATGATGGGGGCAAGAACGGTATAGCGCGTGCCTTCGGGGTGCTCCAACATGCAGTTCACGATGTCCTCAGGCGTGTGCTTCTTCACCTCCCGTCCGCTCACGGGGCTGAAGGTGTGCCCCACGCGGGCATAGAGCAGGCGGAGGTATTCGTAGATTTCCGTCGAGGTGCCCACGGTGGAGCGCGGGTTGCGGCTGTTCACCTTCTGCTCGATGGCGATGGCGGGCGGTATGCCCTTGATGTAGTCGCACTCCGGCTTGCTCATGCGTCCCAGGAACTGGCGGGCGTAGCTGCTGAGGCTCTCCACGTAGCGGCGTTGTCCCTCGGCATAGAGCGTGTCGAAGGCCAGGGACGACTTGCCCGAGCCGCTGAGTCCGGTGATGACCACCAGCTTGTTGCGGGGTATCTCCACGTCGATGTTCTTCAGGTTGTTGACGCGGGCGCCTTTGATGAGGATGGATTTGGATTCGGACATGATAATGATAATTTATAAGTTGGCAAGGGAACGGGTTAACGAGGCAAAGATGTTCGTTAGACAACAGGATTACAAGTGATAAGCCTTGCCCTCGTAGCCTTGTTAACTTGTCCCCTCGTCAACTGAATCCCTATTTATAATTTCACTTTCTTCGACACCCCTTTAGATTCGTTCCAAAGGTGGTCGAGGGCTGTGATGACATAACGGTATTTCGTCTGGCCGTCCACGTAGGGCAGCTTGTAGAAGGGCTGGTCGGTGATGGCTACAATATGGCTGGGGTCGTCCAGGTTTACGTCTTCTTTGTTCCCGAAGCGGTAGATGACGTAGCGCACGGCACGTTGCATTTCGTGTCGGTATTTCGGTTCCGTCCAGCAGAGGATGTATCCGTCTTCCATCCACACGGGTTTCACCCGGCGCACTTTTTTCGGTGCTTCGTTGTCCATGAAGTCGAACACGGGGACGAGGGCGGGGTATTTCTGGTAACTTTGCATGAGGGCGTCGCGGTAGCGTCCTTTGTTTTCCACCACGGCCGAGGCATACCATTGGCAACTGCCCTGGATGGTCTGGTAGCTGCGCTGGAGAGCCATCTTGCGGGGCAGTTGGTTGATGTGGGGATTCTCCGGGTCGGCGTGTGTAATGGTGTTCTCGACGGATTGCCCGATGAAGAGGGGACGGTTTTCGGAATGCAAGGCCCACCAGTGGAGCAAAGTCTCGTAGTCGGCCACGGGATGCCCGATTTCCCAGTAGATTTGCGGGATGTTGTAGTCTATCCATCCTTCGCGTGCCCAAAGCAGGATGTCGGCATAGAGGTCGTCATAGTTTTGGAGTCCCCGGGTGCGGCTGCCCAGTGGGTCAGTGTCCTGGTTGCGGTAGATGCCGAAGGGCGATACGCCGAATTTTACCCAGGGTTTGGCTTCACGGATGGTTTTGTGCAGAGCTTCGATCAGCAGGTTTACATTGTGGCGCCGCCAGTCGGCCTTGTTGGCGAAGCCTTGTCCGTAGCGAGCGAAGGAAGCGTCGTCGTCGAACTCCAACCCGGCTTTGGGGTAGGGATAGAAATAGTCGTCGATGTGGATGCCGTCCACGTCGTAGCGGGAGACGATGTCAGCCACTACCATACAGATGTGCTTCCGGCTTTCAGGCAAGGCGGGGTCGAAGAGCATTTGGCCGCCGTAGTCGATGAACCATTCGGGATGGATGTTGCAGATGTGGTTCGGCGCCAGTTCATTTTTGGTTGAGGTACATGCGCGGTAGGGGTTGAGCCATGCGTGCAGTTCCATGCCCCGCTTGTGGCATTCGTCGATCATGAACTTCAGTGGATCCCAATAGGGGGCGGGCGCTTGTCCCTGCGTGCCCGTCAGGTAGCGGCTCCAGGGTTCGAGGCGGGAGGCATAGAGAGCGTCGGCTTCGGGGCGCACCTGGAAGATGACGGCGTTGAAGCCAGCTTCGTGTAAGGAGTTGAGTTGGGCGATGAGCGTGCGCTTCATCTGTTCCGTGGGCATTCCTTTGAATTGTCCGTTGACGGTTTGTATCCATGCAGCGCGAAATTCGCGCTTGGGGTGTCTTGTCGCATCCGCCGGAGTTTGTGCCAGGACTTCGAGTGTCAACAGGATGCACAGGATAGCGGCGAGTAGGTGTTTGGTGATGTACATGTAGTCCTTTCGTAAAAAATAGTTGCCTATAATTTAAATATAGAATTGATTCCTTTGCAAAGGTAAGCAGAAGAAACGGCTTCTCCAAATCCTTATGAAAAATCATGACACCTGAAAAACGGAGGATGGTGGAAATTGTGGTTTTCTTATAAAACTTCACGTTGTAAGATATTGGAAATTAATTTATTACATATTTCATAGAAATGCTTAGGTATTTTCTTCGGAATACTTAAGTAAAGCTCCGAAAATACTTAAGTGTTTTGACGGAAATATTTAAGTGTTTTTGCGGAAACGGTTAAGGAAAAAAAGACGCGGTAAATAGTCTGGACATTCACACTGATTTTAGGAAGGCCTTTAGGCGGATTCAGATTTTCTTCGTACCTTTGCCTCAAGTTTGATGGGTCAGTCGCCCGACACATGCATGTACAACAACAAATTTATAAATTCTATAAAAGAAATGATTATCTTTTTCAGAACCCCGTCTAAGAGTGTGATTGCCGTGGAGTGTGACCACACGCCCGACTCCGCAGAGAGCGGGAAACTCTGCTGGCTTTTTGGAAATGCCGTTCCCGAAACCGGGGAGGGCCTCGGAGGATACTTCGTGGGTCCCCGGCGCGAAATGATTACTCCGTGGAGTACCAACGCGGTGGAAATCACCCAAAACATGGGGCTTGCGGGCATTGGCCGCATTGAGGAATACTTTCCCGTCGAGAACGAGTACGCCGAATACGACCCCATGCTGCAACGCATGTATAATGGCTTGGATCAGAATGTCTTCACCACCAACCGCCAACCGGAGCCTATCCGCCACATCGAAGATTTGGAGGCGTATAACGAACAGGAAGGCTTGGCGCTTAGTCCCGAAGAAATCGACTACCTGAAGAAGGTGGAGAAGGATTTGGGGCGTCCGCTCACTGACAGCGAAGTCTTCGGCTTTGCACAGATTAACTCCGAGCATTGCCGCCACAAGATATTCGGCGGCACCTTCATCATCGATGGCGAGGAGAAAGAATCTTCTCTCTTCCAGATGATTAAAAAAACCACTAAAGAGAATCCTAACAAAATCATATCCGCTTACAAGGACAACGTGGCCTTTGCCGAGGGACCGGTCATTGAGCAATTCGCCCCGGCGGATCACTCCAAGCCCGATTATTTCCAAGTGAAGGACATCAAGAGCGTCATTTCCCTCAAAGCGGAAACACATAACTTCCCCACCACCGTGGAGCCGTTCAACGGCGCTTCGACGGGTACGGGTGGCGAAATCCGCGACCGTATGGGCGGCGGCAAAGGTTCGTGGCCCATTGCCGGCACTGCCGTCTATATGACTTCTTATCCCCGCTCCGAGGAAGGCCGTCCTTGGGAAGAAATCTTGCCTGTCCGCAAATGGCTCTACCAAACGCCTGAACAAATCCTTATCAAAGCGTCCAACGGCGCCAGCGATTTTGGCAACAAATTCGGACAACCTCTCATCTGCGGCTCTGTCCTTACTTTCGAACATCGGGAGTCGCCGGAAGATGCAGAGTATGGCTACGACAAGGTCATCATGCTGGCAGGAGGCGTGGGTTACGGTACTGAGCGCGATTGCCAAAAGGGGCACCCCGAAGCCGGAAACAAAATCGTGGTGATGGGCGGCGACAACTACCGCATCGGTTTGGGCGGCGGCTCTGTATCCTCCGTGGACACCGGACGTTATAGCAGCGGCATCGAGTTGAACGCTGTGCAGCGCGCCAACGCCGAAATGCAGAAACGTGCCTACAATGTGGTGCGTGCCCTTTGCGAAGAAGACGTTAATCCTGTTGTTTCCATTCACGACCACGGTTCTGCCGGACATGTCAATTGCCTCTCTGAATTGGTGGAGGAATGTGGCGGTCTTATTGATATGAGCAAGCTCCCCATTGGCGACAAGACGCTTTCCGCCAAGGAAATCATCGCCAACGAGAGCCAAGAACGCATGGGCCTCTTGATTAAGGAAGAAGCCATTGAACACGTGGCGAAGATTGCCGAGCGCGAACGTGCTCCGATGTATGTGGTAGGTGAAACCACCGGCGACCACCGTTTTGCTTTCCAACAAGCTGATGGCGTGCGCCCCTTCGACTTGGCCGTGAGCCAGATGTTCGGTTCTTCGCCCAAGACCTACATGGTGGACAAGACCGTGGAGCACCACTACGAAATGCCTCATTATGAAATTTGCAAACTGAATGAATACTTGGCCAATATGCTCCAACTGGAAGCAGTGGCATGTAAGGATTGGTTGACCAACAAAGTCGACCGCTCCGTTACGGGTAAGATTGCCCGTCAGCAATGTGTGGGCGAACTTCAGTTGCCTTTGAGCGATTGCGGCGTGGTGGCTCTTGACTATCGGGGCGAGAAAGGTATTGCCACTGCTTTGGGCCATGCTCCGCAGGCTGCTTTGGCAAGTCCTGAGGCAGGCTCCGTGCTCTCCGTGGCCGAGGCTCTTACCAACCTTGTTTGGGCGCCTTTGGCCGACGGCTTGGATAGCGTCTCTCTTTCTGCCAACTGGATGTGGCCTTGCCGCTCGCAGGAGGGTGAGGATGCCCGTCTCTATACTGCCGTGCAAGCCTTGAGCGACTTCTGTTGCGCCCTGCGCGTCAATGTGCCCACGGGCAAAGACTCCCTGTCCATGACGCAGAAATATCCCGACGGGAGCAAGGTTATCTCTCCGGGTACGGTCATCGTATCCGCCGGTGGCGAGGTGAGCGATGTGAAGAAAGTCGTTTCCCCCGTCCTCGTCAACGACCCGCACACTACGATTTACCACATCGATTTCAGTTTCGATACCTTGAAGCTGGGTGGCTCCGCTTTTGCCCAATCGTTGGGCAAGGTGGGTAGCGACGTGCCTATGGTGCAGCATCCCGAATACTTCCGCGATGCCTTCTTGGCTGTGCAGGAGCTTATAAACAAGGGACTTATCCTTGCTGGTCACGACATCTCCGCCGGAGGTCTTATCACCACCTTGCTGGAAATGTGTTTCTCCAACGTGGAAGGAGGCATGGAAATCAGCCTCAATAAAATAAAGGAAGACGACCTCATCAAGATACTCTTTGCCGAGAATCCGGGCGTAGTAATCCAAGTGGCCAACAAACACAAGGATCAGGTGAAGAAGATATTGGAAGATGCAGGCGTGGGTTTCGTAAAACTGGGTAAGCCGACCGATGAGCGTCATATCCTTGTAGAGAAAGACGGTGCTACCTATCAGTTTGGCATTGATTATCTGCGCGACATCTGGTATTCTACTTCTTACCTCTTGGATCGCCGCCAATCCATGAACGGCTGCGCCAAGAAGCGTTACGAGAACTACAAGATGCAACCGGTGGAGTTGGCTTTCTTGCCCGGTTTCACAGGCAAGCTCTCCCAATACGGCATCACTCCTGAACGTCGCACACCCACTGGCATCCGTGCCGCCATCATCCGCGAGAAAGGCACCAATGGCGAACGTGAGATGGCCTATTCCCTTTACCTTGCAGGTTTCGATGTGAAAGATGTCACCATGACCGACTTGGTAAGTGGACGCGAGATGCTGGACGATGTAAATATGATAGTCTTCTGTGGCGGTTTTTCCAACTCCGACGTGCTTGGTTCCGCCAAGGGATGGGCAGGTGCTTTCCTCTTCAATCCCAAGGCCAAGGAGACGCTGGATAGATATTATGCCCGCGAAGATACTTTGTCATTGGGCGTGTGCAACGGTTGCCAACTGATGATGGAGCTGAACCTCATTGCTCCTGAAGACGAGAAGCGCATCCGTATGTTGCACAATGATTCGCACAAGTTCGAGAGCCGTTTCCTGGATGTCACCATTCCTACCAATCGCAGCGTGATGTTCGGCTCGTTGAGCGGCAGCAAGCTGGGCATTTGGGTGGCTCACGGCGAAGGCAAGTTCTCATTGCCTTACGATGAGGATCATTACAACATCGTGGCCAAGTACACTTACGACGAATATCCAGGCAATCCCAATGGCTCGGATTATTCCGCAGCCGCTGTGGCCAGTGCCGACGGACGCCACTTGGCCATCATGCCCCACTTGGAGCGTGCCATTTTCCCGTGGCAAAATGCTTATTATTCTGCCGGACGCCTGCACACAGACCAGGTAACCCCATGGATAGAAGCCTTTGTCAATGCTCGCAAGTGGGTGGAAGAGAAGCTCGGAACTAAGTGATGAAAGCTCGCTTTATAAAATTAGGAGACGCGGCACGCCGCGTCTCTGCTTTTTTGAAATAATGTATGAATCTGTATCTTCAAGCTTTCTCCATTTTCTTCAAAATCGGTGCCTTCACCATCGGTGGAGGTTATGCCATGGTGCCGCTGATTGAGGACGAAATCGTCACCAAGCGCGGGTGGTTGGCCAAGGAAGACTTTATCGATTTGCTGGCCATAGCCCAATCCTCGCCCGGCATCTTGGCGGTGAATATTTCCATCTTCATCGGTTATCGTCTGAAAGGGGTGCTTGGAAGCATTGTTACGGCTTTGGGCACGGTGCTTCCTTCGTTTCTCATCATCTTGGCCATCGCCTTGTTCTTCCACAACTTCAAGGACAATGCCGTGGTGGAGCGCATCTTCAAGGGCATCCGTCCGGCGGTGGTGGCACTGATTGCCGCGCCCACGTTCAGTATGGCCAAGTCTGCGAAGATTACCAAATACAACGTGTGGATTCCTGTCGTGTCCGCCTTGCTCATTTGGTTGCTGGGCTTCTCGCCCATCTGGATCATCATTGCGGCGGGCGTGGGTGGATTCATTTATGGTAAATGTTGTAAATAGGAATTTAGCGGGGCGATGCCCCGCAGGAGAAGTTAAAGGAGTTAGAGAAGTTATCACTTCGCTTCGCTCCATTAGAAGTTAAAGCCAATACCTTGTGTATGGCATACATACCAATCGCCGGACCAACTATTGGCTTTAACTTCTGAGTCCGCCTTGGCGGGCGATAACTTCTTCTAACTTCTTTAACTACTGCGCGCAAAGCGCGCATATAAATTATCATTTAAATCTATGATTTTCCTTCAACTCTTCTACACCTTCTTCAAGATTGGCCTTTTCGGTTTCGGCGGGGGCTATGCCATGCTCTCGATGATTCAGGGCGAGGTGGTGACGCGCCACGAATGGCTTTCTCCGCAGGAGTTTACGGACATTGTGGCCATCAGCCAGATGACTCCCGGCCCTATCGGCATTAATTCTGCCACTTATGTGGGCTATGACGCCATTGTCAACGCCGGCTATGGCATGGGGTGGGGCGTGTTTGGTTCGGCATTGGCCACGTTTGCCGTGGTGTTGCCTTCGTTCATCCTGATGCTCACCATCAGCCGCTTTTTCTTGAAATACCAGAAACATCCGGTGGTGGAATCCGTCTTCAGCGGCTTGCGGCCGGCAGTGGTGGGTTTGCTGGCATCGGCGGCCTTGGTGTTGATGAATGCGGAGAACTTCGGTTCGCCCACGGAAGACACCCGCTCGTTTGTCATCAGTTGCCTTATCTTCCTTGCGGCCTTTGTGGGGACAAGGCGATACAAGGTCAATCCTATTTTGATGATTATCCTGTGCGGGGCAGTAGGGGTATTGTTGTATTGAGTATTGCCTCGTGACTTTTATAAATACTGGAAACCAATAATGTAAAATTCAATTATATCGTATGGAGAAGAATCACATAGAATTTGCGCCGAACGTCCTCTTGCTGGATGTGACGTTTATCACTGAGACTGTCTGCGGCCTCAAACGTTTCTTAAGCGAGCGGCTGGGACGCGAATTGCCTGATACGAACTTGGTAGACTGGTTCATTTGCCTGGGATTGGACGGGGGCTTGCGCGGAGAGGAAAATAACATGCAAATCCTGTTGGTGGGCGACGAAGGGGAGCATGAACTGAAAGGGTGCGTGCCTGGTGACATGGGAGAATTGGACGGGAATGCTTGCCTGACCTCTGTGGGTGAGTTGTCTTTTTCCGTGGTGCCCTCGGCGGGAATGGTGTCTCGGGCGGCTTTGTTCAGTGAGTTGGTGCAATTGGCTCTCGATGCCAGCGAGGTGAAGCGTCTGTTGCTCGTGCCCCGTTTCCGCGATTACGGGCCGGAGTTGGCTAAAACCTTGCACGACTTTTGCGAGGAAAAGGATTGTGAGGAGGCGGATAAGGCACTCTGTTTCTTGATGGAAGAGCCGGAAGAGCACCTGCAATGCCACACTGATTTGGCTACTTACTCCTTGCTGCATATTTGGGGCGTGTCGCCGGAAGATTTGTAAATCCCGCCGAATAGCTGTATCTTTGCGCCCTCGAACGAGTTACCATCGCTAATTTAAACCATTATTCAATGACTGTAAACCAAAGTTTCTTACAGGCCAGGCGGAAGCCCATCTATGCCTCCATCCTGGCTGTCCTCTTCGTGTGCCTCATGTTGGACTATGTACCTGGTGTTTCACCCTTTGTTTCGTGGGTCACTCCGCCTGTGGCTCTCTTCCTGGGCTTGGCATTTGCTTTGGCATGTGGCCAGGCGCATCCCAAGTTCAATAAGAAGATGTCCAAGTATCTCCTGCAATATTCCGTAGTGGGCTTGGGCTTCGGCATGAACTTGCACGCCTCGTTGGCTTCGGGCAAGGAAGGCATGGAGTTCACCATTCTTTCTGTCATAGGCACCTTGCTTATCGGTTGGTTCATCGGTCGCAAGTGCCTGAAGGTGGACCGTAACACTTCGTACCTCATCTCTTCCGGCACGGCCATCTGCGGGGGAAGCGCCATAGCCGCTGTGGGACCTGTGCTGAAAGCCAAGGACGAGGAAATGTCCGTGGCCTTGGGCACTATTTTCATCCTCAATGCCATCGCCCTCTTCGTCTTCCCCCTTGTCGGCCATGCGTTGGGCATGGGGCAGCATGAGTTTGGCACGTGGGCGGCCATTGCCATCCACGACACCAGTTCCGTGGTGGGAGCCGGCGCGGCCTACGGCGAAGAAGCCTTGAAAGTGGCCACCACCATCAAGCTGACCCGTGCCTTGTGGATTATCCCCTTGGCCATTGCCACGTCTTTCATCTTCAAGAGCAAGGGCAAGAAGATGTATATGCATTGGTTCATCTTCTTCTTCGTGTTGGCCATGGTGTTCAATACCTATGTGCTGGGCCTCTCGGAGACGGGCATCCAGGTGGGTAACTTCATCAACGACTTTGCCCGCAAGATGCTGACCATTACCCTCTTTTTCATTGGCGCTTCCCTCTCGCGCGACGTGCTGAAGGCTGTGGGCGTCAAGCCTCTGCTGCAAGGCGTGCTGCTTTGGGTGGTCATTAGCGTGGCCACGCTGGCATATATTTATATGGGTTGACGGAATAAGCCGTTATAAAAAGAGGCGGGCGGTGCAGGGAAAGGCCTTTCCCTTGCACCGCCCGCCTTGTCGTAAGGGGGAGCGATTGGTTTTATTCGATGATGGTCATTTCGTCAATCAGGTGCTTGCAGCCGCCCAGTTTCTCGAGGATAAACAGCATATAGCGGATATCCAGCGCGATGCAACGTTGCAGGTTGTTGTCGAAATTGATGTCTCCGCTCAATGATTCCCAGTTGCCGTCGAAGGCGCAGCCGATGAGCCGTCCTTCACCGTCGATGACGGGCGAGCCGGAGTTTCCGCCCGTGATGTCGTTTGTCGTCAGGAAGCAGACGGGCATGGTGCCGTCGGCCATGGCGTAGCGTCCGAAGTCTTTCTTCTGGATGAGTTCCTTCAGCTTGGCCGGCACGACGAACTCGGGATTCTCGGGGTCTTCCTTCTCCAGGATGCCGTCGGTGGTGGTGAAGTATTTGTAGTGTATGCCGTCCTTCGGGTTGTAGGATTTCACGTTGCCATAGGTCAGGCGGATGGTGAAGTTGGCGTCGGGGTAGGAGGGAACGGGCAGTTTCATTTCGCACAATCCCCGGATGTATGCCTTGTGCAGCAGGTCAAGTCCTTCGGTGGCGTCATCCAGTTTCTGGGCCGCATCTTTCAGCAAGGCCAGTTTGGCACGGCTGTAAAGGGTGGCAGGGTCTTTCTCGATGGCCTTGACGGTGGGCTTGCGGAGGAACTTGTCGAGGTTCTCGCGGCTGGAGAGGATAGAGTTGTCGAACATGTCATGTACGAAGTTTCCGGCCACGCCTTTGTATTTCTCCTGGATGAGTTGGTTCAGTTCGCCCAGTTCTTCCACAGACAGGGCATTGGAGAGGGCGGGCAGCATGGCCAAGGCCACGGCGCGGTCCACTTCCTTGTCGTAGTCTTTGTTGTAGATGTCGTCATACACCTCTTCCAGTTGTTTCTTGCCGGCTTCCAGCAGGGAGTCGTTCTTGGTTTCGAGCGCTTCCTTTATCTTGTCCATGACGGCGGGCGGGCAGCCGAACTCAATGGTGCGGTGCAGGCCTTCGGCGATGTACATGTAGCGGCGCATGAGGGGCGTGGCTTTTTCTACGATGGCATCGATTTTCCCTACTACGCCTTCGTATTCGGCTTTCCCTTGGGCGAAGGCAGCGAAGGCTTTTTCTTGTTCGGCCTTGGTGCCCAGCACGTCGTTGTCTACGATGGCTTTGTTCATGCCGATGGAGTTTTTCCAGTAGTTGCTACTCCCTGCAAACTTGTTGGCATACTGGATGCGGATTTTATCGCTTTGTGCCATGTATTTCTTCAGCACGTCCAAGTAGACGGTGCGCATGTCTATCATGGCTTGGTTCTGGGCGGTCATCATCTGGCGGACCTCGCTCTGCGTCAGGTAGCGTTCAGTGCTGCCGGGGAATCCCATAATCATCGCATAGTCGCCCTCATCCAGTCCCTTGATGGAGATGGGCAGGAACTTGGGCGTCTTCAGGGGCACGTTATCTTTGCTATACTCGGCAGGCTCGCCGTTCTTGTCGGCATAGATGCGGAACATGGAGAAGTCGCCCGTGTGGCGCGGCCACATCCAGTTGTCCGTCTCGCCGCCGAACTTGCCCACGCTCGAAGGAGGCGCGGCCACCATGCGGACGTCGCTATATACTTTATAATAGATGAGGTAATACTTGTTGCCGGCATAGAAGGGCAGGGCTTGGGGGACGATGCCCGGCTTGCCTGCCAGGTCGCTCTTCTCCAGTTCCTCCTGGGCTAACTTGCGGAGGAAGGGCGAGGTCATGGCGGTGTATTCGTCCACTTCGCCGGCCTTTACCTTCTGGTTCACCAAGTCAGTGATGTCCACGATGCGGTGCACGAAGCGGAATTTCAGTCCCGGCGTGGGCAATTCCTCCGCACGGCTCATGGCCCAGAAGCCGTCCGTCAGGTAGTCGTGCTCCACGCTGCTGTGTTGCTGGATGGAGCCGTATCCGCAGTGGTGGTTGGTCAGGATGAGGCCTTCGGGCGAAATGATTTCGCCGGTACAGCCTCCGCCGAAGATGCCCACCGCGTCTTTCAGCGATACGCCGTTGGGGTTGTAGAGGTCTTCGGCCTCCAGCTTCAGACCCTGTTTCTTCATCATCTCGATGGAATTTTGCTGCTTTATCAACTGGAGCAGCCACATGCCTTCGTCGGCTTGGGCCGCGCAGGTCAGCAGGGCGGCTACTGCCGCCGCAAAATACTTCTTTACGTTCATAAATGGCTTAGTCTTAAAAAACTTTGTTTATAATAGGTATTTCATTTTCTGTTACTTAGGAGTGCCACTCTGTTTTCCGGTGTGGCACCTTTTGTTTCCCTGCCGGGCACTCTTGGTTTCCAGGCCGGAAACCTTTAGTTCCCCGGGCGGAAACCTTTAATTCCCTGGCCAGAATCTTTTAGTTCCCTGGTCAGAGTTCTTTAGTTCTCTGGTCAGAGTTCTTTAGTTCTCTGGCCAGAATCTTTTAGTTCCCTGGCCGGGAAACTCTTGGATTCCGCTGTGGAAAAGATTGTGCAAAAATACGTAAACCACCTGAAAATACCTTTCTTTCCGGCCTGTTTATAAGGAATATTAATACCTTTGCCGCGACTAATCCATTAATCATGTGCTGCAATATGAATAAAATAGGTGTGAATGCGTTGTTGCCCCTTCTGCTGTTGGCAGTGTTATTTTCTTCGTGTAGCCGCAAATACCGCGTGGAAGGCAGTTCGTCCATCATCAGCCTGGACGGGAAAGTCCTTTACCTGAAGATGCTGCAAGACGGTGTCTGGGTGCCGATTGATTCGGCCGAAGTCATCCACGGCAGTTTCAAGATGAAAGGTCCGGCCGACTCCGTGCGCATGGTCACCCTCTATATGAACAACGACGCGCTGATGCCCCTCGTGCTGGAGAATGGCAAGGTGCGCGTTTCCATCACGCCCGGCAGCCTGACGGCGAAAGGCACGCCGCTCAACGACCAGCTTTATGCTTTCATCGAACAGCGCAACAACCTGGAGCGCGCCATCGACGATCTGGAGCACAAAGAGGCCCGCATGGTGCTGGAAGGCGCGGACATCGACGACATACACGAAGACTTGGAGAAGCAGGTGGAACAGAAACTGAAAGAGATGGACGATTATACCCGCCGCTTTATCACGGACAATTATGAGAACGTGCTCGGTCCCAGCGTCTTCATGATGATGTGCAGCACGTTGCCCTATCCCATGATGACCGAGCAGGTGGAAGACATCATGCGCACGGCTCCCTTGTCGTTCAAGGACAATCCGCTGGTGAAAGACTTCCTCTCCAAGGCCAAGGAAAACATGAAGCTGATGGAGGAGCACAAGCGGCTTCAGGAAAACATGGCGCAGACTCATCCTTGATACCTGATAGGAGTAAAAAGCAAAGAGAGAGGCATCCCGGGCGGATGCCTCTCTCTTTTACGCTATGCCGTATGCAGGCGGCTTTATTCCAGACAATCGTCCAATGCCTTCATCAAGGCCGCCCTGTCGAGGTGCTGGCCGATGAACACCAATTTAATCATGCGGTCGCCGTATTTCTCGTCCCAGTCGCGCAGCAGGCCCGGTTCCTGACGCATCAGTTCGATGAGGTCTTCCTCGGGGGCAGTGGCATACCACAGGCCGGCTTCCTTGATTTGCTTCTGGCGGCCTGCCTGCTCGAAGAGGAACGACATGTCGCGGTTGTGGCTGAAGTAGCATACGCCTTTCGTGCGGATGACGTTCTTCGGCCATTTCTTTGCCACGAAGTAGTCGAACTTGTGGATGTCGAAGGCCGGGCGGCGGTAGTAGACGAAGGTCTCGATGCCGTATTCCTCCACTTCCCCTCCTTCCGCATGGTGGTGATGATGATGGTGGTGGTGCTCCTCTTCCTCGGTGGTGGCGGGACGTTCTATCTCGCGCACCCATCCGGCGGAAGTGGCCACACGTTCGAAGTCGAAGAGGGACGTGTGGATGAGCTTCTCTAAGTCCACCTGGGCATAGTCGCACTCGATGATTTCGGCGGCGGGCTGCAGAGTGCGTATGATTTGCTTGATGCGCTCCCGCTCTTCGGGTTTCACTTCCGAAATCTTGTTCAGCAGGACGATGTTGCAGAACTCTATCTGTTGGATGATGAGGTTTTCGATGTCTTCCTCGTCGATGTGCGGGCGGGAAAGGCTGTCGCCGCAGGCAAACTCGTCTTGCAGGCGCAGGGCGTCCACCACGGTGACGATGCAGTCCAAGCGGCACTTGCCGTATTTGGTGTAGGCTCCGCCCAGCCGGGGAATGGAGCAAAGCGTCTGGGCGATGGGTTCGGGCTCGCAGATGCCGCTGGCTTCGATGACGATGTAGTCGAAGCGTTGCATCTTCATCAGTTCGAATACCTGCTCTATCAGGTCGGCTTTCAGCGTGCAGCAGATGCAACCGTTTTGCAGGGCTACCAGGCTGTCGTCTTTCTTGCCCACGACGCCGCCCTGCTGGATTAACTGGGCATCTATGTTCACTTCGCCGATGTCGTTGACAATGACGGCAAACTTGATGCCGCGCTCGTTGGCTAAGATGTGGTTGACCAAGGTTGTTTTCCCGCTGCCCAGATAACCGGTCAGGAGCAGCACGGGGATTTCTTTTACGTTCTCCATTATGATATTGTGTTTAGTCCCTTTGCCACGGCTTCATACGTCTCTTCCATCAGTGCCTTGACGTTCTCAGGCCCTTTGCCGTGGGGGGGGATGGGTTGGTGTATGGTCAATACTAAGCGGTGGCGGCGTACCCATTTGGCCGATTTGGGCAACACGTCGAACGAGCCGCTGATGGTGACCGGCACTACCGGCAGTTGCAAGTCGTCGGCCAGTTGGAAGGCGCCGCGCTTGAAGGTGCCCAAGCTGCCGTCCTGGGTACGCGAGCCTTCGGGGAAGACCACCAGTGACACGCCGTTTGTCAGCGAACGCTCGGCCTGCCGGATGGTGGCCAACATCCCTTTGGGGTTGGAGCGGTCCACGAAGATGTGTCCGGCGCTGGCGCAGGCTTTTCCCACGAAGGGGATTTTCCGCAGGCTCTTCTTCATCATCCATTTGAAGTTGCGGCCTAAGAATCCGTATATCAAAAAGATGTCGAACGCTCCCTGGTGGTTGGGGGCAAAGACGTAGGACGTGTGTTTGTCCAATTTCTCCCGTCCTTCCACGTGTACCGGAAGCAGCAACAGGTAGCAGGTCAGTTGCGACCAGATTTTGCCGGGGTAATATCCCCACACGCGGGCGCCGCCTATCAGCGAGCCGATGATGGTAGTAAGGGCAGTAAGCAGGGTCAGCACCAAGAAGATGGGCAGGACGATGCAAAGTTGGTAGATGCGGTAGAATATCTTCATAAAACTCGGTTTTAGTTGGCGCAAAAATAGATAAAAACCGTGAGATATGCCACGGGCAATCTAAAAAGAATCAAATTTGTATCCCAACTTAAGCGAAAAGACAATGGCAACAATAAAAGTAAAGTTCCGTCCTTCGTCGGTGGACGGCAAAGAGGGTACACTCTATTATCAGGTGATTCACAACCGGTTGGTTAGGAAAATCGGTACAGGATACAGGTTGGCTCCGGACGAATGGGGCGAAGGTGGGTGGAAGTCCCCGCTTGCAGGGACAGCAAGTGGGCGAGGGCGTTACCTGGCTGCTTTACGTTCTTTTTTGCAGCAAGACATGGCTCGTCTGGCCGCCATCGTGAAGGTCTTGGAACAGTCGGGTGAGGCTTATACCACGGAGCAAGTGGTGGATGCTTTCAGGGCTTCCGGTACGGGCGGGAATCAGTTGGGCATTTTTACCCGTGCCGTGGCCAAGGATTTGAAAAACATTGGCAAGGAACGTTTGTCGGAGACTTATCTTACTTCGCTTAATAGTTTCTTGCGTTTCCGTGGCATCCTGGGCGATGTGAAGCTGGAGGAGATGGATTCGGACATGATGTTGGCTTATGAGGCCTATCTGAAGGCTTGTGGCCTGGTGCCGAACACTACCTCTTTTTATATGCGTAACCTACGGGCTGTTTACAATCGCGCTGTCGAAAAAGGACTGGTGGAAGACCGTATGCCTTTCAAGCACGTATATACAGGAATAGGAAAGACAGTCAAACGGGCCGTCTCGTCGAAGGTGTTCAGCCGGATCAAGAAGTTGGATTTGTCGGCAGATGCTTCGCTGGAGCAATCTCGTGATTTATTCATGTTCAGTTTCTACACACGGGGCATGTCGTTCATAGACATGGCTAAATTGAGGAAAAAGGATCTGAAAAATGGTATCCTGACCTACCGTCGGCAGAAAACAGACCAGCAATTGTTCATCAAATGGGAGAAACCCATGCAGGACATAGTGGATAAGTATCAGGATCCCGCTTCGCCTTACCTGTTGCCCATCATCACTCGACCCGGGCAAG
This sequence comes from uncultured Bacteroides sp., assembly GCA_949288585.1. Taxonomy (GTDB): domain Bacteria; phylum Bacteroidota; class Bacteroidia; order Bacteroidales; family Bacteroidaceae; genus Bacteroides. The sequence continues at coordinate 47,891 of CASEKR010000011.1, read as the reverse complement.
GAGAACGTCGGCAATATCTGAGTGCCATCCGGTTGTTGAATCTTCATCTGAAAGAGATAGGGGAGAGGGTGCAGGCACCTGTGCCGTTGACCTCCTACGTGGCGCGCCATGGATGGGCCAGCATTGCATGGAGCCAGGAGGTGCCTCTGTCGGTTATCAGCGAGGCTATGGGGCATGATTCGGAAAACACGACCCGTATCTATTTGGCTTCATTGGATTCGTCAGCAGTGGACAAGGCCAATGTCAAAGTAATCAATTCTATTCTTTGATGAAGTAAAGGGAGGGAGATTTCTATCTCTTCCTAAGAGATGCACAATTTGGTTGCAAAGGTAAACAAAATCTTGAACGGTATAGTAAAATGCTGCTAAAATATTCATTTGGCATTATCTTTTTTGAGCCTCTCTTTGGCCTCTCGGTTGAGTATTTGGAAAACAACTATCTTGTCAATCCATAGCGTTTAAACCTTTACACTTTTGTATATCAATCTGTTACAAAATAAGCCTTGGGGATATGCATCTCTTAGGAAGAGATATGCGCTTATGCCAGAATCTCTCAAAGGGGAAATGAAGGCATGGGCGTTGGAAGATTTTGGATAATCATTCATGCGCATACAGACAAACGCCGGTGAAGACCCGGAACTTGGTGGATTAGTTAGTGTAACTGCTTGTCTTTCATTGCTGTAATGAGGCTTGCAGGATTGGGCGAATTGGCCTTCGTTGAAATCATTCCCCCGTCTTTCCTTTCTGTATGAGGCAGTATTAATCCTTGTTTGAAATGACGTTAAATTCTACTATCAAGCAATGGTTTGTCATGCGTGACTTGACACGAAGCAATGCCAAGTGTCCTGCTTACCGGATGTTGCAGGGCTTGAATATTGCTTGTTTCACGCCGATGGTATCGAAAATCTTCCTTCGCCAAGGCAAACGCGAACGCCGGGAAGTGCCGTATATGCACGATTTGCTTTTTGTGTACGACACGCGCGAAGCTATCGACCCGCTTGTGGAAAGCATCCCGACTTTCCAATACCGGTATTTGCGGCATACGAACCGATTGCCGATGACTGTGCGCGACGAAGAAATGGAATGCTTTATTCGTGCCGTGGAATCTTCGGAGTCGCCCCGCTACTATCGGTTGGATGAAATTACCCCCGACATGCTCAGACAGCGAATCCGCATTGTTGGCGGACAGCTTGATGGTTACGAAGGCTTTTTGCTCACCGTGCGCGGCTCCAAGACGAAACGCTTGTTGGTGCAGTTGCCTTCGTTGTTGGCTGCGTCAGTAGAAATCCAGCCGGAGTATATTCAGTTGGTGGGAAAAAGATAATTCATCCGCTAAAGCGGCCCTTGGTTGCTAAAACCTCCTATTATAACATGGATTCTTTCATCTTTTTGGGAGCTGGTTGTTTGTTGGCTTTGTTCCTGGGGATGTTGATAATCCCCAAGATCCTGTTGATTTCTTACAAGAAACGTTTATTCGACCAACCCGACCAACGGAAGGTGCATACCGTGCCTGTTCCCAGGTTAGGCGGTATCTCTTTTTTCCCGGTGATACTGATCACCCTGTGCTTCGTATCGGGAGTCAGGATTTATTTTGCACTTCCGGTCGAGAACTTGTCGGCCAATGAATTTTTGTTCTTCACCGTGGGCGGCATGATGCTTTTTCTGGTAGGTGTGGCCGACGATTTGATAGGCGTGGGCTATCGCTATAAATTTGTTGTACAGATAGTGGCCGCTTGCCTGATTATATGGCCGGGCGAGTGGTTCAACTCTTTAGGCGGGTTATTGGGAATTTACGAGTTGCCGGCAGCGTTGGGCATTTTGTTGACCCTTTTTGTCGTTGTGTATATCACCAATGCCATCAATTTGATAGATGGCATTGACGGTCTGGCCTCTGGTCTGAGTTGCATTGCCCTCTTCATGTTGGGGTTGATGTGTGTGGCGCAGAGGGAAGAGATGTATGCTCTGTTGGCCTTTTCCACTCTGGGCGTCATCGTGCCCTTTTGGTTCTACAATGTGTTTGGCAATGCCCGGCGTGGGCATAAGTTGTTCATGGGCGATACCGGCAGTTTGATTTTGGGCTACATCATCAGTTTGTTGGTCATTCACCTGAGCCGTGTGGATTTGGAGAAAGGCGAAAAGGGTACGGTCGATATGATGTTGGCCTTCTCCACGTTGATAGTGCCGCTGTTCGATGTGGTCCGTGTCGTGATACACCGTTTGCGCGAGAAGAAGAATCCTTTCCTGCCCGATAAGAACCACTTCCACCATAAGCTGTTGCGTACAGGGATGCGTCCCCGCCTGGTGATGGTCTTCATCCTTTTTGTTTCTCTGTTCTTCATTGGGATTAATTGGGCTTTGGCAGAAAAGTGTTCCATCACCCTAATATTGTTGGTTGATATTGCCCTGTGGATAGCTTTGCAACTGGGCATCAATGCGGCTATCTGGAGGAAGAAAGCTAAATAGGAATTTAGCGGCCGGAGGCCGCAGAAGAAGTTAAAGGAGTTAGAGAAGTTATCACTTCGCTGCGCTCCGTTACTATTGGCTTTAACTCCTTAGCCCGCCTTTGGCGGGCAATAACTTCTTCTAACTTCTTTAACTACTGCGCGCAAAGCGCGCATATAAATTATCATTTATTTTACTTACTTATTTGTTTATGAAGTCCAAACCTGCTTTTTTCAGTTCCTTGTTTCTCTGGGTAGCCTGTTGGTTCATACTGGCCTCTTGCGGAACCTCGAAGGAAGTAATCTATTTCCAAGACATGAAGCCCGGGGAGAGTGAAATTGTTTTGTCGGAAGCAAAAAACATCACGATTCGTCCGGAAGACAAGATTTCCATTCTTGTCAATAGCCGCGACCCGCAACTGACCGACCTTTTCAACCTTCCCATCATGTCGAGGCAACTGGGACAATCTTTGCGGAACGGGGCTGCGTCTACGGGAAGCAGCCAAGGCGTTTCGGCTTATACGGTGGATGCTTCCGGCGAGATAGATTTCCCGGTGCTTGGGAAGATTTATGTGGCCGGCATGAAGCGCGAAGAGATTGCGAAGTATATCAAGGAAGCATTGATTCGTGAGAACTTAGTCAAAGATCCGGTCGTGACGGTGGAGTTTGCCAATCTTTGCGTATCCGTCTTGGGCGAAGTGAATAACCCGGGGCGTTTCAGTATCGACCGGGATCGCCTGACCATCCTCGATGCTTTAAGCATGGCTGGAGACCTGACCATCTATGGCAACCGTTATAAGGTACTGGTATTGCGCCAGGAGGGCGACGTGCAACGGGTGTATGGCATCGACCTGACTTCTGGCGAACACATTTATACCTCGCCTGCCTACTACCTTCAACAGAACGATGTGGTGTATGTGGAGCCCAACAGCGTGAAGGCCCGCCAATCTACCGTGAACGGTAACAACGTGCGTTCCACGTCCTTCTGGATTTCGTTGGCTTCCTTGCTGACTTCGATTGCGATACTTGTTTTTAATTAAGCGGGCTTTGCCCGCCGGAGAAGTTATAGGAGTTAAAGAAGTAATCACTTCGCTTCACTCCGTTGGAAGTTAAAGCCAATCGGACCAACTATTGGCTTTAACTTCTAAGTCTGCCTTGGCGGACGATAACTTCTTCTAACTCCTTTAACTACTGCGCGCAAAGCGCGCATATAAATTATTATTCAATGATACCCCCAAACATCCCCGCGACAAAGCCTGCCAAGCAAGCGGATGACTTCATGCGCCTCCAAGACCTGTTTTACTTGTGCCTTGGAAAATGGTATTGGTTTGTAATTTCATTGGCCGTGACCCTTGGCATAGCCTTGTTGTATTTGTTAACTACTCCGCCGGTATATACCCGTTCGGCATCGTTATTGATAAAAGAAGATTCCAAAGGCAGTTCCATGAGCGATGCTGCCGGTGTGATGGGCGATTTCGACCTGTTTCAGACCAGTACCAATGTGAACAATGAGATGCAGTCTTTGCAATCGCCCTCTGTGATGCTCGATGTGGTGAAACGCCTGCATTTGGATATCAACTACTATGCCGATGGTGCTTTCTATAAACGCGTGCTTTACGGGCAGTCTTGTCCTTACGAGGTCTTCTTCCAATCTTTGCAGGACAACGAAAGCACAGCTTTCACCATCTATCCTGCGCCGGACGGGCAGGTTCGCTTGGCCGATTTTGTCCGCAATGGTGAAGAACGGGAGGACGAAGTGCTGGCGACGCTCAATGACACGGTGGATACGCCGGCCGGCAATCTCATCGTGAAATCTGTTCGCGATACAACCGTCTATGATGGGCCGGTTTTTGTCTCCCGCACGGGCTATCAGGCCACGACAGGTGCTTATGCCTCCAACCTTTCTGTCGTCTTGAACGATGAGAAGTCTACTGTTGTCAACCTTTCCTTTACCGATGTGTGCATCCAGCGGGCGGAAGATGTGTTGAATACCCTGATTGCGGTGTATAACGAGAATTGGATCAAGGACAAGAACCAGATAGCAGTCAGCACCTCGGTCTTCATCAGCGACCGTCTGGCTGTGATTGAACAAGAGTTGGGCCATGTGGACGAAAACATTTCTTCCTACAAAAGCGAGCACCTTCTTCCCGACGTGCAGGCGGCTGCCAGTATGTATATGGCGCAGAGCAGCGAGACGAATGCGCAGATCCTGGCTTTGAACACGCAGCTATCCATGGCGCGGTATATCCGAAATTACCTGACGAACGCTGCCAGCAAGAACCAGTTGCTCCCGGCCAACTCGGGCATCGAGAGTCCTGGCATTGAGCAACAGATTGCCAATTATAACACGGCCCAGTTGCGCCGCAACGATTTGGTGGCCAACAGCAGTGAGAAGAATCCCTTGGTCGTGGATATGGATCGTTCGTTGGAGAATATGCGCCTGGCCATCGTGACTTCCATTGATAATCACATCGCTACGCTCAACACGCAATTGCACTCCTTGCAGCAGAGCGAACGCCAGACTACGGAGCGGATTGCCGCCAATCCCACGCAAGGTAAATACCTCTTGTCCGTCGAGCGTCAGCAGAAGGTGAAAGAGTCTCTTTATCTCTTCCTCTTGCAGAAGCGTGAGGAGAACGAATTGTCCCAAGCATTCACGGCTTACAACACGCGGGTCATCACGCCGCCTACCGGCAGCTCCCTGCCCACGGCTCCGGTGAAGAAGAACATTTTGTTGGTGGCTTTCGCCTTGGGTGTCCTTATTCCGGTAGTCATTATCTTTATCCGTGAGAATTTCAATACGAAAATACGTGGTCGCAAAGATTTGGAGAATCTTTCTTTGCCTTTTGTAGGCGAAGTTCCTTTGCTGCCAGGAAGCAGAAAGAAGGGGAAAAATGTGGACGATGTCAAGATGGTTATCCAGCAAGGCAATCGGGACGTTGTCAACGAAGCCTTTCGGGTGTTGCGCACCAACCTGGAGTTTATGCTCGAATCCAACGAAGGTGGCCAGGCTGATGTCATCCTCTTCACTTCGTTCAACCCGGGCAGTGGAAAGACTTTCTTGACAATGAATACGGCGGCTGTCTTGGCTTTGAAAGGGAAGCGGGTATTGGTGATTGACGGAGACTTGCGCCATGGTTCGGCTTCGGCTTACGTAGGCAAACCTTCCAAGGGATTGAGCGATTACTTAGGGCGACGTGAAAACGATTGGAACCAACTCATCCGGGAGCATCTCGTCTATTTGGGTCTGTATGTCCTTCCTGTCGGTACCATTCCGCCCAATCCGACCGAACTCCTGGCAGAACCGCGTTTCAAGGAACTGATTGGACAATTGCGTTCCAAGTATGATTACATCTTTATAGACTGCCCGCCTGTTGACTTGGTGGCCGACACGCAAATCATTGAACGAATGGCCGACCGCACGTTGTTTGTGATACGTGCCGGCCTGCTTGAACGGGATATGTTGCCTGAGCTTCAAAAGTATTACGACGAGAAGCGTTTCAAAAACATGGCTCTTGTGCTGAACGGCACGGAAGGTAGTGGCAAACGCTATGGATACAAATATGGCTATCGGTACGGGTACGGGAGCACGAGCTACTACGGAAATTAAGAATTAAGAATGAAGAATTTGCAGGGCAACGGGGGACTGTTGCATTTCTTTTTTCTTTGTTTTTCGTTCTTCCTTTTGGGCTCTTCATTCTTCATTCTTCATTTTTAGTTCTTCATTTAATATTCATGTGGTTCTTCCGCAAAAGAAACTCCTTGGAAAAAATCGGATTCTTCCGTGGCTTTACCGATTGGCACTGCCATCTTCTTCCGGGTGTGGACGATGGGGTGCAGACGCTGGAAGAAACTTTGCAGATACTGGCCGAATACGAGCGGTTGGGAGTGAGGGAGGCATGGCTTACGCCGCACGTTATGGAAGATATGCCCAACCCGGCTTCCCACTTGCAGGAACGTTTCTCCGAACTGCAAGCCGCTTATGCCGGGAGTGTCCGCTTGCATTTGGCGGCTGAACACATGTTGGACCGGTTATTCAAGGAGCGGTTGTCGCGGAACGACGTGCTTCCCATCGGTCCTCAAGGCGACCATTTGTTGGTAGAGACGTCTTATTTCAGCCCTCCTTTGGATTTCCATGCCTTGTTGGAGCAGATACAGGCGGCGGGGTACTATCCGCTGTTGGCTCATCCGGAGCGGTATGCGTATATGAAGGAGAAGGATTACGAGCGGTTGAAGACCATGGGCGTGAAGTTCCAGTTGAATGTAGGCTCCCTTTGCGGATACTACGGTACGGCCGTCCGCCGGACGGCCGCCCGTTTGTTGGAGAAAGAGTATTACGATTGTGTGGGCACAGACTTGCATAGGTTGGCCGCTTTGTACCGGCTCAACCATATTCCATGCCAGCCTCAAAGCAAGGACAGGCTTTCTTTACTCCGGGCAAGTCGCGGTGGCCTATGACCATTGCGTCAGGAAATACCTTGCGGAGTTTCCACACCAATTCAGCCAAGGCGTTTTTCTGCGCGGGAGTGCGGGTGTCTTTCGGATGTCCTTCTTCGTCCAATCCTCCTTCGTAGCAGATGCCGATGCTGCAACGGTTGATGCCCCGTGCGTGTGCTCCGACTTCTAACAACCTGCGGTGTTGCGTCACGACGCCGCTTCGTCGGATATAGAAATGATAACCTACCGTGCGGAAACCACGCGTTTTATGGTCGCGAAGCAGTTGTTCCGCCGTATAATCGTGGTCACAACGGGTGGCCGAACAGTGGATGACGATGAAGCGGACCGAGTCCGCTCCATTCATCATCAACCCGTTTTCCACCCGGGTCAGCAGGGTGCGCTCATGGGGCACTTCTTCTCCGCCGACCATTAGAGGAAACGTTTCTTGTACCATGGCTTTTGTTCTTTAGCAGTTATTTACCAAGGCACGAAGATACGCCCAAGGCCGTCAGGGCGGCTACAATGGCTTGTACTACGGCTTGCAGGACTTTCATCCAATTGAATTTTGAATTTTGTTTTTCCATAATGTTGGTTTTAATGGTGAATTAAAAATTTAGGATAAAGAATGAAGAATTGGCGCGTGGTGCCGGGAACGATATTCTTCATTTTGCGCGAAGCGCGATTCTTCATTCTTCATGAATGCGAAGCGTTATTAGTTATCCAAAGGTGCCCGAACCGTCATCTTCTTCTGTGGAAGAATCGTCCCCTCCGGTACCAGTCCCTTCCGCTTCCTTGAAGGAGATTCTTACGAACTCCGTCTTTTCGGGCAACAGCGCGTAGCGGAAACTTCGGTTGACAATTGTGTATTCGGCATTGAAAGCCGGGCGGACGGATTTAATCAACTTGGCTGTTACTTCGGCTTCCGTGTTGACCGAGCCGGTGGTGAGCAGTTCGTTGTAGAACGTCCCTAGGCCGTCCAGCTTGACTTTATACCCCAAGGCCATGTTGCGCTGACAGAAGTAGGCCAAGCGGTCGATGCCAGCCAGTACGTCTGCCGATGTCAATGCTGACTCCTGAGCAATCTGTTCGGCCACTTGCTTGGTCGAAATCGTTCCATAGTAATGAGGTTGCAGGCAATACACTGTTTCGCCTTTGCGCGGACCTACTTGCAATTCAATCTTGCGCGGATAAAATGGTTGTGCCATCTGTAAAAGTTTTTTTAGATGTGAATAAATCGGTTACTTTGTCAAGGCCTTTGACACTGCAAAAGTACGATGCCCTTCCTTCGGGTTTTCCGAAGCTTTCGGTTTCGTTGTGTTCGGTTCGTTTATACCTTCAGGAGCCTTCTACCGGGGCAGCCGTCAGCCGTCTGTCAAGGGATTTCCAAGTGGTTAACTGATGGTTGGCCAACCCATTAACTGACGGTTCGGCAACTGCCAGACTGACGGCTTGCCCAGTGGATAGTAGACGGCTTTCTGTCCCGTTCAAGGCTCGCCAAGGTAGCGCACAAGGATGCCGACTTGTTTAGGCGTGAACACCTTGTCGTGTGTCCGATAATTGGCTTCGGCCAGTTCCCGGACGAGATCGGGAATCCTCCGGATCTGGTTGCGAAGGTTGGCCACGGCGGAATCGGCGTGGACCGTTTCCGGAAAATAAAGTCTCGCCAACTCTCTTTTGGAGTAAGGGCGGATGCGGAAAGTTGTTTCGTTCATAAGCATACATGTTTTAGAGTTTGTTTTAAAATCTCTTTCTCTGTCATGTTGAGCGGAGCGGAGCGAAGTCGAAACATCTCCTGAATACCCTTATCACGCAGAATGACAGAGCAAATGAGCCTGTAAATAGGCCTTGGCAAAATTATATTTAGCCGGTAAGCCCCGGATTTTGCTTTCATTCTATTTCAGAATCTTTCATCGTCATGACGAAAATCCCCCATAATCTGCAGTGGTATGTCCCCGATGAGGATCGGCGGCAGGCATATATTGCTTTGTTGGAGAGTTGCGGCAGCTTGGACGAAGTCATGCAAAAGGTCGTCAAACCCATGTTGCTGGCCGAAGACATAGAGCGGGTAAACCCCGGTACTGTCGGCAAGAATGCTTTTTACGATGCGCTGGAAGAGCATTGGGGCAAGATGACCGGCGGGGTTTCTTACATCACGTTCTACCGCCGTTGCAGTCAGATGCTGCGCGACCTGAGGAAGACCGAGATGCAGCAAGCCGTCCGTCATGCCTTGGCCGCGAAAGTCAAAGGCCATATAGACGTGACTTTCTATCGATCTACCAACGGACAGGGCAAGGCGAAGATTGTCATCGATATTCCTTTGGAAGAGGCCGTCGGCTTGCAACTGCTTTCCGGCTTGTATGATGTGGAATATAGGGAAATCAATTTACGCGGGTTCGACGGCAGTCATATTGCTGGCGCGATGTTGAGTTTCGAACTCCAAGGAGCACCTTCCGCCATCGCCCGTGCGTTAGAACTTCTTCCGTTTGTCTCCGAAGAGGAGGCATTAAGAAATGTACGTGTACATTATATATATAGGAGTGTTGACCGGCGGGGGCTAACCTTGCAACAGGCCATCCGGCTGGCTAGAAATTCTTAAAGGAATACATTCATGGAAACCCTATTGAAAGAAGCTTTGGATCGGGTGGAGCAGCAGTATGACATCCGAGTGAGCCGGGTGAACTCCCGCCCGGGCAGTGTTTTACCCCAAGTCGATGTACGGAGTAGTGAAATCCGTTTCAATCCTAAGTTGGAGTCGTTTCTGACGCTTTACAACTTAGTGATTCAGTTGGAAGATGCCGACACCGAGTGTGTCTCCCTCTTCCGACTCTACAATCTCTATTTAGACAACGATGCCTATGCCTTGGCCGAAGAAGCCCTGAATCGACTTGACAAGGAACTGGCCTCTTTCGTGCAGATGGTTCGGCGTGGCCATGTCCGTCCTGTCCGCCGGTCGGTAGAGGTACAGATGCTGTTCTTCCTGTTGCACGAGGCAGCCCACGCCGTCTTCTATCACTGTCCCTCCGTGCGGCAGAAGTTTATGGAAGATGCACGGAATAGCGTAAAAGATTTCTTGGACCTTCCCGTAGACGACTTGCCCGACCGGCAGAAAGAATACCTCCGTACCTTCGTGCCCAACGGTCTGCCCAAGGAACTTCAGGAGTATATGTTGGAAGAACTCTGCGCTACCCTGAGGCAACATCAGAAAGATATTTACGACTTCTCGCGCTACCTGCAACCCGAATATGAATGGATGCTTGAAGAATTCGCCTGCGACCATTTCGCCTGGCAGCGGGCTTTGGTACAATACATGGAAAAAGTAGGTTTCGGAGGCGATGCGGTGCTCCGCAGCAACATCGACTTGCAGCTTACCCTCCACATCTACGCCTACGACCAAGGCCTGCAAAGTATTTTTACGAACAGCAGCGAGGAAGAGAAAATTGCCGAGATTCGCGAAGGAGGTATCCGCCGTGCAGCGTTGCGCGATTGCATCTACCGCTTCTACAAGCAGATTTACCCTTGCGACGATGCCAGTACCTTCCTGCATGAAGCTGAAGAGCGCGACGAGCGTGCCAAACGTTTGCTGGTATGCTCCACCGTGCGCCATATCCAAGACATGGCAACCTTGCAGGACCTTACCCCCGAGCCTTTCAGCGAACCCCGCGTGGCGGCCTTGGAAGCCCGGTGGGAGGAGATGGAGGGGTGGATAAAGGCGCTGGCCCGATGAAGGCCGGTTTCATGGGGAAAAAACATCGGAGAAGACTTGATTTTTGTTTTTTTTCGTATCTTTGCCATAGATATTGGATAAATATGAGCCGGATTATTGATCAGATACGCATTGGGAATTTTAAGTCGTTGAGCGATGTTTCCTTGGACGATTGTAAAACCTACAACTTGTTGTTGGGAAGGCCTAATGTGGGCAAAAGCAATATACTGGAGGCTTTATCTGTTTTCTCAATTCCTTACTTGCAGTTGGAGAAGCGTGAATTGAGTGATATGCTTAGGTATCAGCATATCGTCAATGAACTATTTTTCAATGGAAATGTCTCACAGCCTATCACGGTCTTAGCCGGGGATTATAGCGTTTCGTTGGCCAATGCAGATGACATGAAGCTTAATTGGACATGCCTTCATGGAGATAGCTCTGAAGTGCTGACGCTATCCGGTGGAAAGATTGTGAATCGGAAGCTGCCCTCCTCTTTGTTCCTGCCATTTAGAAGATATATCTTTCGGAAACTGGATAACTTTTTCAACATAGATTTGCCTTTCCTGCTTCCTGTTGCCGGGGAAAATGTCATGCAAGTTATTCAGAACAACGCGGAGTTGACCAAAGAAATTGGCAATATCGCCGCAGAATATGGTCTTCAATTGTTGTTTGATACATTTTCACGCGAAATCAAGTTTCAAAAAAAGTTAGATGAGAATACGGTGTTTTCTATTCCCTTCTTCTCCATATCTGATACATTACAGCGGTTGATATTTTATAAGGCGGCCATCTGTAGCAATCGGAATGCTGTGATTTTGTTGGAAGAAATAGAAGCCCATGCTTATCCTCCCTTTATCTCCAAGATTACAAACTGTATTATGGAGAACGTGGGCAACCAATACTTTATCACTACCCACAGCCCTTATGTGTTGAACGATTTCTTGGAACGGCATAGTGAAGATTTAGCTATCTATTTAGTAGATCTGCGTGATGGTTCCACCATTGTACGCCGACTCTCGGAGACTGAGATGGATGAAGTCTATAACGATGGGATAGACTTGTTTTTTAACAGTGAAATTTTTCTTCGATGAACCGCTCCATTGACAGCCTTATTCTGCCTGAATGTTATATGGATACCAATCTGATAGAGACATTGGTATCTCCTCAGCGTGGATATAATCATCAGAAAGGTTGTCCTGCGGTTGCCAAGCAGATGAAAGAAAAGTTCCCCGACTGTTTTGCTTTAGGCATTATGGATAAGGACAAGAGAAAGGTATCTTATCTTCAGGAATTTTCGCTTCTTGCTTCCGATCAAGTTATAGAGATTTATAAACATAAGAATAGGCCGCATTATATTCTATTGATATCCCCGGCCATAGAGGGATTCATATTGGCAGCAGCCTCAGACCTTGGCCTTGATTTGAGCGACTACGGTATTCCTAATGCACTGGAAGAAATGAAGAAAGAAACCAAGCAAGCGGATGCGAAGAATAGCCAGAAATATCGAAAACTGTTTAAGGATTTGAGACATTCGTCTGAATTTCAAAAGTTAGCGAAGATTATTTCTTATTTGAAAACTGAAACGTACAGAGCGCAAGAAAGCGTGTTGAGAGATATGCTTATATGAGTTTCTGTGCGCACAGTCGTTAAAGAAATTACTGGCGATAACGTAAAACTATTGGCTTTTAAGATCCAGTTTTAATAATCGTTTTTTTCTGTCATGTTGAGTGGAGCAAAGCGGTAACTTCGTCTAACTCCTTTTAACTCCTTCTCGTAATTCTACTGCATATTCTAATCATGAGGGTGTCTCATTCTGAGACACCCTCCAATCCTCTTATGTGATGGAAATAATAAAGACCTCTATTGATGGCGTGCTGATTATCGAGCCGCGCATCTTCCGCGACGAGCGCGGTTATTTCTTCGAGTCATTCTCGCAACGGGAATTTGATGAAAAATTAGGGCGGCACATCGAGTTTGTGCAAGACAATGAAAGCATGTCTTCCTATGGCGTGATGCGCGGACTGCATTTCCAGCGTCCTCCATTTACCCAAAGCAAGTTAGTGCGGTGTGTGCGTGGTGCCGTGCTTGATGTGGCGGTTGATATCCGCAAAGGCTCTCCCACATACAGGCAACATGTCGCTGTGGAACTGACCGAAGACAACCATCGGCAGTTTTTCATTCCCCGTGGTTTTGCTCATGGGTTCTCGGTACTTTCCCCGGTGGCTGTTTTCCAGTACAAATGTGATAACTTCTATGCTCCGCAAGCCGATGGCGGTATCCAGTTGTGTGACGACAGTTTAGGTATAGACTGGCGCATACCTGCCGGGCGAGAGATATTGAGTGAAAAGGATAAACACCATCCGTTGTTGGCGGAGTTTGATTCACCGTTTGAGTTTAATTCATGAAAGATGAGTGGGGATAATGATTCACATAACCAAACCTTATCCATAGCCAAAGGAATTGGTATTATCCTGATGGTGGTGGGGCATAGCGGTTGTCCCGATGTGTTGAACCGCTTCATCTATTTGTTCCACATGCCTTTGTTCTTCTTTGTATCGGGTTATTTGTTTAAGGACAAGTATGTGGAAAATAAGTTCTTATTTTTGAAACGGAAATTGAAAGGACTGTATTGGCCTTTTATCAAGTGGGAACTGTTTTTCCTCGCTTTTCATTCCTTGTTCGTCTATTTTCATTTTTATGAAACAGATTATGCCTGGCAAGAATATATAGAAAAGATAATCCGTATTCTTACTTTGAGCGGAGGAGAACAACTGTTGGGGGGATATTGGTATTTGATTCAAGCCCTTTATTCCAGTTTGATAGCCTTGCTTATTCTCTATGGCCTGTCTAAAGTATCATATCGTTTCCGAAATAAAATTTTTACGTTAAATAAATTAACAATTAGGGGGGGTCCTGCTTTTAAGTTCCATCCTTGCTTTGTTGACAGTGGCTTATCTGTATAGCCTTGCTCCTTTCAAACTCCCTAAATTGGAAACCAAGACATTTATGGCAACCGCTTTCTTCTTATCTGGTTATGTGTTGAGTAAGCAGGAGCAAAAGTTCTCCAATCGTTGGATAATGGTCTGCTTTGTCCCCTTGCTGATTTGCTCATTATTTCTAAGTCACACTTGGAGCATAGACATACAAGGCGGATGGATATTTCCTTATTATCTGTTGGCTATTATGGGTATCTTGGGCACTTTCCATTGTGCTTTTACCATGCGGGGGCGTTTAGCTGCATTCTTGGATTATGTTGGAAAGCATACCTTGCAGATATTGACCTTTCATTTTCTGGCTTTCAAACTGGTCAGTGTGATAAGAATCTATGTCTATGACTATGATTGGGATAAATTATCGCAGTTTCCGGTTATCGGAGAGATTAATGCGATATTCTGGGTCGTCTATGTAATAGCAGGTGTAGGTCTGCCTTTATTGGGCATTGAACTGAGTAAAAAGAAACGGTGAGACTGGCGATTATAGCAGTATGGATACACCTCTTCCCATTCCGAACAGAGAAGTTAAGCATACTTGCGCCGATGGTACTGCCGACAGGGTGGGAGAGTAGGATGTTGTCAACGATGTCTCAGATGAAAACGTAAGATGAGATTATCTTATCTGCGGGGTGTGTGATAAGCACACCTCGCAGGTTTATTCAGGAATAAAATGGGACTCAAAAGAAATATTTTTTACAGTAGTTTTCTGACAACGTCATTATACATCTTCCAATTTATCACCTATCCGTATGTGGCACGAGTATTAGGGGTTGCTAATATTGGAATTTGTAATTATGTACAAAGTATAGTCCAATACTTCATGCTGTTTAGTATGTTGGGAATTATGACGTTAGGTGTAAGAGAAATTGCCAAATGCAATGGAGATAAAGATAAACTGCATCAGGTCTTTTCTAATTTGTTTACCCTTAATTTGTCGCTTACGGTATTGGCACTTATAGCATTCTGCGCTACAATAGAATGTTTTCCACAATTTAGGCCATATAAAACATTGTTATATATAGGTGTCTTACAATTATTCTTTAATACGTTTGCTATTGAATGGTTATTTCGTGGCTTAGAGAATTTTAAATATGTTACAATTAGAACATTATTCGTTCGTTTGGGGTATGTGATCTCTGTATTCCTATTTGTTCGTGATTCAGATGACTATGTGATTTATTTCGTTATTTATTCCTGTATGATTGTTGCTAATGGAATTATCAACTGGTGTTATAGTCGGCGCTTCGTGAAATTTTCTTTCCAACCGTTTTCTGTTGTTCAATCTTATATTAAACCTTTGCTATTTTTAGGCTCGCAACAAATCCTTTTATCGTTGTATACCACATTCAATATATTGTATTTGGGCATGACTTGTGGAGATACTCAGGTCGGATATTATACAACAGCAACCAAAATAGAGAATATCATATTGGCTTTATATTCCTCATTTACTTTGGTTATGATGCCACGTATTAGTGCTATTATGGAAACCCAAAACAATAATGAGGTGAAAAGATTGATACAGCAATCCTTCAATTTATTATTTGCTTTCGTTTTTCCCTGCATTTTTTTCACTGAATTTTATGCAGAGGAACTCGTATTTTTAATTGCAGGAAATGGATATGAAGGAGCCGTGATGCCTATGAGAATCGTTATGCCCCTGATGCTAATCATAGGATTAGAGCAAATTTTGATAGTTCAGATTCTTATGCCTAATCGATCAGACAAACAAGTTCTTATAAATTCAATTGTAGGTGCTGCATGCAGTATTATATTCAATAGTTTGCTTGTTTCAAATTGGGGAAGTAAAGGCTCTGCTTTAGTGTGGTTCATTAGTGAACTATCTGTTATGTTAACGGCTTATTATTTTGTCTCAAAACGGTATAAGTTTAATTTTATGAGAAATGCATTAAGGCATTTGTTGGCATTCATACCTATACTACTTGTGTTCTTTGTCATATCACAAATGCCTATCCTTTTATGGAGTAAATTTATAATTGGGCTTATCGTGACATTCCTATATACGCATGTGGCTTTATACTATATGGTAAAGAATGAGGTATATATCATTTATGCCAATTTTTTAATTGCAAAAGTCAGTCGTAAATGAAAATTCCTGTTATCTTGCTTAATTACAATTCTTCTGTCGACTGCAGAAAATGTGTTACTTTTCTGAAGCAGCAACAAGGCATTGAATTAGAAGTCGTGATTGTAGATAATTGTTCTCAAATGGACGAATCTATGAGAGTGAAGGAACTATCTGAGGAGCAGGGATGTACATTTATACAGGCTCACGAAAACAGGGGCTATAATGCAGGCAATAATATCGGCTTGCGTTATGCTGCTGAGAAAGGCTACAAATACGCCATGATAGCCAACCCAGATATGGAGTTCCCCCAAGAGGATTATATGGCTCGTGTGGTGGTAAAGATGGAGGAGGATTCTAATATTGCCGTATTGGGTACAAGCATAGTTGATGCCAAAGGGTTGCATCAAAATCCTTTGGATTTTGTCAGCTTTTGGTCGGAGTTCCTATGGCCTATGGAAATGTTGAAATATAAGAAATCGCATAAGTCACTTTCGACAGTTATAGACTGTACTCAGAGTGGCTATTGTCCCATTGTGTCGGGATGTTGCTTTTGCATAAGGATGTCGTTTGCCAAGCAGATAGGTTATTTTGACGAAAATGTATTTCTATATTGCGAGGAACCTATCCTTGCCCATCAGGTGAAGATGATAGGTATGAAGGAATATTATATGTCGGAGGTCATGGCTATTCATAGGCATATAAGCAGCACGAAAGGTAATCCATACGCTCGGATGATTCTTTTATGCAAAAGTAGAGATTATAAAAATAAATATCATAGTGATTACAATGCGCTTCAAGTGATGTTGTTGAGATTAAGCAGTGACTTACGGAAAGCAGTAATGAAAATTATATCGTGAATACTATGAAGAGTTTGCGAATTGAGGCGATAGATTGGATGAAAGGATTGTGCATAATCTCGATAGTATTGCTTCATGTGGAGGATGGCATATTCCCAATGTGGTTGAATACTGTCATAGGAATGTTCATGATTACAGGCTTTTATGTGACAAGCGGTTGGGTGCATGGCCTGAAATATGAAAAACCGGTGAATCTCAAGGTTTTTCTAAGGAAGCGCTTAAAATCGTTAGGCGTTCCTTATTTTTGGTTTACTTTGATATTGTTGTTTGTAGACGTGTTTTTCATACTATTAGGGCATTATGATTTTAACATATTTCTTAGAGATGTATATAAATCGTTGGTATTGCAAGGAATAGGCACATTGTGGTTCCTGCCAGTCTTGTTTTTTGGAGAGCTTGCATTCATGTTGTTCAAATCTAAGAAACTGAACATGGCAGGGCTTATTGTGGGACTGGTCGTAGACTCGGTACTTTCATTTGTCATAGTGCAAGTCGAGCATGGATTCAGCGACACGATGAGTTCTATCATAAAAGCTCCCTTGTTGGTTGTGAAAAACAGTGCGACAGCATTGTTCGTTATCACAAGTACATATTATGTTTCAAAGTCGTGCGTCAACAAGACTATGGGCAAAATGAATTTGCACACAGGGTTATTGTTATTCATTATTTCTTTTATCTGCATTTATTTTAACGTGTCAAGTCTATCCAGGGGAAGTATATTCATAAGTTCATTCGTGAGTTTAATTTTGTCTTGGCTTGAACCATTGGGCATTTTGATACTATTATCGCACATAAAGAGAAACAATATAGTGTTGAGGTATTTGAATTATTGGGGTCGCAATTCGATTATCCTGATGGCTATTCATTATTCGATACTGATGGAGTTGTGCATATTTGTTTGCAATAATTTTTTAGACTTGCCAATATCTGGTACCACTTCTTTGGTTTGCTTCGTACTTATAATGATATTACAATATCCGTTAGCCGAGGTAATCAATGGAAAATTTAAATTTTTAATAGGACGATGAGCTTTTTCCGAACCGAAAAGAGAAACACTGTAATAGTTGTATTTTTAGCTGTTTTATTAAGTGTATATCCAGCATTATTAATGAACAGTGCCAAACAAAATATGCTGCTTCTTGGTGTAATGGCTATCTCTCCAATTGCTATCATCTTATCACAAAAGATTCTGATTAAATATGATCTTCCATTGATAGTAATGTATGTGTTGATGTTATCATTCCCATTAGTGTTTTACCCGACCTCGGTTCGATGGTCTACGCTGATTTATACCGGAATGTTCATCAGCTTGTTCTTGGCATATATAAGGATATTGTATTCAAGCGAACTAACAGTGGAACAATTTAAGAATTTGTTAAAATGGTTAATTTATCTATATGCTATAACATTAATAGTTCAATTAACATGCTTCTTTCTTGGACTGCCCATCTTTAATAGAATAAATGTTGATTTAACACATGGCTTCCCTAGATTGAATGCATTAGGACCAGAACCAGCATGGACAGCTCGAATCTTAAGCCTATTTATGTTACTATACTGTTGTTTGTCAGATTACTTAAAAGGATATAAGGTTGGCCTTTTAGAAATAGTAAAGGAAGAAAAATGGGTATGCATCAGTTATGTTTTTGTGATAATAGCATGTGGCAGTACAACCGGATTAATATTTGCATGTGTACTTTTGTGTAGATTTATCAATATCAAATCCATTTTATATGTCGCTATCCTGTTGTTTGCGTTTTTTTCCTTGGGAAACATAATGGAAATAAACAGCTTCAATCGTGTTACTAAATTCCTTCCGGCATTATTTACATTGAATGAAGATATGATAATAGAGGCAGATGGAAGCGGAGCCAGTAGAATAGTACCGACCATAGCAACTTTAAAGCAAGTGTCATTAACTACTTTAGACGGATGGATAGGGCATGGCGTAGATGCAGATATGGGGATTTATAAAATAGGTAGCATCAAAACTAATGGAGGCGCATTTAGTCTTTGGTATAACTATGGATTTGTTGTGCAGATAATATATTTGACATATATAATTTGGATATGTTGGGTGCGAAATGAATGGAGTTTAATAGCAATAGCTATTTTATATATTTTTGGCGGTGTAACATTAAACCTTCAACTTCTATGGTTCCTTCTAGCAATGTGCTGTACTTATAAATACGTTATTAGCAATAAAATACTATAAATTACAATAAGATGAACAAGTTTTATTCAGACGAGAAGAACATTCAGATTTTAATCGCATTGTTAAAAGCTCATGCCATTAAATATGTGGTGGCTTCTCCCGGCAATACAAACCTTACTCTTGTTGCCAGCTTGCAGCAAGATCCATTTTTCACCATATATTCATCAGTAGATGAGCGTTCTGCTGCATATTTGGCATGTGGCATTTCGGAAGAAACAGGAGAGCCGGTCATGCTTAGTTGTACTGGTGCCACAGCTTCGCGGAATTACATGCCAGGTCTCACAGAGGCTTATTATAGACATCTTCCAGTGCTTGCGGTTACTTCAAGCCGTGTATATGGAGAAATAGGACAACTTATACCGCAAGTTATAGATAGGAGAATAATGCCAAATGACATTGCCAAACTGAGTGTGCAACTGCCTGTCGTTAAGGACGAGCAAGATGCTTGGGAATGCAATTTAAAAGTCAATCAGGCTATTTTAGAACTGACAAGGTGCAAGTGCGGACCAGTACACATAAATATTCCGACAATCTATTGCCCAACATATAATACAAAGGAATTACCCGAACAACGGGTGATAAATCGTATTGAGAAATGCGTGAATATGCCATCTCTTGACAAAAAGAAAGTAGCTATATTTGTTGGCTCACATGAAAGGTGGAACAAGCAACTCGTCGAGGCTGTTGAGCGTTTCTGTGAATGTTATGATTCAATGCTAGTCTGCGATCACACAAGCGCATATCATGGAAAATATCGTGTGCAATTCTCGCTTATTGGTGGTCAGGAGCAATTGGTTAACAATTTAAACCAAGTGGATGTGCTAATCCATATAGGGCAGACGTCGGGTGACTATTTTTCATCCATTGGCAAGTTTAACATGTCGCAAGTTTGGCGTGTGTGTGCTGATGGTGAGATTCATGACACTTTTCGGAAATTACGTTATGTATTTGAAATGGATGAACTTGAATTTTTCAATTATTATAATAACAAGAAACCTGCAAATTCAAGCAACATTGAGTATTACAAAAGTTGCCATGAAACATATGATCGTTTGGTGAAATGCCTTGCCGACAATATAGACAAAATGCCTTTTTCCAATATATGGATTGCGCGTCAGACTGCAGGTCTCATCCCGGAAAATTCGGAGATTCATTTCTCAATATTGAGTAGCTTGAGGTCATGGAACTTCTTTGAGTTGCCTCAAGGTGTAGACTCTTTTTGCAATGTGGGTGGATTTGGTATCGACGGATGCGTATCATCGTTGATAGGAGCATCATTGATTAGTCAAGATAAGATTTATTTTGGGATAATTGGTGACTTGGCTTATTTCTATGATTTAAATTCTTTAGGTAATCGCCACATTGGTAAAAATGTGCGTATAATATTAGTAAATAACGGTATTGGAGCAGAATTTAAATTGTCTTGCTATCCAGGGGCAAAATTAGGTGACGATTCTAATGCTTATATTGCGGCCGAAGGCCATTTTGCCAAGAAATCACAAGAGTTAGTCAAGCATTTTATGCAAGATTTAGGTTTTGAGTATCTATCCGCGTCCAGTAAGGAAGAATATTTGAAATATCGTGATTATTTTTTGGATTCAAAACCAAAAGATAAGTCTATATTATTGGAAGTGTTTACTTCATATCAGGATGAAAGCGATGCATTGGAAGTCATAAGGAATCTTGAAAGCAATATGCTTGGCTCAGTTAAAAAATCTTTATCAGGTGTATTAGGAGAAAATACCAAGCAGATATTAAGAAAAATTGTAAAACGATGAACCAATTCATATTGATATGAAAAAAATTGCCATCCTTACGCGACGTGCCGGTTATAACATGGGAACATCATTGCAAGCTGTGGCAATGTCTGTTTTTATAGATAAAGCAGGTTTTCCTAATAGGATTATTGATTATGACGAATATTCGGGACATATCCTTTGGCGAATAAAACCGAGATTAAATAGGATTATTTATTTTATAATGAATCTTTGCCCTCGGTTGAGCAAATTGGCTTTCGGGAAGAAATTTTTAAGATTGCAGAGAGCGCAAGTACAAATGAGGCGTTTCCATGAATTTGAACAGGAGTTCATGCCTTTGACCGATAAGAAATATACGTCTTGTAGGGCACTGGAACGGGATTTTAACAACTATGATGCTTGTATATGTGGAAGTGATCAAATTTGGAGCCCTTATTTTTATGACAGTGCGTTTTTATTGTCATTTATAAAGAAAGGAAGCAAGTGTCTAAAAATTGCATATGCTCCCAGCATGGGAATAACAGATGCATCAATGCTAAAACCCGAACAAATAGATTTGATGAAGCAATTTGATAGTATTTCATGTCGAGAATACGAAGCTTCGGCAATAGTAGAAAAAATAACGGGGAAAAATGCGCCTACTGTTTTGGATCCGACATTGATGGTAGATCCTGAAGTGTGGAGTCAAATGGCAGATAAGGCAAATATAAGAACTAACGGGGAAAAATACATACTGACTTATTTTCTTCATACAGATTATTACAAGGATGTCATTCCAAATGATTTTATCCAAAAATTAAAGTCGGTTACAAAATTGCCTGTTTATAATATCTCGCTGTTCAATTTAGAAAATAGAGTCAATGCAGATATGGATTTTAATGACATTGGGCCATTGGAATTTTTAGCTTTAGTTAAGGGAGCTGAATGGATATGTACAAACTCATTTCACTGCTGCATCTTTTCATATATGTTTAAGCGTCGTTTTTTTGTGTTTGAACGATATATGAAAGACGGGAATGACGGTGGCAATCAAAATTCACGGATATATAATTTATTAAAATTATTCGGTCTTGAACAATGTTTGACGAAACCTGAAACAGAGCCTAATTTATCCCTAAAATTTGATTTTAATTTTGGGAAGACATTGGTTGAGGAGACCCGATTTCAATCTTTAGATTTTTTAAAAGCATCATTGTCTTAAAAGTTGTAAGCATGAATATACTTGTTATGGCTTATGCCATATCGCCTTACCGTGGGTCGGAATATGCTGTGGCATGGAACTATGTGATGTACATGTCAAAGGAAAACAATTTGACTGTTTTATATGGCACGTCGGATGAGCATATTGGGGAAACTGATACCATGAATAAATATATAGAAGATCACCCTATTGAAAATGTGCGATTTATTGCTGTTAAGCCGAGTACGTTGACACATTTGTTGAATTGGCCAAACAGACATAACTTGTTTGTGTACACTTTTTATTATGCTTTCTCTGTGTGGCAACGAACAGCTTACAATATCGCTAAAGAAATCATAAAAACTGAACATTTTGACCTTGTTCATAACGTTGGTCCAATAGGTTATCGAGAGCCGGGGTATTTGTGGAGATTGGGGTTGCCATATATTGGGGGACCTATGGGCGGCGCAAATAACGCTCCACGACAATTGATGAAACACATGCCATTGATGGGGAGAATGAAACAAATATTTCGTAACATGGCAAATACTATACAGTTCCATACGAAACGCCGCTTAAAACGTGCATTAAAAGCTACAGACGTGCTGCTGACAGCGACATCTGAGAACCAGCGTAAATTCAAGGAAGTGCATCATAAAGACAGCATCTGTATTCCAGAAAACTGCATAACGGGGAAAATCGTCCTTGATGAAAATAAGTTTGACAATCCGAGTAAATATAAAATCATTGTGATAGGGACTTTGGATGCAAGAAAATCGGTAGGTATATTTCTGGAAGCTTTGACGCAGGTGACAAAACGAGATATGCTGCACATAGATATTGTAGGAGATGGGCCATTACGCGACAGCCTGCAAAAGTTTGCAAGAGAACATGGATTAGACGGATTGATTACATGGCATGGGCAGTTGCCACGAGTTGAAGCCGTTAAGGTGTTTAATTCGGCACATCTACATGTGATTACGAGCGTAAGTGAGGGCAACCCAACGACTATATGGGAAGCAATGTCTTACGGTGTACCGACTATGAGTTTCGACCATTGCGGCATGCACGATACCATTTGCGACCGTTGCGGAATCAGAGTACCGATTGCTAAACAATATGAGGATTGTGTTGTAGGCATAGCCCGAAACATAGATGAATTGTTGGAACATCCTGAACGTTTTCGCCAACTGGCTCACGGCGTTTTGGAGTGTGCCAAGCGTTACACATGGGATGAAAGGGAGAAGTTCTTGAATGAGATAGTGTATGTTAAGGCAATCAAAAATCATAAACTTATAAATAGTTGACTATTTATGTTTTTGCATAAATTAACGAGTAAAGTTATCAGCGTACTTAAGAGAGAACCTTTTGAACTTGATGAAAAAATTCCGATAACTTACCTAATGTCGGTCATATTAGGTCGCATATTTATGGCTCTAAATGGAATTTTTGTGTTTGGATGCATTAGAAAGAGAACTTATATATCTCATTCGACAAAAATTAAATGTGCATCTAAAATCAAGACCGGGAATAATTTAAGTGTAAGCAGGGGATGTTACATAGACGCTTTGTCAATTGATGGAATACGTTTTGGAAACAATGTTTCAATAGGTAAATATACATGTATTGAATGTAGTGGAACATTGAAAGATTTGGGCAAGGGCTTGATTGTAGGGAACAATGTCGGTCTTGGAACTCATGGCTTTTTAGGGTGCGCCGGAGGTGTCTCGATAGGTGATAATACGATATTCGGTAATTATGTGTCTATACACTCAGAAAATCATAATTACAAAGACAGAAACATCCCGATTAGATTGCAAGGGGTCAATAGAAAGGGGATAAAAATAGGACGTGATTGCTGGATAGGTGCGAAAGCCACTATTCTTGATGGTGCTGATATTGGTGATGGATGCATTGTTGCTGCCGGAGCTGTTGTGAGAGGGAAGATACCATCATATTCAATTATTGGTGGTGTTCCGGCTAAGGTCATAAAGGAAAGGTGAAAAAGATGGGAAGGGTTGTGTGTTTTCATTTGTTTAATGATTACAGCGGTAGTCCGAAGGTGTTGCAGATGGTGTTGAAGGGGCTTTTGGAGAAAGGTGCGAAAGTTGACTTGGTGACATCGCGAGGTGGCGTATTGGACGGGCTTGCAGGGAATCCAAACGTGCGGTTTCACGCTTATCGTTATGCGTTTTCCAATAATCCGCTGGTGACGATGGCGCGTTATGTGGCGGTGCAGGTTTATACGTTCCTGTTTGCTTTCCGCTATGCGTTCGGTCGCGATTGCGTGTTTTATATCAATACGCTGTTGCCCGTCGGTCCGGCTCTTGTAGGGCGCATGATGGGGAAGAGGGTGATATATCACTATCACGAGAATGCTTTTGCAAAGGGGGCTTTTTACAAAGCGTTGGCATGGGCGATGCAACGACTTGCTCATAAATCGTTTGTGTATCGGCTTATCAGGCATCGTTTTTGAAGCGGAAAAGAGGCGTGACAGTCGTTCCGAATGCCTTGCCGCAGGAGTTTGTCAAACAGCTTCATCCGAACCCGGAAACGGCTTTTGAGAAAAAAACAGTCTTGATGCTTTCATCGCTGAAGGGGTATAAGGGAACGCAGGAATTTGCAGAGTTGGCCAGAAGGTTGCCACAATTCAAGTTCACGCTGATCATTAATGATACCCAGGAACAGGTAGATAACTACTTGCAGGAGGTTCCAAAGAATCTGACGGTATATGCCCGGCAAAATGATGTCAGCCGCTTTTATAACCAATCTTCCATCGTGCTCAATTTGTCGGACAAGAACAAGGTCGTTGAGACTTTCGGCCTGACTGCCTTGGAAGCCATGAGCGCAGGATTGCCCGTGATTGTACCGACGGTGGGAGGTATTGCAGAGTTGGTGGAGAATGGAGTGAACGGCTATAAAATAGATGTGCAGGAGTTGGACGAGATTTGCTATTGCATAGAAACGATTTTGTCGGATGAGAAGATTTTTTTCCATTTGGCGACAGGAGCACTGGAATGTTCCAAGCGATTCAGTGAAAAAGAGATGGTCGATTGCATAGTCGATATATTATAAAAGACGCATAGAATAGTAACTAAACTTTTTGTTTCGATGCTAACTTTCCGCTTGATATCCAAATGTTGGCAGGATGCTTCCTATTATAAGGATACGGACGTCGATTTCCTGGTAGAAGAAAATGACTGGAATGATTATGCATATTATACTACCTATCATCTTCATGGTACACGAAAAAGATTTCGAAAGGATGCCGGGGCACGCTATATAGGATATCTCCAGATTATGAAATTGGGGCAACTTGTTGATAAGCAGTATATATTGAGAACGGCTCTCGGAGGCAAAGAGACTTTTAAGCAACTGCCCGAAGATTTCTATTCCATCACTTTCTCTATTGATGTGTACAAGGGCTTGGCTCAGTGCCTCTCCTTGGAAGAACGGGAGGATTTCATAAAATCGTTGCGTCTGATTCTTGCCGAAGACGACCCTTATTATGCGGCGGTTAAAGACGATAAATGCTTCCAGACTTCCCTTCTTCGTGGAAGTTCCATGGACAGTTATTCCCTGTTGCAGGGCAGGGAGTTCCTGCTGCAAAGCGGCATTTTGTATAATTTGAGGGAAAAGCAGGTCACGATAACATACGCTAATTCCGAAACGCCTGTGACCTTGGATTTTTCCACCATCAAGGATGACGACTCTTCTTTCCTTCCTAATGGCATTGTGGCCTTTATCGGGAAAAACGGCAGCGGGAAAAGCATGGCTCTTTATAAACTGGCTGCTTTGTTGTATGCAAGTCCGGGAGACCGGGAACGTTATCTGAAGGAAATAGGTACTATTGAGCCGAAGGATTTGGGCATCTCGCAACTGATGATATTCTCTTATACGCCTTTTGACAATTTCATCTTGCCGGGGGAGAATGTACAGGCGGATCTGCAACTTTGGGCCAACAGCATAGAGGAGCGGACGGGACGGTTTATCTTCTGCGGGTTGCGGGATGTGAAAAAGGAGGCCGAAAACATACTTGAGCAGATACAAAACGGGCAATGGAAGGAGGATGGCGACAACCGGCTGAAGGATGTGCTGTTGAAATCGCCCGGTGCTTTGGCTTCGGAAAGTTTGGCCGCTTATCAGAAAATAAGTTGGGATGCTTCCAAAAAGGCTGATTGGGAGCACTGTTTGAGAAACATGAAAGGCTGCCAAAGGGAAGTGCTCGATTTGGCTCAATCGCTAGAACGCTCGACTTGGTTGGATGAAAATTCTTGGAGTCAACAATTCCGGACGCTAAGCACGGGGCATAAGTTCTTCTTTCACGCCATACTGCATATCATTGCCTATTGCGAGGACAATGCCATGTTGCTCTTTGACGAGCCAGAGAATCATTTGCAGGCACCCTTGCTCTCGTTTATGCTGGCTGAAATCCGAAAGATATTGGCCAAACGCAAATCAGTCTTGCTCATAGCTACGCATTCGCCGGTCATCCTGCAAGAGACTTTAGCCAGCAATGTACGCATTGTGCGGAGGATTGGCGATATGATGAGGTTCGACAAACCGGCCATTGAAACGTTTGGCGAGAGCTTTGGAGCCATCTCTTCAGAGGTGTTTGACCTGACTACCGACCGAGTGCATTATTTCGATGCAGTAGATAGAATCTATCGGGCACTGGATTGCCGACATAAAGAAAACGTGCGGCAGGCCGTAACAGCCGTTGAGGAAGAAATGGGCGGCATAAGCAGCCAAATTATTCAATACGTGGTGTCCAAATACCTGAAAGAAAATCAAAACCATGTGGAAAATCCGAAAACCAGAGCTAACAAAGGCACTAAGCGACATTGATGACTTCGTCAAGAAAGGGATTGTCAACGATAAAGAAGCCAAGGCCTTGGAGTGCCTGACCAAGCAATATGATGCCCAAAAAGGAGAGGTGACTAAAAGGCAGCACAATAGGATACCTTCAGAAGCTGCTGAGCGCATTCATAAACATTATAGTGATACGAACATCGGAAACAGGCTTGACTATATCCGGAAGGAATTGGCGGACGGAGTCACGAAATGTCCTTATTGCGCCATCGGGCTACCAGAGACCTTGGATCATTATATGCCTAAAACGATTTATAAGGCATTGGCTTTGTGCCGACTGAATCTGGTGCCGATGTGTTGGGGATGCAACCATTTGAAAGGCCATGTGCATCCGTATGATGAGTATATTCATCCTTATTATTTACCCGACTTGCGAGGGACAGTCTTTCTTATAGCAGAAATCCGATTGACAGGCAAGATCTTGGATGTTACTTTTTCTTTTGATGCAAAGGCTTTAAGGAATGCGGGCCTATATAAGCAATTTGTGTCGCATTGGAAAAATATGAATTTAGATAACCGGTTGAGAAAATCGGTGATTGACTTCTTGCATAGCGAGGTGTTAACCGGCGCGGAAGAAACAAGTGCCTTGCCGGTTTACCTGGATATGTTATTGGCACGCCTTATAAGGATTTATGGGCTAAATGATTGGCGTACAGCCATAGTGAGGGCTTTGGCTGAAAAGTTGAAAAGCGAAGAAGGGGAAGCTGTCGTAGCCGCATTGGCCGCTATGGGACGGCACTCTTTGGATATCAATTTATAATCATTGTTATTTAGTTATTTAATGAAGCAAATTGCCATTGTCGGCATCCAAGGGGTGCCGGCCAAGTACGGCGGCTTTGAATCGTTGGTGGAGAACATCATCGGGGAGAACTGTCCGCCGGAGATTCATTATACCGTGTTCTGTAGTAAGAGGGATTATACGGAACGGAAAAGGGGGTACAAGGGGGCGAGTTTGAAGTATATTCCTTGGTTTCATGCCAACGGGATACAAAGCACGCTCTATGATATCTGCGGTCTGTTATTATCTCTGCGGGGGTATGACTGCATCCTGGTGTTGGGCGTGTCTGGCTGTATCTTCCTGCCCGTGTTCCGTCTACTGTGCCGGAAACGGCTGGTGGTGAACATCGACGGCCTGGAGCATAGGAGGGCGAAGTGGGGGAGGTTTGCCAAGTGGTTCCTGCGGAAAAGCGAGGCGATGGCGGTGCGGTGTGCCGACGTGGTGGTGGCCGACAACAAAGGTATACAGGACTACGTGCGGGAAACGTATGGCAAAGAGTCGGCACTGATAGCGTATGGCGGAGACCAGGTGTTGCGGAAGGTGTCGGAAGAGAAACAACTGGCTGTGCTGCAACAGTACGGGGTGGAGAGCGGAAAGTTTGCTGTGTCTGTATGCCGCATCGAACCGGAAAACAACAGCCACATCATCCTGGAAGCTTTCGCGCAGACGGACCTGCCGCTGGTGTTTATAGGAAATTGGGAGCATAGCGAGTATGGCCGGAGGCTGAAAGAGAAGTATGCGGGTTGCGCGCACATCAGGATGATGAGCGCCAATTATGACTTGGACATGCTTTACAGCTTGCGGAACCACTGTCGATGCTACATACACGGGCACAGTGCGGGAGGAACCAATCCATCGCTGGTGGAGGCGATGTTCTTCGGGAAACCGGTTCTGGCCTATGACGTGGTTTATAACCGGGAGACGACGGAGAACAAAGCGTATTACTTCAAATCGGCGAAGGAACTGGTTGGCCTTCTGGGAAGGCATCTGGAAAATGGGGAAGCATTGAAAGAGGTGGCCTTGAAACGCTATACTTGGAAATATATAGCGAAACAGTACGAAGATTTTTTTACTACTTCCGCATAGTCGTGACGGACAGGCTCACCTTTCTTCATTCCGGTGTTCCCAATAAGAGAAGAGGGCGTGTATGAAAATCTCCATCCGGGTGGGCATCTCGAATGTATGCGCCGCAAAGATGGCCCCGACGACCTTGCCGCCTTTCTTCTCGACTTCTTCCTTAAAGGCTTTCAGGCTCTTGCCCGTCGTCAGAAGGTCGTCCACGATGATGACTTCCTTGCCTTTCAGGTTTTCGGTCAGCTCATAGTTCTTTTCCATCTGTATGTCCGCCCTTCCCTTTTGAAGGTGCAGGCTTTGCCGTTCTCCCGTGTATTTCAGGTATGAAATGCCGCTGGCCAGGTCAGGGCATTGGCATCTGATGTGGTTTGACATGCCTTTGAAACGTCTCCAGTATTTCCAGCCTGCGCTGCACGGCATGAACAGGATGACCGTTCCGGGGTTGGGGTGCAGCTTGGCTATGCCGGAACTGAAGAAGTCCACGCCGTCCGCCTGTCCGTCCTTGAAGTCAAGCACATCTTTGCAGGCACAGCACTGCTCAAAATCCAAGTATGTCTCGTATCTCTTCGGGTAGTAGAAATGGTGGAACACGCATCGGACGCCCTTCCTCTTGAATGCCTTGTCGGGATGCCTCGTTGAAAACTCGTCGGGCTGCATGATGGCATAAAGCCTGGCGGCATCCTTGTTCCCGGCCAGTACGCCGCGCATGGCAAGTTCCTTTCTCTCCTTGTCGTCCGATGCCTGCGCGGCGGCATGATAATACGCCATCCCGGCCCTCCGCTTCCAGAACCCGGCATAGGCCAGCAGGAGCATCGACCAGCCGATGAACAGCAGCCCGGCCAACCTGAGTGTCACCTCGTCCATAAGCCGTTTTTTGACAGGAATGTCATTTTATCACCTGCAAAGGTAACTTTAGGGAAACACAATCTTGAGAATCTTTCCGCTATAACCGTTTACTGAAACTTCCGCACTCCGATATGGCACAAAACTGAGTGTAGAGTCTTCACCGGTCAATAAGTCTGTGGCACGGCATTGTTCCAACTCCGGCATTTGCAGGTATTCGAAGGCATGAGCCGGAATATTGACGGATACATCGACTGCTTGCGGGTCGAAGTTGACTATAAATAGAAGGACTTCTTTTCCCCATTTGCGTAAAAATGCGTATTGCCAATGTTCATTGAAACGCCATCCGCCCTTGTTGACATACATGAGGTCGAAGAACTCTCCTTGCCGGATGGATGCTTCCGTGTTGCATAGGGTAAGAATGCGGCGATAAATGGTTTGAAGTGCCCTTTCCGAGTCGGTTAACAGGCGGCCATCAAAAGAATCATTGTTACGCCAACGGCGAATGGTGTCGACACTCCAATAGTCGAAGATGGTCGTGCGCCCGTCTCGTCCGCTAAAACCTTCTGCGTCCATACCCCGTTCTCCTAATTCTTGCCCGAAGTACAGCATGAAAGGGGATGTATTCCGGCAAGCCGAAACGATAAGCGCCGGTATTGCCTTCCACGGGTCTGACGCAAAGAAATCGGAAGCGATACGTTGCTCGTCGTGGTTTTCCAGGAAGTTCAACATGTGTTGGCCGATGCCGTCCAGTTCTTGCCACCTGTATGTAATGGCTGTTGCCGATTCCTGTCCGCAGACAATGGCCCGGAGGGTGTCATAAAGCCCTACTTTGTCATATAGATAGTCGAAATGCCCCCGGTAGAGGTAGTCTCGGTATAAGGCCGGATTATAGACCTCTGCAATGAAAAGAAGATGTGGATATTGCTCTTTGACAAGAGGGATAACCCATTGCCAAAATTCAACCGGCACCATTTCTGCCATATCGCAACGGAAACCGTCAATGTTTTTGGAGGCCCAAAAGAGAAGGATATCCAGCATTTTGTGCCATGTATCGGGTATGGGGGAAAAAGAAGTTATCTTTCCTCTACGGTAATCGACACCATAATTCAGCTTGATGGTTTCATACCAGTCGTTTGTTTCGGGGTAGGGGTCGAAACGGTCATTTCCCGTAGCTTTGGCCGGATACTCATGATAAGGCTCCGAGGCAGAGCCTTGCATGTCAAAACGCCCTTGCAGAGATGCACCGGGGATGTAATAGAAATTGTTTTGGGGAGAAAAAGCCTGGTTCGTGTCATCATTCTGCCCCAATTGTTCCCGTCCTTGCGGAAGCGCGTCTGAACAGTATTGGCGTGCCACGTGATTAGGCACGAAATCCATGATGACCCCCAGTCCGTTCCGATGCGTTCGTTGAACGAGGTTTTCAAACTCTTTCATCCTTCCCGGCACGTCTTTGGCTAAATCAGGGTCTACATCGTAATAGTCTTTGATGGCATAGGGAGAGCCGGCCTTTCCTTTGACTATGGCGGGATGGTCGGGTCGGATGTTATAACGGCGGTAGTCAGTCTGGGTCGCATGTTCAATGATGCCCGTGTACCACACGTGGGTAGCTCCCAAGCGGCGGATTTCGCCCAAGGCTTTGTTGGTGAAATCGGCCATTTTTCCACATCTGTTCTCCTTGATGTCACCGTTAGGGCGGCATCGATTGTTATTATTGCCGAACAGGCGTGTGAATACTTGGTAAATGATAATCTTCTTATCGTTGTCCATAACAGAGATAGTTTTTTGATTGGAAAAATGACGCCCGCAACCTCTTGTCATGCGTAGGGGTGCAGGCGTCTTTAGAAAAATGAAAAATCAATTCATCGGAATCAGCCCCGGTTTAATGCTTTCAACATCAGGTAGCCCCCAAACCATTGTAGCAGAAGCCCCGGAATGCCGATGCGGAAGTCTTGCATGGCCAATGTGAAATCGCCACACCATGCCCATTCGAAAGCTGTCCCTGCCAATTGATAGAAAAGGATTACGGAGAGCAGACTCAGGAGCGTGACTTTTTGTGAATGGCGGGCAACCACCGATGCGGCTAGTGCCAGCAATATGGATTTGACGAGCAATACAGGTAGTACGGCAGGAGCCGGCATGCCGAACAAAATGCTGTTGAGTACAGGTGACAACACAGCTGTCAACAGCCCGACGCGTAGCCCGAACTTGTAGGCACCTATCAATGTGAAGAAATAGATAGGAAGCAGTGTAGGACCTCCTTGCGGCACGAGGTGGCAAAGCTGGGGCAATAGTATGTTTCCTGCAATGAACAGGAAGGAAAACATGTAGGTCCGCACGTCGCGGAAAGTCAGCGCATAGAGTCTTGTTGAAGTATTCATATTATTATATATGTATATATGGTTAGTAGTTATACTGTAATAAGTTCGTAGTGTGTAGTGCCGATGCCTATCTTTTCGGCGTGGCGAAGTCCTGCCATCCAGTCCGTGTCCGGGTGTATCAGGTGGAACTTGTCTTGGCCGCACAAGTCGTCGTGGTGATGTTTTTCGGCCAAGACGTTATTGCTATGTAAGATGGGTGCCTGCATCACCAGGTCTGCACACGCCATATCCAGAGCTACCGGATCGGCAGAGGCCAATATGCCAAGGTCGGGTACGATGGCTGCGTCGTTGTGGTTCCAGCAGTCGCATTCGGGTGATACGTTCATGATGAATGAAACATGGAAATGGGGCTTTGACATCAGGACCGCTTTCGTGTATTCTGCGATTTTATAGTTCAGGCGTTCGGAAGTGTCCCAGTCGCTCACCACAGCCGCTTCGTGTTGGCAGAGAGCTACGCATTGGCCGCATCCGACGCATTTGGAGTAGTCGATGCATGCTTTCCGGGTTTGCGGGTCGAGGTGTATAGCGTCGTGCGCGCAGTGTTTCACACAAATGTTGCATCCGATGCAATGCTCCGTGTCGATTTTGGGTTGGGAAGCCGCATGCAGTTCCAGTTTGCCTCCCACGCTGGCGCATCCCATGCCCAGGTTTTTCAGGGCACCTCCGAATCCGGCCTGTTCATGCCCTTTGAAGTGGTTCATGCTGATGATGATGTCTGCATCGGCAATGGCGGCACCTATCTTAGGAGCGGGGCAGTATTCCGCGTTTGGCAAGGGAATTTCCCTATAATCAGTCCCTTTCAACCCGTCGCCGATGATGACCTGACATTGGGCTGATATGGGGTTGAACCCGTTTTCCATGGCGCTCTGCAGGTGGTCCACCGCGTTGGAGCGCCTTCCGGAATATAGCGTATTGCAATCCGTCAGGAATGGTTTGGCGCCGAGGCTGCGTAGCAGGTTTGCCATGCGTGCCGCATAGTTGGGGCGGATGTATGCCAGGTTACCCGGTTCTCCAAAATGTATCTTGATGGCGGCAAAGCTGTCTTTCAGAGGGAGCGATTCAATCCCGGCTTTGCGAACCAGGCGTTCCATTTTATCCAACAGGTTGCGTGTTGGGGAAGTGCGTAAATCCGAGAAGTAAACTTTCGACATTTGCATAGGAATATTTGTCTAATTGGTTAGATGCGACAAAGATAAGGCATATCGGGGAAAAAGCGTTGTTATATTATGTAAAAAAATGCCACAGCGGGCCTTGCCCATGTCCGAGGTGCAGGTTGCCGGCTTCTTGGATGGCGCGGTTCACATATTCTTTCGCCCAGCCGACGGCTTCTTCCAACGGGTTTCCCAGGGAGAGGGCGGCAGCAATGGCCGAGGAGAGCGTGCATCCGGTTCCATGCAGGTTGCGGCTGTCTATTTGGGACAGGGTGTAGTGGCGGAAGCGGTTGCCGTGGTATAAGATGTCGCACATTTCCTTGCTGTCCAGGTGGCCGCCTTTGATGAGGAAGCCCGTGCCGTATTGTTGCGACAGCCTTTGCGCTGCCCGTTCCATATCCGCCAGACCGTCGATGGACGTGCCGGACAGTGTCCGCGCTTCATGCAGGTTGGGGGTTACTAATGTGCAGCGGGGAATCAGTTCGCGGGAGATGCAGTGCAGCGTGTCCGGCGAGACCAGCCGATGGCCGCTGGTGGAAACCATCACGGGGTCGTAGACGATGGGGCCTTCATAGTCTTGCAAGGCGGCGACGATGGCACGCACGATAGCTTCGTCATAGACCATGCCGATTTTGACGGCGCGGACTGGAAGGTCGTCCAACACGGCTCGTATCTGGGCGCGCACCACTTCCGGCGGGAGAGGGTGGACCGACTGTACGCCAACCGTGTTCTGCACGGTAACGGCGGTGATGGCCGCTGCGGCAAATACTCCCAGTGCCGATATGCTTTTCAGGTCGGCCTGTATGCCGGCTCCTCCGGAGGGGTCGGATCCGGCGATGCTGAGCACGGTCGGGGCTGTTTCATACGTCTGGCGCATCAGATGCCGGAAGTGGGCGGTAAAATCGGCTCCCGTCCGGTTCCAGACGTCTCCCAGCACGGCAACACCTCCGAATCCCAAACTCTTCAGTTCTGCCAACCGGTTTTCGTCCACACCGCCCAGGGCAATGACGTGCTCGTCCAGCAGGTCTGCCGCCGCTCGGAGTTCGTCCCGGCTGAAGGCGGCCCGGTAGCCTGACTTCGAGATGCTGTCATAGACCGGGCTGAGAAAGACATAAGAGTATCCGGCTTTGCGTTGCCGCACTTCCTCCAGCGAGTGGCACGAACAGCTGAGCGTACCCGTATAGCCTTCGGGAGGTTGCGGGTTTCTTTGGTTCAAGTGGATACCTCCCAGGCCGTACTGTCGGGCCAGGTCGTGGTGGTCGTGCAGGACGACCCGTCCCCTGTATGCTGCCGGAATGCGGCGTATCAAATCTTCAAGTTCTCTGCGTGTGGCCTTGGGCTTACGCAGGTGCAGGCGTTTCAGGCCGTTGCGGAACAACTGGTTGAGGGCATCGGTCTCTTTGTCAAAGAGTTCCGGCCGGGTGATGACAATCAGTTCCATTGTATCTTTTTTAATTAAATCTCGATAACTCTTAGGAGCGGTTTTTCTGAAAAAAGTAGACAAAACAGGTTCAGAAACGGATGACATTCGATGCCATTGTGCGCAAATCGATGGTCCATAGGCGGCCGCTCAACACCTCACCGAAGCCGGCCACGATTTTCAGTACTTCCGTGACTTGGACGCAGGCCGTGATGCCTGCCGTGACGCCCACGACCGCCTTCTCTGCCGACAACCGACACATTTCTTCTTCTTGTGGATACAATTCCCGGTACGTGCGGGGAGAAGGGCCGTGGTTGAACACGGAGACTTGGCCTTCGAAACCGTTGATGGCTCCATATACATATGGGATGCCCGCCTCGGCACAGGCGTCGGACAGGACGTAGCGTGTTTGATAGTTGTCGCACCCGTCCAGCACGATGTCATATCCTTTTATCAAGTCAGCAGCATTCCGCTTGTCCATCCGATAGGGATGTATCTCAACCTGTACGCCCTTGTTCATCTCCCTCAGGCGCCGAGCCGCAAACAAGACTTTGGGCTGCCCGACTTCTGCCTCGGTGTATAGTATTTGCCTTTGCAGGTTACTCATGCTGACGATGTCGTCATCCACCAGTCCCAAAGTCCCGACGCCCGCTACAGCCAGGTATAACGCTGCCGGGCATCCCAAACCGCCTATGCCAACCACGAGCACGCGGGATTTCATCAGGCGTGCCTGGCCTTCGGCTCCGATTTCCGGCAAGGCAGCCTGTCGCTTGTAACGTTCAGATATTTGCATGGCCGACGACATCATGACAGTGTGCTTGGGGGAATTTCATTTGGTCGAAGGCGGCATCCCAGTCCTTCCATACCGGCTCCCGTCCCATACGGCGCAGGGCGGCATCCACTTCGTGGGCAGTGCGCTCGTCGCTGACGTGGAATTGCTCCAGTGCTTGCGGGTAAGTGTAGTAGCCTCCGGGTTCGGTCTTGCTCTCGGCGCTCATGGTGGTGACACCCAGCGTGGCCATATGGTCGCGGATGTGTGCCGGTTCGCGGGTGGAGTAGGAGATGTCCACGTCGTGGTCGAAGATGCGCATGGCAAAGGTGACCTGCGCCAGTTCGCGGTCTGTCATGACTACGTTAGGTTGGAAGCCGCCGTTCTCCGAGGGACGCATACGAGGGAAGTTGACGCTGTACTTCGTGCGCCAATAATGTTTTTGGAGGTATCGTAGGTGGTGGGCCATCATGGTGATGTCTGTGCGCCACTCTTTCTCCAAGCCGATGAGGACGCCCATGCCGATGCTGTGCACCCCGGCCTGCCCCATGCGGTCGAAGCCGTTCAGCCGCCACTCGAACTTGGACTTCATGCCGCGCGGGTGGTAGATGTTGTAGTGCGCCCGGTTATAGGTCTCCTGGAAGCAGATGACACCGTTCATGCCGTGGCGTGTCAATTCCTCGTATTCCTCTGCCTTGAGGGGCATGACCTCTATCTTGAGGTTGGAGAAGTAGGGTTTGGCCAGGTCGAGGGCGCGGGCTAGGTAGGGGACGCCCGCCTTGGCAGGGTTTTCGCCGGTGACAATCAGCAGGTTCTCGAAGGGGGCCAGCCGCTTGATGGCCTTGTATTCGTTGACGATTTCCTCCTCGGTCAGTATCGTCCGCTTCATGGGGTTCGAGATATGGAAGCCACAGTAGACGCACGAGTTGGTGCAGGAGTTGGTGAGGTAGAGAGGCACGAACATGGAGATGGTACGTCCGAAGCGTTCCTCGGTGTATTTCTTGCTGAGCCGTGCCATCGTTTCCAGGTATGGCTCGGCTGCGGGCGAGATGAGGGCCATGAAGTCCTCGATGTCGCAATGTTCCTTGCTCAGGGCGCGGCGCACGTCGGCATCGGTCTTGGCGAGGATGCGGGCGGTGGTGTCGTCCCAGGATATTTGGTCTAATACTTCGCTAAACATGGTTTTGGTGTTATTGGTTTTCTTTCTTAATGCTCCGGCTCAAGCGCATCGCGCAGAAGTTCGGGCCGCACATCGTGCAATATTCTCTGTCCACGTGCTTGCCGGCGTGGAAGTAGTTCATCGCCCGCTCGGAGTCCAGCGACAGGTCGAATTGGTCCTTCCAGCGGAACTCGTAGCGTGCCTTGCTCAAGGCATTGTCCCGTACCTGCGCGCCGGGATGTCCCTTGGCCAAGTCGGCGGCGTGGGCGGCAATCTTGTAGGTCACTACGCCGATGCGCACGTCTTCCTTGTCCGGCAGGGCTAGGTGTTCTTTCGGCGTGACATAGCACAGCATGGCGGTACCTAACCACCCGATTTGTGCTGCGCCAATGGCCGAAGTGATGTGGTCGTAACCCGGAGCGATGTCCGTGACGATGGGGCCGAGGGTATAGAACGGGGCGTTGTGGCACTTCTCAATCTGACGCTCCATGTTCTCACGGATCTTGTGCATAGGCACGTGGCCGGGTCCTTCGATGAAGGCCTGCACGTCGTGATCCCAAGCGCGGGTCACCAGTTCGCCCATCGTGTCCAGTTCGGCAAACTGGGCTTCGTCGTTGGCATCCTGGATGCAGCCGGGACGAAGCCCGTCGCCCAGCGAGATGGCCGTGTCATACTGCGAAAGGATGTCGCAGATGTCGTCGAAGTGCTCGTAGAGGAAGGACTCGCGGTCGTGCACCAGGCACCACTTGCTCATGATGCTGCCGCCCCGGCTGACGATGCCGCACAGACGCTTGTCGGCCAGGTGTACGTTGTGCCGGCGGATGCCTGCATGGATGGTGAAGTAGTCCACGCCCTGCTCGCATTGCTCGATGAGGGTGTCGCGGTAGAGTTCCCACGAGAGATCTTCCACCCGTCCGTTCACCTTCTCCAGTGCCTGGTAGATGGGCACGGTGCCTACGGGTACGGGGCAGTTGCGCACGATCCATTCGCGCGTCTCGTGTATGTTGGCACCGGTGGAGAGGTCCATCAGCGTGTCGCCTCCCCACTTGCAGCTCCAAAGTGCCTTCTCCACTTCCTCTTCGATGCCGGAGGTGGTGGCGGAGTTGCCTATGTTGGTGTTGATCTTCACCAGGAAGTTGCGGCCGATAATCATCGGTTCGGCTTCGGGGTGGTTGATGTTGGCGGGTAGGAGAGCGCGTCCGGCGGCCAGTTCCTGACGGACGAACTCAGGCGTGATGTGCGTGTCGATGCCCAGTTCCTGGCAATTCATATTCTCGCGGATGGCCACGTATTCCATCTCCGGCGTGATGATACCCTGCTTGGCGTAGTGCATCTGCGTGCAACGGCGTCCGGCCTTGGCGCGGAGGGGCAAGGTGATGTGCTCGAAGCGCAGGTGATCCAATGAGTGGTCGTCGCGGCGCATACGTCCGTATTCGGAGGAGATTTCGGGCAGACGCTCCACGTCGCCGCGTTGCAGTATCCACGGTTCGCGTAGGCGGGGCAGTCCTTTCTTCAGGTCGATGTCCACGTTGGGGTCGCTGTACGGGCCGCTGGTGTCATAGATATAGACCTTCGGGTTGGGGGTGATGACTTTCTCGCCTTTCTCGTCAAAGGTGGTGCTGGGCACTTGCTCCACGCGGCGCATGGCCACACGCAAGTCGGGATGGATTTGCCCCGGCAGATAGACCTTCTCGGAGCGGGAGTATTTGATGCGTTGGTTCATATCGTTTTCGTATGTGATTAATTAATAGGGACAAGGGAACAAGGCTTCAGACTACAAGGGCCTTGTCAACTTGTCTCCTTGTCAACTCGTCAACTGTTCAAGAAAGCCGTGAGGGGAGAACTGGCTTCGGCTTCCATCGATTCGGCCTGTATGCCCAATCCGGCCTCGTAAGCGCGGCGTCCGGCTTCGACGGCCTCTTTGAAGGCGATGGCCATCTGTACGGGGTCTCCGGCCACGGCAATGGCGGTGTTCACCAGGCAGGCCGAAGCGCCCATCTCCATGGCTTCGGCGGCGTGACTAGGGGCGCCGATGCCGGCATCCACCACTACGGGGACGTTGGCCTGCTCGATGATGATGCGCAGGAAGTCACGCGTCTGCAGTCCCTTGTTCGTGCCGATGGGCGCGCCGAGGGGCATGACGGTGGCGGCTCCTGCTTCCTCCAGATGCTTGCAGAGGGTGGGGTCGGCTTGGCAATAGGGCAGGACCACGAATCCCAGTTTGACCAGTTGCTCCGTGGCCTTCAGCGTCTCGACGGAGTCGGGCAGGAGATAGCGCGGGTCGGGGTGAATCTCCAGTTTCAGCCAGTTGGTGCCGAAAGCCTCGCGGGCCATTTGTGCGGCAAACACGGCTTCCTCGGCGTTGCGCACGCCGCTGGTGTTGGGCAGGAGCTGGATGTGCGGATGGGCGATGTGGCGCAACATGTCGTCCTCCTTGTCCTCCAGTTCGATGCGTTTCATGGCCACGGTCACCATCTGCGTGCCCGAAGCCAAGATGGATTGCTCCATCAGTTCGTTGGAGCTGAACTTTCCAGTTCCCAAGAACAGGCGTGAGTCAAACTCGCGCCCGGCGATAATAAGTTTCTTCATAATTCGTTATTATATGGCATTAACTATCATTTGTTCGGTACATTCGGTATTTCAATAAAGTTCCATCTGTATTGGAACCGGGTTCCATCCGTACTTGAACTGGGTTCCATCCGTACTGGAACTGGGTTCCATCCGTATTGGAACTGGGTTCCATCCGTACTGGAACCAGGATTCTCTCCTGAGGTTGTCTATCAGAGGGTCAATATCTCCCGCATTTCCTGCACGGGGTCTTCAGCGCGGAGCACGGTGCCGGACAAAGCAATGCCCCGCACGCCTGTTTGTAGGATGGCGGGGATGTCCGTGCGGGTGATGCCTCCGATGGCTACCACGGGCAGGGGAATGTCGGCTTCCCGCATCTGCCGGAGGATGCTGGCATATCCCTCCAGGCCGAGCACAGGGCTGAGGTTCTTTTTCGTGTCGGTGTAGCGGAAAGGACCGCAACCAATGTAGTCTGCTCCTTCCTGCCAATGCTGCACGATGTCCTCGAACGTATTGGCCGTGCCGCCGATGAGGAATTCTTCGCCCAAGACTTGGCGCGCTTCACGAACGGGCATATCCTTCAGGCCCAGGTGCACCCCGTCGGCTTGGAGCTTCTTGGCCAACTCCACATGGTCGTCAATGATAAAGATGGCTTCGTATTGTTTGCACAAGGCTTGCACTTTGCGCCCTATTTCCTCCACCTCGTCCAAAGAATGGTCTTTCATGCGGAGTTGAATCCAACGGCATCCGCCCTCCAGTGCCATGCGGGCACTGTCCAAGTAAGAATACCGGTCGGTACAGTGGGTAATGAATTGTACGGGAATCATGGGCTTATCCTCCACAGGCTGCTTTGATGATGACAACGGATGCACCTTCTTCTAAGGCAGTACCGCCCCAGTCCGCGCGGGGCACCATTCGGTTGTTGATGGCTATGGCCACACCTATTTCGGGTAAGGCCAGTTCTTGGGCCAGGCCGCTGAGGGTCGTGGCTTGGGTTTCTACGTCTTTGTTGTTGATGGTAATCTTCATCTTCTTTATCCATTAAGTGAACAAGTGGAAGACAAAGCGGATGTCCTGCACCGGGACAGATTGGGAGAGGTATGCGTCTCCAATTCCTACGGCAGCATTACCTGCATCAGGTTCGAGGGTATGATCTCAGCCCGTGTGCGGGGCACCCCTTTGACTTCGTGCCGCAAAGATAACGGAAATCTGCGTAACCAGGAATTTTTCGGCTCCTATTTTGGCGGATAAGGAAATATCCACCGTCCGCCATCTTGTGGCATTTTGTTATCCGAATGTAATAAAAAGGAAAAATTCTTGTCCTTCTGCTCAAGAAATCTCTCCTTGCATAACATTATGTTCACAGGAATCACTATCTTTGCGCCATCAAAGAAACAAATCTGAATCTGAATATGTGTGGAATAGTAGGTTATATCGGCCATCGGCCGGCTTATCCCATCTTGGTCAAAGGATTAAAACGACTTGAATATCGTGGCTATGACAGTGCGGGAGTGGCGCTCATCGATGATGCGCAGCACTTGAACATTTATAAGACCAAAGGCAAAGTCTCCGACTTGGAGGCGTTCACCCAACAAAAAGATACTTCCGGAACGATCGGCATCGCCCATACCCGTTGGGCCACCCATGGAGAGCCATGCACGGCTAACGCCCATCCCCATTATTCTTCGTCCGGTCGGCTGGCTCTGATACATAATGGCATCATCGAGAATTACGCAGTGTTGCGCGAGAAGCTCCAAACGAAGGGATACACCTTCCGCAGCAGCACCGACACGGAAGTCCTAGTACAACTCATTGAATATATCCAAGACCTCAACCAGCTTGACCTCCTGACGGCTGTCCAACTTGCCCTGCAAGAAGTCATCGGGGCCTATGCCATCGCCATCCTCGACCGTGAGCACCCCGACCAACTGATAGCCGCCCGCAAGAGCAGCCCGTTGGTGGTCGGCATCGGGCAAGGGGAATTTTTCCTGGCTTCCGACGCGACGCCTATTGTCGAATATACTGACCAGGTAGTTTATTTAGACGATGGAGAGATAGCCCTTATTCGGCGCGATCAGCCTTTGCGGATAGTCGACTTGAATAATGTCGAATGTCCCCACGAGGTCAAGACGGTCGCCATGAACTTGGGGCAACTGGAGAAGGGTGGCTTCCCGCATTTCATGTTGAAAGAAATCTTCGAGCAGCCGGATTGTATCAACGACTGTATGCGTGGCCGCGTCAACGTAGACGGGGATAACGTGGTGCTCTCTGCCGTCATCGACCATAAGGAGCGGTTGCTCAATGCCAAACGGTTCGTTATCGTGGCGTGTGGCACCTCGTGGCACGCCGCCCTTATCGGCAAGCATCTTATCGAGAGCTTCTGCCGCATCCCGGTCGAGGTGGAATATGCCAGCGAGTTCCGCTACCGCGACCCGGTCATAACGCCCGATGATGTGGTCATCGCCATCTCCCAGAGCGGCGAGACGGCCGACACACTGGCAGCCGTCGAACTGGCCAAGAGCCGTGGGGCTTTCATCTATGGCATCTGCAACGCCATTGGCTCCAGCATCCCGCGTGCTACCCATACGGGGTCGTATATACACGTCGGACCGGAGATAGGGGTGGCGTCTACCAAAGCCTTCACGGGACAGGTCACGGTGCTTACGATGCTGGCTCTCACGTTGGCCCGCGAGAAGCAGACCATCGGCCAGGATGAATATCTCTATATCGTCCGCCAACTGGTTCGCATACCCGAGAAGATGAAAGAGGTCCTCCTCCTGAACGACCGCATCGCGCAATTGGCCAAGATATTCACCTACGCCCACAACTTCATCTACCTGGGGCGCGGATACAGCTATCCTGTAGCCTTGGAGGGCGCGCTGAAGCTGAAGGAAATCTCCTACATACACGCCGAAGGCTATCCGGCCGCCGAAATGAAGCACGGCCCCATCGCATTGATAGACGCCGAAATGCCCGTGGTGGTCATCGCCACCCAAAATGGCCTTTACGAGAAGGTGCTGAGCAACATCCAGGAAATCAAGGCGCGCAAGGGGAGGGTCATCGCCCTGGTCACCAAGGGAGACACGGTGGTCAGCCAGATTGCGGACACGTGCATCGAACTGCCCGAAACGCCCGAATGCCTCGAACCGCTCATCACTACCGTGCCACTCCAGATGTTGGCCTACCACATAGCCGTCTGCAAGGGGATGGACGTGGACCAGCCACGCAACCTGGCGAAGTCGGTCACGGTGGAGTGAGAATCCGACGAAGCTGCGAATGGTAATCCGAAAATAAAACAGAGATATACATTATATATTATATAGGTATGGAACAACTGAAACACGAATGCGGCGTCGCCATGATACGCCTCTTGAAACCCTTGGAGTACTACGAAAAGAAGTACGGCACCTGGATGTATGGCCTGAACAAGCTCTACCTCCTCATGGAGAAGCAGCACAACCGGGGGCAGGAAGGCGCGGGCTTGGCTTGCGTCAAGCTGGAGGCCAATCCCGGCGAGGAATACATGTTCCGCGAACGGGCCTTGGGCTCGGGAGCCATCACCGAGATATTCGACACCGTGCATACCCACTTCCGCGACCTGACACCGGAGCAACTCCACGACGCGGAGTATGCCAAGAAGTGCCTCCCCTTTGCGGGCGAGGTCTACATGGGGCACCTGCGATACAGCACCACGGGCAAGTCCGGCCTCACCTACGTGCATCCTTTCCTGCGCCGCAACAACTGGCGGGTGAAGAACCTGGCCCTCTGCGGCAACTTCAACCTGACCAACGTGGACGAGATATTCGCCAAGATAACCGCCATGGGGCAGCATCCGCGCAAGTATGCCGACACCTACATCATGCTGGAACAAGTGGGACACCGCCTCGACCGCGAGGTGGAGCGCCTCTATGGCATTGCCGAGGCTAACGGGCTGACCGGCATGGACATTACCCATTATATAGAAGACCACATCGAGCTGGCTAACGTCCTGCGCACATCCAGCAAGGAGTGGGATGGGGGTTACGTCATCTGCGGCCTGACCGGCAGCGGGGAGTCCTTCGCCATCCGCGACCCGTGGGGCATCCGCACCGCCTTCTGGTATCAGGACGAGGAAGTGGCCGTTCTGGCCAGCGAACGCCCCGTCATCCAGACCGTGTTCAACGTCCCCATGGAGTCCATCAAGGAGATGCAGCCCGGGCAGACGGTCATCTTTACCAAGGCGGGCAAGATGCGCACCATCCAAATCAACAAGCCCCGCACCCCGATAAAGCCCTGTTCCTTCGAGCGCATCTACTTCAGCCGGGGCAGCGACGCGGATATCTACCGGGAGCGCAAGCAGCTTGGCAAGGAACTGGTGCCCAGCATCCTCCGTGCCATCGACAACGACATCGACCACACCGTCTTCTCCTTCATCCCCAACACCGCCGAAGTGGCCTATTGCGGCATGATGCAGGGATTGAACGAATACCTTAACGACCTGAAGGCGAAGCAGATTGCGGAGTTAGGCCACAAGCCCACGCAGGAGGAACTGGAGCAAATCCTCTCCCGCCGCATCCGGAGCGAGAAGGTGGCCATCAAGGACATCAAGCTGCGCACCTTCATCGCCGAGGGCAACACACGCAACGACCTCGCCGCCCACGTCTACGACATCACCTACGGAAGTCTCGTGTCGGGGCAGGACAATCTGGTCATTATTGACGACAGCATCGTGCGCGGCACCACGCTCAGGCAGAGCATCA
Organism: uncultured Bacteroides sp.; assembly: GCA_949288585.1. GTDB lineage: Bacteria > Bacteroidota > Bacteroidia > Bacteroidales > Bacteroidaceae > Bacteroides. The sequence goes on along the minus strand of CASEKR010000011.1, from coordinate 4,466 downwards.
TCGGCATCCTGGACCGCTTAGGGCCGAAGAAGATAGTCATCGTCTCCAGCTCGCCCCAGGTGCGCTACCCCGACTATTACGGCATCGACATGTCCCGCATGAGTGAGTTCATCGCCTTCAAGGCCGCCATCGAGTTGCTGAGAGAGCGGGAGATGCGCAACATCATCGCCTCCGCCTACCGCAAGAGCAAGGAGCAGGCCGACCTGCCCAAGGAGCAGATGGTGAACTACGTGAAGGACATCTACGCCCCCTTCACCGATGAGGAAATCTCCGCCAAGATGGCCGAACTCCTCACGCCCAAGGGGACACGCGCCGAGGTGCAGATAGTCTACCAGCCCCTCGAAGGCTTGCACCAGGCCTGCCCCAACCATCCGGGCGACTGGTACTTCAGCGGCGACTATCCCACGCCGGGCGGGGTGAAGATGCTGAACAAGGCGTTCATAGATTATATTGAACAGGTATATCAATTCTAAGACGGCTGATGAAAAACCAATGTCCAGAGGTGGCAGCGCCTTCGTCCAGCCAAGGCAGCGCCTTCGTCCAGTCGAGGCAACGCCTTCGTCCAGCCAAGGCAACGCCTTCGTCCAGTCGAGGCAAAAACAGGATAAATTGAAAAAATAAATGAGTTGCATGAACGACGACCCCAAGAAGAAATCCGCCTTCGCCGATGAATGGTTTGGTGCGGGCATAGCCCTCGGTGTGGCATTCGGCATCATCTTTGAGAACCTCGGCCTGTGGCTGCCCATCGGCGTATGCATCGGGCTGGTGGTGCCTGCCTTGAAGAAAAGAATGAATAAGGACAAAAATAGCGAACAAGATAACGGCTAAGTATATGGAAGAAGGACAAGAAGAGAAACAGACAGAAGAGCAAAAGAAGAAAGGACCTGCCATTTACGTCTACTTTGGCTTAATGTTTGGCATAGCCTTGGGAACCGCGTGGCACAACATTGCCTTAGGCATGGTCTTGGGCGCTGCGGCAGGTTATGCCTACTATCAATATAAAGTGAAATCAGATAAGAAGAACAACAATAATAACGAACCCGATAAAGAATGAGAAACGTAACCCTTATCCTCGACGACGGCACCCGCTTCCGGGGGCAGTCGTTCGGTTATGAGAAGCCCGTGGCGGGCGAGGTGGTCTTCAACACGGCCATGACGGGATACCCCGAAAGCCTGACCGACCCCAGCTATGCCGGGCAGTTGATGACATTGACTTATCCCCTGGTGGGCAACTACGGCGTGCCTCCCTTCACCCGTGGTGCGGACGGAATACCCGACTACATGGAGGGCGCCCACATCTACGCCGAGGCCATCATCGTCAGCGATTACAGCGAGAACTTCAGCCATTGGAATGCCGCAGAGAGCCTAGGCGACTGGCTCAAGCGCGAGCAGATACCGGGCATCACGGGCATCGACACCCGCGCCCTGACCAAGGCACTCAGGGAGCATGGCGTGATGATGGGACGCATCGTCTTTGATGACGATGCAATTGATAATGGACAATTGACAATTGACAATTACGGAGACATCAACTATGTGGACCGTGTGTCCTGCAAGGAGATTATTGTTTATAACGGCAACGAAAGCCGCAAATTTTCCATCGACACCCCCAAAGAGGAACTTAATTGTCAATTGTCAATTGTCACTCGTGGATTGCGGCGTGAAAGCCAATATCCTCCGCTGCCTCATCCGCAGAGGCGTGGAAGTCATCCGCGTGCCTTGGGATTACGACTTCAACGGCCTGCAGTTCGACGGCCTCTTCATCTCCAACGGACCCGGCGACCCGGACACGTGCGACGCGGCGGTGCAGAATATCCGCCGTGCGATGCAGAATGAAAAGCTCCCCATCTTCGGCATCTGCATGGGCAACCAACTCCTCTCGAAGGCCGGGGGCGCGAAGATATATAAACTGAAGTACGGACATCGCAGCCGCGGTGGACAACAACACACTGGGCGCCGACTGGGAACCGCTGTTCGTCAACATGAACGACGGCTCGAACGAGGGCATCCGCCACAAGCGCAATCCCTGGTTCTCCGCCCAGTTCCATCCCGAAGCCTGCAGCGGTCCCACGGACACGGAGTTCCTCTTCGACGAGTTCGTGAAGCTGCTGTGATGTGTAAAAGGCTTTTACTTTAATCCCCGCCCGAACAGGCGTTTGTAACCTATTGATAATCAATCTGTCCCCCACGGGGTGCTCGTCGGGGACAAACGAGGGCCTCGTCGGGGACAAACGACACCCTCGTCGGGGACAAACGAGGCGGTCGTGGGGGACAAACGGGAAAGCCGCCGGAGTGATGTAAAGAATTATGTAAACAAGAATAATCCCATAAGCAATATGAAACCAACCGATATAAAGAAAGTGCTGCTCCTCGGCTCGGGCGCACTGAAGATAGGCGAGGCGGGCGAGTTCGACTACTCCGGCTCGCAAGCCCTCAAGGCGTTGAAGGAGGAAGGCATCCAGACCGTCCTCATCAACCCCAACATTGCCACCGTGCAGACCTCGGAGGGAGTGGCCGACCAAATCTATTTCCTCCCCGTGACGCCCTACTTCGTGGAGAAAGTCATCCAGAAGGAGCGTCCGGACGGCATCATGCTGGCCTTTGGCGGGCAGACGGCCCTGAACTGCGGCGTGGCCCTCTATCAGGCGGGCGTGTTCGAGAAATACAACGTGCAGGTGCTCGGCACCCCCGTGCAGGCCATCATCGACACCGAAGACCGCGAGCTCTTCGTCGAAAGGCTGAACGAGATTGACGTGAAGACCATCAAGAGCGAGGCCGTGGAGAACGCAGAGGATGCCCGCCGCGCCGCCCGCGAGTTGGGCTATCCCGTCATTGTCCGCGCCGCCTACGCCCTCGGCGGTTTGGGCAGCGGCTTCTGCGACAACGAGGAAGAACTGAACGTATTGGTAGAAAAAGCCTTCTCCTTCTCCCCGCAAGTGCTGGTGGAGAAATCCCTGCGCGGCTGGAAGGAAGTGGAATACGAGGTGGTGCGCGACCGCTACGACAACTGCATCACGGTCTGCAACATGGAGAACTTCGACCCCCTGGGCATCCACACGGGCGAGTCCATCGTCATTGCCCCCAGCCAGACGCTGAGCAACACCGACTACCACAAGCTGCGCGAACTGGCCATCCGCATCATCCGCCACATCGGCATCGTGGGCGAGTGCAACGTGCAGTATGCCTACGACCCTCAGAGTGAGGATTACCGCGTCATCGAGGTGAACGCCCGCCTCTCCCGCTCCTCGGCCCTGGCCAGCAAGGCGACGGGCTATCCCTTGGCCTTCGTGGCCGCGAAGTTGGGCTTGGGCTACGGGCTCTTTGAGCTGAAGAACAGCGTCACCAAGACTACCTCCGCCTTCTTCGAGCCGGCACTGGACTACGTGGTGTGCAAGATACCCCGCTGGGACCTGGGCAAGTTCCACGGCGTGGACAAGGAACTGGGTTCCAGCATGAAGTCCGTGGGCGAGGTGATGGCGATAGGCCGCACCTTCGAGGAAGCCATCCAGAAGGGCCTGCGCATGATTGGGCAGGGTATGCACGGCTTTGTGGAGAACAAGGAACTCCGCATCCCCGACCTGGACAAGGCCCTGCGCGAACCGACGGACAAGCGCATCTTCGTCATTTCCAAGGCGTTCCGCGCCGGCTATACCGTAGACCAGGTACACGAGCTCACCAAAATAGACCGCTGGTTCCTGGAGAAACTGATGAACATCATGCAGACCTCCAAGGAACTCCACGCCTGGGGCGCGGCGAAACGGCAGGGCTTCACCGACTTCCAGATAGCCCGCGCCATCGGCATGGAGCAGGACGAGGACATCGAGCAAGCCAGCCTGGAGATACGCCGCCATCGCAAGAACCGCGGCATCCTCCCCGTGGTGAAGCAGATTGATACCTTGGCTGCCGAATATCCCGCTCAGACCAACTACCTCTATTTGACATACAGCGGCACGGAGAACGACGTACACTACCTGGGCGACCATCGGAGTATCGTGGTTCTCGGCTCAGGCGCCTACCGCATCGGCTCCTCCGTGGAGTTCGACTGGTGCGGCGTGCAGGCCCTCAACACCATCCGCCAGGAAGGATACCGCAGCGTGATGATCAACTACAACCCGGAAACCGTGTCCACCGACTACGACATGTGCGACCGTCTCTATTTCGATGAACTGACCTTCGAGCGGGTGATGGACATCCTCGAGCTGGAGAACCCGCACGGGGTCATCGTCTCCACGGGCGGACAAATCCCCAACAACCTCGCCATGCGCCTTGATGCCCAGCGTGTCCCCATCCTCGGCACCAGTGCCAAGAGCATCGACAATGCCGAGGACCGCGACAAGTTCTCCGCCATGCTGGACCGCATCGGCGTGGACCAGCCCGAATGGAGCGCGTTGACTTCGATGGAGGACATCAATGCCTTCGTCTCGAAGGTGGGCTTCCCCGTATTGGTGCGTCCGTCCTACGTGCTG